>JBAVQD010000068.1:0-26121 GCA_049693675.1 Candidatus Sulfotelmatobacter sp. | reverse complement strand
CGTCTGGCGCGTTCCGCGACGCTCGTCCCGGTGGTGAAGTCGGTGAGCGCTGATCTGCTCACGCCTGTCTCCGCATTCCTGGCGATTGCGCGGAAAGAGCCGCACGCGTTTCTGCTAGAGTCGGCGGAGCGCGGCGAACAAATTGGCCGTTACACGTTTCTTGGAGCGCGGCCGTATATGCGAGTGCGCGCACAGGGCTGTGCGATTGAGGTTGAGCGCGGACGGCGGCGCGTGCAACGCCAAGGTAACGTGTTTCAGGTGGTGAAGGAGTTGCTCGGCGAGCATCGGCCGGCGGCGATTCCTGGCCTGCCACCGTTTACCACCGGGGCGGTCGGATACTTCTCCTACGATGTGGTGCGACAGCTGGAAAATATTGGCGAGCACGCCAAGGACGACCTGTCTCTGCCGGACTGCGAACTGATGTTCTTCGACCGCTTGCTGGCCTTTGACCATTTGCGGCACCAGATACACATCGTAGCAACGGCAGACGTTACCCGCGAAAGCCCGCGGCTCGCTTACGACCGGGCGCTGCGCGACATTGCCGCGCTGGAAAAGAAACTGGCTGCGGGATTGCGTCCAGCGATGTGGCGCAAATCTAAAAAAGCCAAGCCGGGAAAGCTAAAGATCAACTCCGGAACTACGCGCGCCAAATTTCTGCGCAGCGTCGAGCGCTGCAAAGAATACATCGCCGCCGGAGACATTTTTCAGGTAGTGCTTTCGCAACGGCTCGATTTCATCCCTGGGGTCGAGCCCTTCGACCTTTACCGCGCTCTCCGTCAAGTGAATCCTTCGCCGTATCTTTATTTCTTGCGAATGGGCGAGACGCAGATTCTCGGCTCTTCGCCAGAGATGCTGGTGCGTGTGACCGGGCGAAAGTTGGAGTACCGCCCGATCGCAGGCACACATCCACGCGGCCGCGACGAGGCGGAAGATCTGCGTCTGGAAGAGAAGATGCGCACCGATGAAAAAGAACGTGCCGAGCATGTCATGCTGGTTGATCTCGGCCGCAACGACCTGGGCCGCGTCAGCGAATATGGCTCCGTAAAAGTGAAAGACCTCATGTACGTGGAGCGTTATTCCCACGTGATGCACTTGGTCTCGGCGCTTGAAGGCACGCTGCGCAAGGATCTCGGCGCGCTCGATGCCTTCGCCGCCTGTTTTCCGGCGGGAACGCTCAGCGGCGCCCCAAAAGTCCGTGCCATGCAGATTATCGAAGAACTGGAGCCTGTGCGCCGGGGCATTTATGGCGGATCTGTCCTCTACGCCGATTTTGCCGGGAATCTGGATTCATGCATCGGCATTCGGACCATGCTGATGCAAGGCAAACGCGCTTATCTACAAGCGGGAGCGGGCATTGTCGCCGACTCCGACCCGGCCAGCGAGTTTCAGGAAAGCATGAATAAGGCGCAAGCGCTGTTGCGAGCTGTGGAAATGGCGAGAGACAATAATCAGTGATTCAACGCTGACGATTGCATCCCCAGGAAATTTTCCATCAGCTTCTTCCCGGCATCAGTCAGCACGCTCTCCGGATGAAACTGCACCCCCTCAACGACAAACTTTCTGTGGCGTAGCCCCATGATCGTGCGGGTTCCATCTTTCTCCGTCGTCCAGGCGCTGACTTCCAATTCGGCCGGTAAGTCTTTTTCTTCCACAATAAGCGAATGGTAGCGCGTGGCCGTCATTGGCGTGGGTAAGCCGTGGAAGATGCTCTTGTTATCGTGCATCACTTCGCTGGTTTTCCCGTGCATTAAATGAGGAGCGCGAACCACCTGCCCGCCAAAAGCTGCGCCAATGGCTTGATGTCCCAGGCACACACCCAGAATCGGTATTTTCCCCGCGAAGCGTCGAATCAGATCTACGCTGATGCCAGCGTCCTGAGGGGTGCATGGTCCGGGCGAGATGACGATGCGCTCCGGTTGCATTACCTCAACCTCGGAAACTGTAATCTGATCGTTACGGCGAACTTCGACCTGGGCGCCGAGTTCCCCGAGATACTGAACCAGGTTGTAAGTAAACGAATCGTAATTGTCGAGAACGAAGACCACTGGCATGTCCGAATTTCAGCTTACCACTGACTGCTGCGAAGCCAGAATTGCGTTTAGCGGGGAATGCTTGAGCAGCTTCGGAGTACCAGAAGGTGCCATCGCCCCGCCTGATGGTGGTATTGACTCGGGGTACCCTAACCGTCATTCTCGGGGAAATACTGAATCGCTGTTTTGTTGGCTTGGGAGTGATGAATGGTAGAAACCCAGGAGAAACGCTCCGCACGGCGCTTCGCACTTCGGATTCCCGTATCCGTGGCGCGCGGCGAAAGGTTGGATCAGTGCGAGCCCGCTCAACTGCGGGACGTAAGCGCTCGCGGCATTTGTCTCTATCTCGATTCGCCCATCGAGCAAGGGTCGCCCATCGCCTTTACCCTGACATTGCCTCCCGAAATTACTCTGACGGAGAGCATTCGAGTGCAGTGCGTAGGGCGAGTGGTACGTATCGATGGAGCGAACAATGGCAAGATGGCCGTGGCCGCGGTCATTGAAGAATACGAATTCATTCCTGAAAGTTGACGCAGCCGCAGTTTTCGCGGTTGCCGAAAATCTTCACGCCGTCCATACCTGACCCGCCACTTCACCGCTATCGCAGCAAATGATAATGTTCCTCTTAGGCAGATTCGAGGGGATTTCTTTGTTGCGACCACGCCTTCACCTGATCGCTATTCCGCTCCTGGCAACACTTGTTGTGCCCCGCGCGTGTCCGCAAAATCGGACCCAGCCAGCGGCGAAGCAAGAAGGTCCTGTAAAGCCTGAGATCACTCTTGTCACCAGTGTGCGCGTAGTCATCGAGCGCGGCGCTCCTGCGCTGGAAATTCTCTCCACCCAGCCGGCCGTCCCGTCGATCCAGTTCCTGAAGTCGCCGCCGCGTCTCGTCGTAGATCTGCTGCATGCTCGGTTAGGTCTGCCGCACAAACGGGGCGATCTGATGCAGGATGTCCAGCAGAAAAATATTCTCGCGATCCGCGCTGAACAATTTCAAGAGAATCCTCCCATCGCCAGAATCGTGCTCGATCTTCTTGCTCCCTACAGCTACACCTGGGATGAGGCCGGAAACCGGTTAATGGTACGGCTGAGAGCCGCGGAAGACAATGCCGCGAACAAGAAATCGCCACGTCAGTCGCCCACAACGCTTTCTCTGCGAGGGAAAAACCCGGAGATAGTGCCGGCCAGCCTGGGTGCGGGCGATATCACTGTTGAAGGAAGTCAGATCGCTGCTGGATCATCCTTGACCACCGGCCCAGATACCACGGTGCTGCGCCTGTCGCGAGGTGGAGAAGTTCGCATATGCCCGCGCACGACAGTTTCGGTAACACCTTCGAAAAACGCGAACGATTTGATGCTGGGCATGAGTACGGGCGCTCTGGAAACGCACTACACGCTCAGAGCGTCAGCCGACACGGTACTTACTCCCGACTTCCGCATCCTGTTCACTGGGCCAGGGGAATTTGACTTCGCCGTCAGTACGGACTCGCATGGCAATACCTGTGTCAGAGGCCTGTCCGGGAACGGATCCTCGGCGAGCGTTGCCGAGTTGTTGGGAGACCGCACCTACCAGGTCAAGCCGACCGAGCAGGCGGTTTTTCGCGCCGGACAGATTGACAGGGTGGATCACAACATCCCGCTGGAATGTGGTTGCCCCCCACCGACGCCGGTGATGCGAACTGAAGCGCAAACCCCGGCAAGCTCTGAGGCGCCAAAGAACGTCCAACTCGCAGAAGGCAAGCCATCATCGAAAGCTGCTGGCGAGTTGAACGGCGGTGGACAAGCGAACTTGACCAGCACAGGAGAGCAAACATTGTCCAGCGGCTCAGAGACTCGGCCCGTGCCGACTTCTCGTCCCAACGACATTCGCGTTCAAGTGGACGCGCCTCTGGTCTTTCAGGCAAAAACCCGCTCCGCAGCAGCCCCAGCACCCGTGGACGAGGCTGCGGCACTCCCCGTCATCGGACCCTCGGCTCAGCAGACGCAACTCAGAATACAGATTCAACCGCCGCCTGTCCGGCCTCAGGAGTCAACCCCGCCCAACTCCGCTCCTCGCCGGTTCCTGCGGCGAATCAAGGGTATGTTCGTGGCGATCTTCAGCTGACATCGCGAGCGAATGACGCACAAATTACCGGCGATTGATGACGCGCCGCAAGGGTTCGGCTTTTTCGCGCAGGTCGTCGGCGAAGCTGGCGCCCCGTTCGGCTACATCGCGTACGCGCTCGGTCGCGTCGCGCACTCGATCTTTCGCTTCTTCGGTCCAGTCTTGCACCGTCTCCTTGGCATCCTCATAACCGCGCTTCAGGTCGCGACGAAACTGCTTGCCGGTTTTCGGCGCCAGCACAAGGGCTGCCAGGGCTCCTGCTCCAATTCCAATCAACAAAAAAGTTATGGCGGTTCCTACGCTGGTGCCGTCCGAAGATTCATAACGTCCAGAACTCATAATTCGACCTCATTTCATTTGCAACTTCCCCAAGGCCATACGGGCCCGGAATAGAGCTAAAAACAATTCTAGTCCCGCGGAAGCGGTGCTGCGAGACCTTCGAACGAACTCGGGTTCATGCGATGAATTGGCCTGGGGAAAGGTTTCCTTTCTCGAGAGCGAAGTGTAGAATCATGTATTCGGTCCTCGTGTACGGCGGAAAATGTGGCCTGCCCGCCTTCCGTCAGCTCTGCAAACCGCACTTATTTTGAAGGAGATAGTTTCAAGCAATGTCGATCCCTGCCACACAACTGCGCCCCGGCATGATCATCAAGCACAATAATGATCTGCACTCCGTATTCAGCGTCGAACACCGGACGCCCGGCAACCTGCGGGCCTTTATCCAGGCCAAGTTGCGCAATCTACGCACCGGCGCCATGTTCGAGCATCGCTTCCGCTCGCCTGATCCCATCGAAAAAGTCAACGTAGATGAAGTCGACATGCAGTTTCTCTATGCTGATGGTGACAGCTACTACTTCATGGACACGTCGAACTATGAGCAAACCCACCTGACCAAAGAAGTTCTCGGGGACGCTGTTGACTACTTGATCGCCAACCTGGAGATCAAAGTGGAGTTTTTCGACGGCAAAGCTGTCGGCATCGAACTCCCGCAGACGGTGGAACTGACCGTGGTTGAGACCGAACCCGGATTGAAGAGCGCGACCGCGTCCAGTGTAACCAAGGCCGCAAAGACCGAGACTGGGCTGGTGGTGCAGGTGCCGCCCTTCATCAACGAAGGCGAGAAAATCAAGGTTGATACGGCTGAAGGTGTGTATTTGTCGCGGGCGTAGGGACACCCATTGTTGATTGCTGATTTTTAATTGTTGATTAAGAACCGAACCTCCCTCGAAAAATCGAAAGGTTTTGAATCAGCAATCAAAATCAGAAATCAACAATTTTTCGTTATGACTCCCAGCGAAAAACCAATCGAAGCTCGCCGCCTCGTAATTCGCGGACGCGTGCAGGGAGTCGGTTTCCGCTGGTTTGTCGAGCGCGAGGCGCACATTCTGGGTATTGCTGGCTGGGTGCGCAACAACGCCGACGGTAGCGTGGAAGTTCTGGCCCAGGGGACCCGCGATCAACTCTTTGCTTTACGTTCACGCCTGCGCGAAGGGCCGCGTGCCGCACGTGTGGATGCCGTGGAAGATTCCGAAGCCGGCCCGGTTGCTGGACTGAATTCATTCCGCATCGAAGGAGCGTGGTAGATTGTCCGCCAACTCGAACCTCAATACTGATCAATTGAAGCAACTGATCCGCGAAGTTCCCGACTTCCCCAAGCCTGGGATCCTCTTCTACGACATCACAACTCTGCTGAAAGACAAGACCGGCTTCGCTACTCTGGTCGACCGGCTCTCCGAGCACTACGTCGCCCAGAAGATTGATCTCGTCCTCGGCATGGAAGCCCGCGGATTCATCTTCGCCCCTGCCCTGGCCTATCGCCTGAATGCCGGATTCGTTCCCGTACGCAAGGTGGGAAAACTTCCCGCGGCGACGGTGAAGTTCGATTACGCGCTCGAGTACGGCACCAACTCGCTGGAGATGCACAAGGATGCGATCCAGAAAGGTCAGCGCGTGCTTATCGTCGATGATCTGTTGGCCACTGGCGGCACGGCGGAAGCCACGGCGAAGCTGGCTTCTATGCTAGGCGCAGAGATTGCCGGCCTCGGCTTTGTCGTGGAACTGGACTTCCTTCGCGGCCGAGAGAAACTCCAGGGCTACAACGTGATGTCGTTATTGCATTATGAAAAGTGAATTTGCAGGTTTGATAGACCTCGAGACCAGCGATTCGAATCCGTTATTTCGAATGCCGTTATTTCCAAAGGTAACCGACCAGCAAGGCGATGCCGGACCATCCCCCCACGCTGATTGCGGCCGCTAGGGCTAAGCCTGCAATCCTATTCCACTGAGGTTGGCTGGATATTCCGGAATCGTAAGCTGACCACGGGCCGGAGAACCGCATCTGCGGCCAGGTTGGTTGCGTTTCCGCCCACTGTCGTTCATTCGACGGCGCAGCGACGCCCGATTGGTAAGTGCCGGATATTGGGGGGAGAGTTCTGTAACTCATCATCCGCACCTCAGAAATACTCTAGCGCAACTCAGCTGCCATTCCAGAAACATCCAACTACGCCGTATATGGATGCATCTGAACCCTGAGATGTTTCCGCACCCTCCGAAGTTGCGTAAAAAACTCCTAAAGATGGCAGATATATCCTCCGTATGATGAGACGGCAAGTATCCACTAGATTTCCTCCTTCAGGACCAATTTTGAATTCTTAGGCAGGTAGCTCTTGCGCCGAAACCAGTCCTCCATGGCTCCCTGAAGTTTCTCCAGGGGAACGCCTGTACCAATTTCCATCTTTCCGTTGGCGATGGGCAGTGTGTCATCAAACACACTGGCGTTGGTAAAATTCCGCATGGAGAAGCTGTCGAGCCACTTCAGTGGGCAGGGCTGCCTCTGCTGTTTCTCGTCTTCATACTCAACACGAATCTTGCGCGCGAACATGCTTTGATTTAACCACAGAGATTCTGGCGGGCTAGGACGTTTCCGCTTCAAAGTTGGTAGGTTCAGAGTGGGTACTACCAACTTCTCCTCACGGGTCCGCATCCCATAGCTTCGCTTGCAGAGTAGGCTGCTCCCGAAAGCCAAACCCATCTCGCTGGTTAGAGCAAGAGTTGTGGGGCGGGGGCCGCTGGAACCATTTCGACCGGCGCCTTATGCGTTTGCCAGCATTATTTTTCTTAATCCTTATTTCGCTCGTCAGTGCCGCGGCTCAGGTTGCATCCACTGGGCCCGAAGCTTTTTACGAGGGCCAAACGGTTACTGCAGTTGACCTGATCGCCAATCCGCGCCGCGACGTAGAGCCGCTGCGCTCTGTTGTGTCACAAAAGGTGGGGCAGCCCTACTCCCAGGCGGCGGTAGAAGCCAGCATTCCCGCTTTGCAGCGCGCCGGAGGATTTGAAAAGGTGACCGTCAATGTGATTCCAGACATTGCGGGTTTGCGGCTCAATTTTATTCTCGAGCCCGCTTACTACCTGGGAATCATCGATTTTCAGCGACTCGCAAAACTATTTTCCTACACACGTCTGTTGCAGGTCGCAAATCTTCAAACTCAGGACCCCTACGACCAGGCACGCCTCCCCGTTGCGGAAGCGGCCCTTTCGCAGTTTCTTCAACAAAATGGATACTTTCAGGCGCACGTTCACTCCGAAGCGCAAATCGACGATGCGAACCAGTTAGTGAATATCACTTTCATTGTGCAAACCGGCAAACAAGCTCGCATTGGTAGTGTGGAAATAAACGGCCCCACCGGCCCGGAGCAAGCTTGGTTACTCCACAAAATGCGATCGCTGCGAGCCCGGTTTACCGGAGCATTACTGAAAACAGGGAAGCCATACACCCCAGAACGAATTAAAGCGGCGACTTCGCTGCTGAAGAAATACTTGGTACATCAACACCGCTTAGCCAGCAAAATCGAAGAAAATCCGCCGAAATATCATTCGGATAGCAACCGGGTGGACGTCTCTTTCAAGGTGGAACTGGGCCCAATAGTAATCGTCCGCACCACGGGCGCCCGATTGTCCTGGATCCCTTTCATGTCCGCACGGCAAATGAAGAAGCTCATCCCGATTTTTTCCGAGGGGGCAATCGATGCGGATCTGGTGCAAGAGGGCCAACAGAATCTCACCGATTATTTCCAGAAAAAGGGCTTTTTCCACGCCAGCGTAACGTCCGACCTGCAGCGGGAATCAGATCGCATCGTCCTCATTTATAAAATTGATCGCGGTATCAAGTACAAAGTGGATCGAATATCCTTCGCGGGGAACCATCGGATACAAGCCAGAAATCTTTCGCCTCTGGTCCAGATCAAGCGCTCTCATCTGTGGACACATGGCAGCATCAGCCAGAAGATCATCAAACAGAGCTCCGATAACGTTACCGCCTATTATCGGGATAAGGGTTACGAAGACGCCAAAGTTACGCCGCAGGTTAGCCAACACGGGTCGAAGATCGATGTTGTTTTCGACATTGCTGAAGGCGAGCAGACAATCGTCGATCACGTCGCAGTGACCGGTAACCATAGCATTCCGGAAGACCAGCTAACCGCTCCCAAAGGCTTCGAGCTAAAATCTGGCGCTCCATTTTCATCCCGGCAGTTGTCCGACGATCGCAATCGCATATCGGCGACTTACCTGGACCGGGGATATCCCAACGCGGAAGTGACGACTACTGTCCATCGTCTCGGAAAAAATACTCACCGGGTAGACGTAATCTATGCAATTGCCGAGCACCAGATGGTGCGGGTGGGCAAAGTGATTTACTTGGGCCAGCATCACACGCGCCTGTCACTGCTGGAGAAGTCGACGAACCTGCCTGCCGAAACTCCGATGCGAAAAGATAAGATGCTGGCGGCGGAGACCCGGCTCTACGACTTGAACATCTTCGATTGGTCGAGCGTGGGTCCGCGAAAGCCAATTACAGACCAGAGTGAGGCAGACACGCTCGTTGAAGTGCATGAAACCCAGCGCAACGAGATCACCTACGGCTTTGGGTTCGAAGTTTCCCATCGCGGCGGAAATATCCCCACGGGTACGGTCGCAGTTCCCGGGCTTCCCACGATCGGCATAGGGAACAATCAGATTGCTCCCAGCCAAGCGACGTACGCTAGCCCCATCGGTTCGATCGAATTGACGCGCCGGAATATGCGGGGGCTAGGCGAAACAGCCGGCGGCTCGATTCTGCTCTCGCGGCTCGACCAACGGGCCATTACCAGCTATCTGCAGCCCCACTTTCTCGGCTCAAGCTGGAGTTCTTTGACCAGTTTTTCCGTTGAGCGAACCACCGAAAATCCACTCTTCGCGGCGACCCTCGGCGATCTGTCATTTCAAGTAGAGAAGCTTCTCAGCCGAAAGACACATACCCGCCTGCAGCTTCGTTACGATTTCAACAAAACAGTTTTATCGCACTTGCTGGTTCCGGAACTTGTGCTGCCGCAAGACCAGAATATTCATCTTTCAACGCTCTCGAGCACGCTTATACGAGACACAAGAGACAAACCACTCGATGCCCACCGTGGTGTTTTCGCGACTCTGAATGTGAGCATTACGCCGGGGCCGTTTGGTTCCAGCGCGACTTTTGCAAAGTTGTTTGGGCAGTATGCTTTCTACAAGCCATTCCATTCCGTAGTGTTCGCGAATAGTCTTCGCCTTGGATTGGCAAAGCCGTTGGCCGGAAGTTTTGTTCCTACTAGCCAGCTTTATTTCTCTGGAGGAGGAACCTCGCTTCGCGGATTCCCCATCGATGAGGCTGGTCCGCAACGCATCGTGCCTTTTTGCAATGTGCTGCAGAATCAGACAGGATGTGTGAACGTCACGGTGCCGGTGGGCGGCAGGCAGTTATTCATTTTTAATTCGGAAGTGCGATTCCCGCTTCGTATCATGAAAAATCTGGGAGGAGTTGTCTTCTACGACGGCGGCAACGTTTACAGCGCTATCAATTTCAATAATTTCGCGAGCAACTATACCAATACGATTGGCATTGGCCTGCGCTACGCAACTCCCATCGGCCCCATTCGAATCGATCTGGGTCGCAACCTGAATCCGGTGCCCGGCATCAACCCCACACAGTATTTCATCACGTTAGGGCAGGCATTCTAGAAGACGATTATGCGATGGCGGCGGATTATCGGTTGGACTCTGGCCATTTTAGCCGTATTGATCGCGGTCGCGGTCACCTGTGGACTTCTGTTTCTACGCACGGCCAGTTTTCAAAGGTTCGCCATTCGCACAATCGTGAAAGATGTGAACCAATCCACTGGCAGCCGCACGGAGATTCGCCACTTCGACTTCAAACTTTCAACCCTCACAGCCCATCTTCATGACATCACGGTTCACGGCACCGAGGCCGCCGGCCAGCCCCCGTTGCTGCACGTCGACGAACTAACCGTTGGTTTGAAGATTCAATCTATCCTTCGCCGCAAAGTCACTCTCAGCGAACTGTTCATTGAACATCCGGTTGCCTATGTCCGAATCAATCGCGAAGGAAAGAGCAATCTGCCACAACCTCCACAGAGACAAAGCAGCGGCAACATGAATGTTTTCGAACTCGCCGCACGGCATGTGCTGCTGACCAACGGCCAGATCAATTACGACAATGCGTCTGTTCCCCTCGATGCAGACCTGTACGATCTGGAGACGGAAATTCATTTTGAGCCGCTCGAAACAAAATATCGCGGGACGCTTTCATACGATGGCGGTCGCATTCGCTACGGGACTGAACCAGTTTTCCCTCACAGCCTCGATGCTCGCTTCAGCGCGACTCCTGCTCGATTTTCGCTGGAATCGGCTTTGCTGAAGGTTGGATATTCTTCGCTTTCGCTGCACTCTGACATCACCAATTACAGCAATCCGATCATGGATGGCCGCTACGATGTCCGCATTCGTACGCAGGAGTTTTCTCCCATGCTGCATCCTGCCGCGTCCGACGGCGACGTGTCGCTATCCGGAGCAGTGCACTACCAAAGCGCCGACGGTCAGCCTCTCTTGCGCGGGCTTTCCATGGAGGGCCAGATAAACAGCGATGCGTTGACGGCGTCATTGCCTGAAGGGCGCCTGAATGTCCGCCGCCTTCAGGGGTATTACAAGCTGGCAAACGGCACCCTGCAGGCGCACGGCGTGAACTTCGAAACGCTTGGTGGGCGAATCTCCGCCGATGCCGAGATAAAAAATCTTGATAGCGCGCTGCCTGAGACTCAGGTGCAAGCCTCGTTGCGAGGTATCTCGCTGCAGGACGCACAGCACGTTCTTCGAATAGCGGAAGTCAAACGTGTGCGCTTGCTGAGCACCCTCGACGGTAACGTCAATGCTTCGTGGACGGGCAGCTTCAACAATGTTCGCGCCCGCGCAGACTTAGCGCTGAAAGCGGCTCCAGCACGTGATACGGCTGCGACCTCCAATGCGATCCCGCTGGATGGATCGATCCACGCAACTTACGACGGCCCGAAAAACGTCTTAACTTTTCGTGAAACTTCGCTGCACATTCCTTCCACCGCGATCGCCGTGCAAGGTGAAGTCAGCAATCGCTCAAGCTTACAGATTCAAGCCAACACCGCCGATCTGCATCAGCTTGCAATGTTGATTTCGGCCGTACCCGGAGGCCCTCAGCAAACGCTGGAGATTGCGGGCGTCGGTTCACTAAACGCGAACGTGCGAGGCTCTCTCAAAAATCCTCAATTCTCGGGGAAGTTCGATGCAGAGAATCTGCAGGTGCAGGGGAGCGCCTGGAGCAGTGCGAAATTTGCTGTTGAAGCAGATTCTTCCGGCATCTCGTTGCAGAATGCGTCGCTCATCAGTGCGCATCAAGGCAAGGCATCTATCAGGGGCGAGGTCGGGTTGCAGCACTGGTCCTACCTTCCGGCGAATCCGATCGCGGTTAATTTGTCGATACAGCGCATGTCGGTGGGCGATTTGCAGCGGCTGGCAAATGTCGACTACCCAGTTTCTGGTGACTTGTCCGCGGAGATTACTCTTCATGGTTCTCAACTGAAGCCGATCGGGACCTGCTCTCTGACCATTAACAATGCGCGCGCTTACGATGAACCGATCCAGCATCTTAAGGCCGACTTCCATGCGGATAGACTTTCTTTGACGTCTAGCTTCGATCTCAACCTGCCGGCCGGGTCGGTAAATGGGAATATTTCCTACACGCCTGAAACCAAGGCCTACGTTGTACATCTCAGCGCTCCGTCGCTGGCGTTGCAGAAGCTGCAGACCGTGCAAGCCAAGAATCTTGGAATATCCGGCGCCCTGACGATCACTGCCAGCGGAGCGGGAACCTTGAGTAATCCTGAATTGACGGCGGCACTGGAGCTTCCCCAACTGCATCTTCGGGATAAGTCGATTTCCCAGATAAAAGCGCAACTGCATGTGGCTAACAAAAGTGCAGAGTTATCCCTGGATTCGCAGGTTGCTCAAGCTTCCTTGCATTCGAAGGTTGACGTCAATCTGAGCGGAGAATATTACACCGAGGCTGTCATCGATACGACGAGGGTGCCGCTCGATCCCCTGATTGCGATGTACTTGCCGAGTTTGCCGGAAAGTTTTCAGGGTGAGACTGAACTTCATGCGACATTGAAGGGGCCGCTGAAGGATAAATCGCGAGTTGAAGCCCACCTTACCTTGCCAATCCTCAAAGCCAGTTATCAATCGCTCGAAATCGGCGCTGCCAGCCCGATCCGCATGGACTACGCGAATTCGGTGATAACTTTGCAGCCGGTGGAATTCCGTGGAACCGATACTTCTTTGCGCGTGCAAGGCCGTATTCCTCTCGCTGGAAACGCAGCTCCTAATCTCACTGCACAAGGCTCGATCGATGTTCGAATTCTTCGCATCGCAGATCCCGATCTCCAAAGCTCCGGAACCCTCTTGCTGGACGTTCATGCTTCAGGCACAGCGAAGGAACCGCAGGTGCAAGGACAAGTGCATCTGCAAGACGTCGCCATATCCACACCTGCTGCGCCACTTGGAGTGGAGAAAGTGAATGGCACTCTCGACATCAGCAATAATAGCTTGCAGATTTCCAGCCTTGAGGGTCAGATGGGAGGCGGCCAGGTGTCCCTAGGCGGTTCGATCGCCTACAATCCGAACTTGCAATTCAATGTTTCGCTGCAAAGCAAGTCTGTGCGACTGCGCTATCCGACCGGGGTACGAGCGCTCCTCGATAGCAACCTGGTTCTAAGTGGAACGAAAGATGCGTCGACTTTGAATGGCCGCGTGCTGATCGATACGCTTTCGTTTACTCCTGATTTTGATCTTTCGAAATTCAGCGATCAATTTAACGGAAGCGACATTCCAGCTCAGCCCGGTTTGGCCGATAACATCAAACTCGCGGTCGGCGTTCAGTCAAAAAGTAACCTCAGCGCGACCAGTTCTCAAATCAGCGTGGAAGGCCAGGTAAATCTGCAGGTGGTAGGCACGGCAGCCAATCCAGTAATTATCGGTCGCACTGACCTCACTTCCGGAGAGTTCTTTTACCGCAACGTTCGATACGAACTGCAACGCGGCATCATCACTTTCGACAATCCTGCTGAGACCGAGCCGGTGCTGAATGTCTCAGTTACGACCACGGTCGAGCAGTATAAGTTGACCCTTACCTTGCGCGGTCCTTTTGACAAGTTAACCACATCGTACACATCAGATCCTCCGCTGGCGACGGCCGACATCATCAATCTGATTGCCAATGGCCAGACCACTCAAGAAGCGGCCGCCGCCGGCCAGAGCACGGATTCGATGATCGCTTCGCAAGTTGCCGGTCAGGTCACGGGCGGCATCCAGCATCTCGCCGGCATTTCTGCCCTGCAGGTCGATCCGCTCCTTGGAGGAAATCAAAACCCCTCTGCGCGGGTTGCCATTCAGCAGCGCGTGACGAAGAATTTTTTATTTACGTTTTCAACCGATTTGTCGCAGCCCGGAAGCGAGATCGTCCAAGGCGATTACCGGATCAACAAACGCTGGTCGATGAGCGTCACGCGAGATGAAGTGGGTGGAGTTTCGGTAGACGGCAAATACCACACCAAATTTTGATGCCACACTCGATAGGCGGGTCGAACCTTCGCAGAACAGTCTAAAGCTGTACTTTTGCTGGCCCACTTGTTTCGCGAACGGCGCCCTTCGCAGACAAACGTGAGGGACGTAGCTCCTTTGTCAGTTCCGCGTTGAGCTCGCCGCCAGCCAACAGAATGAAATACGCCCAGTAGAGCCAGGTCATGAGTGCCATCACTCCACCCAAGGTTCCATAGATTCGATTGTAATTTCCAAAGTAGCGGAAATAAATCCCCAGCAAATACGACAGCCCCATCCAGCAACCGATACAAAGTACGGCGCCAGGCAAAGTCACACGGAAGCTTTGCTTTACATTGGGAGCGAGAAAATAAATTGTCTCCACCGCGAGAACTGCAAAGATTACGGCCAGGGTCCAATGAATGAAAGGCCAGAGGAATATAAAAATGCTTGAAAGAGAAAGTCGAACAGCAAGCCAGTCGCCAAGCCGGGGTCCAACAATCATCGCCGCGATTCCGCAGGTAAGAAAAAAAGCCGTGAGTGCGGCCAGGCCCACCGCCAGCAGTCGCGTCTTCCAGAAGGGCCGCTGGTCGTCCACTTCATAGGCCGCGTCCAAAGCTTCAATCAGTTCATCGAAGGCGGAAGAAACTACCCATAGGGTGCCGAGCGTGCCCAAGGAAAGCCATGCCCCCGAATTGGTGCCTTTGAGGACCGCAATTACCGTCGACATTGTGCCGGGCGGCGCCACCCGCCCGATCGCGACCAGCACATCGGGAAAAAAATTGGGCAGAGGAATATAGGACATCACGGCCGATAAGAGAATCAGAGCGGGAAATATGGATAAGATCGAGTAATAGGAGAGTGCCGCCGCGGCCTGAAAGGTCTGATTCTTGAAAACGTCGTGATAGGTCCTCGCTAAGGCTCGTTTCGTATAGGGGAACATCAGGGCTTTAGATGCAAGTTTGTTTCGCAGCGCGACGAATATGTTGCCAGCCATTTTCGCTAAGCATTGGCCAGGTAGATGTAGCGCAGAACGAACAACACGGTGAGAATCCACACGAGCGCGTTAATTTCGCGGATCTTGCCCGCCGCAACCTTAACCACGGTGTAAGAGATTAAGCCGAGACTGAGGCCGGTCGCGATGCTGAAGGTGAGAGGCGTGGCCAGCATGGTGATGAAAGCGGGAACGGCCTCGCTGAATTCCTGCCAGTTAATCTGCGCGATGGACTGAGTCATCAGTACCCCAACTAAAACCAGGGCTGGAGCCGTTGCATAAGCCGGAATCGCAGTGGCCAGTGGTGAGCAGAATGCTGCCAGCATGAAAAGTGCGGCGACCGCCACATTGCTCAGACCGGTGCGCGCGCCGGCGGCAACCCCAGCTGCGCTTTCGATGTAGCTGGTTACGGTCGAAGTTCCGGTCAGCGAGCCCACAACAGTTCCCACGGCATCCGCCACCAACACCCGGCCCACTCGGGGAATTTTGCCGTCTTTAATGAATCCGCCTTGTTCGCACACCCCCACGAGAGTGCCAACGTTATCGAACAGATCAACAAACAGAAACGCGAAAAGAATTTCGAGTAAGCCGAGATGAGTTGCGCCACGAAAATCAAGCTGCAGAAAAGTTGAGGACGGGTGCGGCATGGAGAAGACAGCCGCCGGCCAACTCGTGATCCCTCTCAAAATTCCCAGCAGCGCTGTGCCAAAAATACCGATCAAGATTGCACCATGGAATTTTCGCGACATTAAGATCAGCGTAAGGCCCAAGCCAAAGCAAGCGGTTTGCACTTCTTTGTCAGCGAAGCTGCCGAGACCAACATAGGTCGCCGAGTTGGCGACCACTAACTTCGCATTTCGTAGTCCGACAAAAGCGATGAACATGCCAATCCCAGCCGCGGTCGAGTGCTTCAGGCAGTCAGGCATTCCGTTGACAATCTGTTCGCGAACCTTTGTCACAGTCAGCACAAGGAAAAGCACGCCGGAGAAAAAGACCACCGCCAGCGCCGTCCGCCAGGGAACATGCATGGCGAGGCAAACCGAATAAGTGAAGTAGGCGTTCAGCGACATTCCCGGTGCCAAGGCGATTGGATAGTTGGCATAGAGTCCCATCACCAAGGTCGCGACGGCCGCCGAAGCGCAGGTCGCAAACACCACGCCATCCGGCGGCATTCCAGCCTGGGCGAGGATCTGCGGATTCACCACAACGATGTAAGCCATCGTTACGAAGGTGGTGAGGCCGCCCAGCATCTCCTGCTTCACGGAAGTCTGGTGCTCGGTGAGTTTGAAATAGCGATCGATCAAACGATCCCTCCTGGACTCAGACTGAGGTCGTTGCCACTGATTTAATATGTGATCTTGTTCGGTTTGTTTTCCCACGCACGAAAAGCAGCCAACGCTTCTTCCCGCATCATCTGCACCATCGGTATTTTACGTTTCGAATGCGGCTGCGCGATTTCGCGGTAGATCAGCGAATCGTCAAATCCGATCCTGGATGCATCGGCATCGGCATTGGCAAAATAAACGCGAGAGAGACGAGCCCAGTAGATCGCCCCCAGGCACATCGGGCAAGGCTCGCAGGAAGTGTAGATTTCGCAGCTCTCAAGATCGAAAGCACCCAGTTTCTTGCACGCCTCGCGGATAACGACAACCTCCGCGTGCGCTGTAGGATCATTCGTGGAAGTAACTTGATTGGCACCTTCAGCAATAATCGCGCCGGCTTTCACTACAACGGCGCCAAAAGGTCCACCGCGCCCGGTGTTGACGTTCTCGATTGAGAGCTGAATGGCGCGGGCCATGAAAGGGTTATCCATGCATTTCTCTGTCTGTGCGCAATCGTTAGGGTCTGCCGGCGTCAGCAACCCGCGAACTTGCAATCGGTCGACATGGACTTTCGCAGCCGCTTCGCTGAGAAGCGAGTATATGCCGGGAGCCGGAATTTCGTAAAATGTTGTTTCGGATTCAGAGAAGAATTAGTTGTAGAGTGGCGCCACTGAATTATTCTTCGCTGAAGAATCAAAAATTCTCCAGAGGGCTGACAACTTGAACTCGCGCGCTTACTTGTCACATCGAGTGGTCACGCCCGCAGGAATTCGTCCCGCGGCCATTTTGGTGGAAGGCGAGCACATCCAAGCCATCGTTCCCCGCGACCAAGTACCGGCGCAGCGTTACGAAATCCATGACTTCGGCAACGCTGCCATTCTTCCGGGGCTTGTCGATTCCCACGTTCACATCAATGAGCCTGGTCGAGCTGACTGGGAGGGATTCGAAACGGCGACACGAGCCGCCGCGGCCGGAGGCTACACGATGCTGGTCGATATGCCTCTGAACTGTCTTCCTGCGACTACGAATGTCGCTGCGCTTGCGGCCAAGCGGGCTGCTGCGCAAGGTAAGTGCCGCGTCGACTGGGCGGCGTGGGGAGGCGTTGTCCACGATAATCAAAATGACATCGAAGCTCTGGCAGTCGCCGGAGTGCCAGGATTCAAATGCTTTCTGATCCACCCGGGCATCGACGGCTTTACCATGGTTACGGAGAGGCAATTGCGAGCCGCTTTACCGCACATTGCCCGGACAGGCTTGCCTCTCCTGGTGCACGCGGAACTTGCTCCTCCAATTGATCGCGCAACGGAAGCCCTGGCCAATGCCGATTGGAGTTGTTATTCAACCTATCTTCAATCACGGCCAGATGATGCGGAACTGGCTGCAATCCGGATGCTGCTGTCGTTGTGTCGCGAATACAGATTTCGTTTACACCTCGTTCACCTCTCAACAAGCCATGCGCTTTCGGGACTCCGCGCCGCGCGCGCCGAAGGGCTTCCCGTAAGCGTGGAAACCTGTCCTCACTATCTGCATCTCGCCGCTGAAACCATCCCCAAGGGCTCAACCCTAAGCAAGTGTGCGCCACCGATTCGCAGCCGTGAAACTCGCGAGGGATTGTGGGAAGGTCTTAGAGACGGAACGATCGATATGGTCGTGACCGACCATTCGCCGTGCCCACCGGCGATGAAGCGCATCTCCGAAGAAAATTTCCGAACCGCCTGGGGTGGCATTGCGAGCTTGTCGGTCGCGCTGCCGCTCATGTGGACAGAAGCCAGCGAGCGAGGATTCACGTTAATGGACTTGGCACGTTGGATGTCAGCAGAACCAGCACGACTCGCCGGTTGCGACACGCGCAAGGGTAGAATCGCGCCCGGATACGACGCGGACTTCGTCGTCTTTGATTCCGAATGCGAATTCATTGTGAGCCTCGACAGACTTCACTATCGGCATTCGGTCTCTGCGTATCTGGGAGAAACGCTCCGCGGCGTGGTGAGGGCAACCTATCTGCGCGGGACTCCCGTGTTCAGCGACGAAACGTTTCCTGGACAACCCGCCGGCCGCGAATTTCAGGCGCGTGCGCGTGATGCGTCGACTCTATAAATCGTCTGCTCGCTGCAAAACTCCCGCGACGTAAAGAGCCAGTCTGGCTTACACTATCCCATCCGCGGGTCTAACTTATCCGCTGGCTTACGAAATGAACAGCAATCACATCGTCGGCAACTCGGTGCCGCGTAAAGAGGGACGCGACAAAGTAACTGGCAGGTCCCAGTACGTCGACGATATGGTTTTGCCCAACATGCTGTTCGGCGCAACCGTTCGCAGCCGGATCCCCCGTGGCCGGATCAGACAAATCACATTCGGCGGCAGCATTGTCTGGAATGAATTCGTCATCGTCTCTGCAAAAGATATTCCCGGAAAGAATTGCATCGCGCTCATCGGAGACGATCAGCCCTGTCTCGCGCATGAAGTCGTTAATCACCCCGAAGAGCCCATTCTGTTGCTGGCTCATCCCGATCGGTATCTCCTTCCCCAGGCGGTTGAAGCGATATCGATTGAGTACGAGCCCGTGCCGGCCATCTTTACGATTGAAGAAAGCGAGCGCTGCTCGGAAATTATCTGGGGTAAGGACAACATTTTTAAAACCTATTTAATCGAGAAAGGCAAGGTCGATGGTATTTGGGAGAAGGCTGCCTACATTGTCGAAGGCGAGTACACGACCGGCGCGCAGGAACAGCTTTACATCGAAAACAATGGAATGATCGCGGCCTTTGATGCTTCCCAAGGAATCACCGTGTGGGGCTCGCTGCAATGTCCTTACTACATTCATAAGGCGCTGATGGCGCTGTGCAATTTGCCGGCGGAAAAAGTTCGTGTCGTGCAGATGGAAACCGGAGGAGCTTTCGGCGGTAAGGAAGAGTATCCGTCGATGATCGCCGCGCATGCGGCGCTGCTCGCGATGAAGTCGGGGAAACCGGTCAAGATTATTTATGACCGGATGGAAGACATGGCGGCGACAACCAAACGGCATCCCTCGCGCACTCGCCATCGGACAGCGGTCAGTAAAGACGGCAAGATTCTTGGCGGCGAGATCGACTTTACAATTGACGGCGGAGCCTACGCAACATTGTCCTCCGTGGTCCTTTCTCGGGGAGCGATTCACGCAGGCGGTCCATATTACTGGCCGAATATTCGCATTCGCGCCAAAGCGGTTGCCACCAATGCACCGCCCCACGGAGCTTTTCGCGGCTTCGGCGCTCCGCAGAGCTTGTTTGCCATGGAGCGGCACATGGATCGAATTGCGCAACAAGTAGGTCTTAGTCCCGTCGAAATCCGTCGGCATAATTTTCTGCAGCCGGGGCAAACCACGACCACAGAACAGGTCGTGCGCGAACCGATTGATCTGTCAAAGTTGCTCGATCGTGCTCTGGAAATTTCGGACTATCACTCCAAGACGAGGCGATTCGCAAACGAGAATCGGGACGGCACTACTAAGAAGGGCATGGGCATTGCTGCATTTTTGCACGGCGCCGGATTTACCGGGTCAGGCGAGCGCTATCTCAGTTCTGTAGTCGGTGTCGAAGGTTGCGCCGACGGTAACGTACGCGTCCTGGTTTCGAGCACTGAATTTGGGCAAGGAACAAAAACTGTTCTCAGTCAGATTGCAGCTGAAGCTCTTGGTCTGCCGTACGAGAAAGTGAGCGTAGCCCAGGCGGACACTCTTGAGGTTCCCAACAGTGGTCCCACCGTTGCTTCTCGTACGGTGATGGTGGTGGGGAAGTTGGTGCAGTCCGCAGCTTTAGGAATTAAGCAGACGCTGCTTTCGTCTAACCTGCTTCGTGAAACGTATACTGCGGAGGAGTTTCGCGCCGCCTGCAAACAATATGTTGCTGCCCATGGTCAATTCCGCTCATGGTCGCGTTACGAGCCTCCAGCCGATGTTTTTTGGGACGATGAAAAGTATCGTGGAGAGGCTTACGCCGCATTTGCCTGGGCAGTTTATGTCGCCGAAGTTACGGTCGATCCGATCACCTATAGCGTATCTGTGGACGATTTCGTCGCACTCCAGGAAGTTGGCAAAGTCCTGCACCCCCTTCTGGCACGCGGCCAAATTATCGGCGGCGTCGCGCAGGGGATCGGATTCAGCCTTTATGAAAAGGTAGTTTGGCAGAACGGACGCATGCAGAATGGCCAGATGACGAACTACATCATCCCGACATCATCAGACATGCCACCGATTCGCGTGTTCTTCGAAGAGTTAGGCAACATCCATGGCGCGCATGGAGCGAAGGGAATTGGCGAACTTCCAATGGATGGTCCGGCTCCGGCGATCATCAACGCGGTCTCAAATGCGCTTGGAGTTCCTTTCAATTCCATCCCTCTGCTGCCGGAAGACATCATGGATGCGGTCATCGTAACTGCTAAAAAGTAAGAACTGTGTCAACGGGTCAGGTCCAGCCACAATGACGGACACGCGCGAAAGCCGTTCCAAAGCCTGCATTTCATTCGTCGTCAACGGCGACCCGAAAGCCGTGAAGGCTCATCCGATGGAGCGTCTGCTCGACGTCTTGCGCCACGAACTGCAATTGACCGGCACAAAAGAAGGATGCGGTGAAGGTGAGTGTGGTTCATGTTCGATTCTCATGGATGGAATGCTGGTGAATAGTTGTCTTATTCCTGTACTTCAAGCGCAGGGCTCAACCATTGTAACCATCGAAGGAATTGCAGCAGGGAATACGCTGCACATTTTGCAGCAGACATTTCTCGAGCATGGCGGTGCGCAGTGCGGTATCTGTACTCCGGGCATGATTCTCGCAGCAGTGCATTTATTAAACGGAAATCCTGAGCCCACATTGGAGGAGATCCGGAAAGGCCTTTCCGGCAATCTCTGTCGCTGCACGGGCTACAGTCAGATTATCGAGGCCGTGGCCGAAGCATCGCGTCGCAAGGCGACCGCATGAGATCGCATCCTTCCGAATACGAGATAGTCGCGCCTGGCAGCCTTCGTGCCGTCGTTTCGTTGCTCGCAGATAGGCAGGCTGCATGGCTTCCAATTGCGGGAGGCACCGACGTGATGGTGCAATACGCAGCCGGAAGGCTTTCCGCACGCAAACTCGTCAGCATTTGGAATCTCCCGGAATTACGTCGCATTGAGATTACGGCAAAAGAAATTCTGGTCGGCGCGGGATGTACATACACCGATCTTCGCGGCAACGATATTGTTCGGCGGGAGTTTCCACTCCTGCATAGTGCCGCAGGTTGGACCGGCGGAATCGCCAACCAGAATCGAGGAACGATTGGCGGCAATATTGTGAACGCGTCGCCCGCGGCAGATTCCTTGCCCGCGTTGCTGGTGTACGAAGCGGAGTTGGTTCTCGTATCACTGCGAAGTGAGCGCCGGGTGCCCTATGCAAGCTTCCACACTGGCTACAGGGAAACTTTGCTGGCGACGGATGAACTCGTTCAGTCCGTATGCCTGCCGCGACGATTTGCAGGATATTTCAGCTATGCCCGAAAGGTGGGCGCTCGCAATTCCCAGGCAATCTCGAAGGTGTGTATCGCCGCGATAGGCCGTCTGGCAGATGGGATCGTTGAAGACGCTCACATCGCGCTGGGAAGCGTGGCGTCGGTGCCGCTTCGCCTCAAGGAGACTGAGCAAGCAGTAAAAGGGAAGCGCCTTGATTCCGATTTGTTGTTATCCGCAAAGAATGCAGCCGCCGCTGAGATTCGTGCGATCGATGATATTCGATCAACCGCAAGATATCGTTCAGCAGTGGCGGGCAATCTTGTCGTTGAATTTCTTAAGCGGCCGAGTTCGACGTTCGCCGAAAGCGGCGAGAGGAAAGATTTTCTGGCGCGATGGAACTCTCTTCCCATCGACCAAGCCCTGAGAGCAATTCTGCCGTGCTGTGGGTCCAAGGCGTGGGCCGAAGTGATGGTGGACAGAAGACCTTTCCGTGACGAAACCGCGCTCCTGGCCGCCGCGGATGAGACTTGGGACAATTTAGGACGATCAGACTGGATGGAGGCGTTCCGCAGTCATCCCCGAATCGGAGAGTTGCCAGCTCCCACCGCTTCCCTTGCGCAGTCGGTAGAATGGTCGGCGCAAGAACAACGCAATGTAGCGGGAACCGAGGCTGCTGTGAAATCTGCTTTGGCGATTGCGAATCAGGAGTACGAGCGGCGCTTCAATCGCATCTTTATCGTGTGCGCTTCAGGGAAGTCCGCCTCTGAGATTCTGGAAATTTGTCAACGCCGGCTCGAGAACGACGCGGAGACTGAGCTCCGCGAAGCCGCCGAACAACAACGGCAGATCACGCAAATCCGTTTGAACAAATGGCTCCAGGGATGAAAGCATGAGACGCATTTCAACTCACATTCTGGATCTTGTTCATGGCAAGCCGGCCAGCGGGGTTCCCGTGCGATTGGAAAAGCAGACAGACGGAGATTGGAAGGTCTTGAACTCCGAGATCACCGATCAGGATGGCCGATGTGCCCAGTTGCTCCGGGAGAGCGAAGAGATGTCCGCGGCAGTTTACCGTTTGATTTTTGACACTGGCAGTTACTATTCCCAAAAGCAAATCAACGCGCTGTATCCGGTAGCGGAAGTAACGTTTCGGGCAAGAGACAACGAATCTCATTTTCACATTGCGCTGCTTCTGAGTCCGAACGGATATACAACTTACCGGGGAAGCTGAGCTAAAGCGCTTCGTCCGCGATGGAGTAAAAATTGACTTCGTCAATCCGCGAATGGTTGAACCTTCTGGTGCGCTGGTTCCATGTTTTCGCGGCCATCATGTGGGTTGGCCAAACCTACTATTTCACCTGGCTGGACGGCCAGTTTGGCAGGCTCGCGAAGAATGCCACGGCAGACGGCCCGTCTCTGTCGTTGTGGATGGTGCACAGCGGTGGCTTCTACACGGTTGACAGACAGAAATCTCTTAAAGTTGGGCCTGAACAAGTTCACTGGTTTCGCTGGGAAGCGTTAATGACCTGGCTGAGTGGGGTGGTGCTGTTGTTCCTGGTGTACTACTCAAGTTCCGGATTGATTGATCCGGACATTGCTGCCCTTTCACAAGCGCGCGGCATTGCGATTGGCCTTGCCGTTCTCGCCGGCGGCTGGATCGTTTACGATCTGGCGGCACGATCCGCTCTGAGTAGATCGGAAGCTGCCTTTGCGGCATTCTCCCTGCTCATGATTGCTGTTCTCGCCTGGGGACTTATGCATATCTTCAGCGGCCGGGCTGCCTACATTCACGTCGGCGCGGTCCTGGGAACAATCATGACGGCAAACGTCTGGTTCCGAATTCTTCCCTCTCAGCGAAAAATGATCGCGGCGGCCGCCGCCGGAGAAAAGTTCGACGCTGCGCTGAGTGCGCAAGCCAAGCTGCGCTCCAAACATAATACCTTCATCGCGGTCCCGGTAGTTTTTCTCATGATCAGCAATCATTTTCCTGTCGCGACCTACGGAAATACCTATGCCTGGGAGCTTCTTGTGGGGCTCGTTCTTCTCGGGTGGGTAGCGGCAAAGATCATTCGCGAAGCTTGAAGTATGAATTGCAGCCAACAACTGTGACTAGAAATCGCGCGCAGGATGTTATCGCTCGTTGCTTGAAGCTAGCTTCGTTTACGGAAACCCCCGGCTCCGTGCGGCGGACTTTCTTATCTCCGCCCATGCACGATTGTCATCAAGAAATTATCAAATGGATGGAACCATTAGGCGCGCAAGTGGTCGTCGACGCCGCAGGAAATCTTCGCGCCCTATATCCCGGCGCGAAGGCCGACGGTCCGCGTCTGTTGATCGGTTCACATCTCGATACTGTTCCGAATGCCGGTGCCTACGATGGCGTCCTCGGAATTGTTCTGGCCGTAGCCTTATTAGAAGGGCTGCACGGACGGCACCTTCCTTTCGCAATCGAGGTGATTGCCTTCTCTGAGGAAGAAGGAGTACGCTTCGGCACTCCATTCATCGGCAGCCGGGCGCTGGTCGGGAGACTGGACGATCAACTGTTGAACATGCAGGATGCGCAAGGGATCACGGTGCGGAAGGCAATCGAAAGCTTCAGATTGAATCCAGAAGCAATTCCACCGGCGAAATTAGCAAACGACGTCTTAGGCTACCTGGAATTTCATATCGAGCAAGGACCAGTTTTGGAAAGCTTAAATCAACCTCTCGCCGCGGTCGAAGCCATTGCCGGACAGAGCCGATTGGAATTCACATTTGTCGGCCGCGCCAACCATGCCGGCACAACGCCCATGCATCTCCGCCGCGATGCGATTGCTGGTGCCGCGGAGTGGATCGGAACTGTCGAAGGCTTAGCCCGGGAAGTCCCCGACTTAGTTGCGACCGTCGGAAAGATTGAAGCCCAGCCTGGAGCGGCGAATGTGATTGCAGCGGAGGCAGGGCTCACACTCGACGTTCGCCACCGCACCGATAATGTTCGCGCCCGCGCCATCGGCGACCTCATTCGTCAGGCTCACGAAATCGCTGCGCGCCGCGGTTTAACGGTGCAGGAGAAAGTTCTCCTAAGCCAGCCCGCCGTCGCTATGGATGCGTTTCTTACTGCGGAGATAGAACAGGCAATCATTAAGACGGGATGCACTCCGCACCGCATGGTAAGTGGCGCAGGTCACGATGCCATGATCATGGCGGAGAGAGTTCCGTCGGCAATGATTTTTCTGAGAACACCCGGCGGGATCAGCCACGATCCCGCCGAGTCGGTGGCCGTTGAAGACGTGGAAAAGGCGATCGAATGCGGATTGCATCTTCTCGATCAGCTGGCTTCCTCACCTGCACTCCACAAAGGATGAACCGTGCATAACCTTGGCCGTACACGAAGCTCCCAGCAACCGAATCATCTGCTCCTGACTCCGGATACCTTTGTGCGCACCACTTTGCCCGGAATGAAGGCCTGCTCCGCAATCGTTCATGTCAGCCCCGCGTTGGGCGCCAAGTTCACACAGTACACCGCTGAGTTTGAAGCAGGAGGCGAACTCGGAAGCACGCATGCACAGCGCTTCATTTTCGTGATCGAAGGCGACGTCAACCTGGATGTGAACGGCAAATCAGAAAGGCTGGGCGCAAGAGGCTACGCCTACCTACCCGAAGGATTAAATCATCGCATCACAGTTACAACGGCGAGCCGCGTTGCCGTGTTCGAGAAAGCCTATCAGCCTCTCGATTCCGTCCAGCCCCCGCATCTGATCGTTTCGAACGAAGATAAGGTGTCTTCGCATCCGCTGGATGACGATCCCGGTCTGCAGGTCAAATGTCTGCTTCCCGACGAAAGGAGTTTCGACTTCGCGGTGAACACAATGGTGTACCAGCCCGGTGCTGCGCTTAGCATGGTCGAAATGCACATCATGGAACACGGGCTCATCATGCTCGAAGGCGGCGGTATCTACCGTCTCGGAGACTCCTGGTATCCCGTGAACACTGGCGACTTCATCTGGATGGCACCCTGGTGCCCGCAGTGGTTCGGAGCCATCGGCAAAGTGCCCGCAAAATATCTCATCTACAAAGACTGGAACCGGCATCCGCTGGCCAGCATAGAGCGATGAATAGTAATAAAGAGCGATGAATATTGCTATCGATCGAGATCGCTTACTTTCTGAAATCGAAACGCTCGCTTCGTTTTCCGACGCTGAAGCTCCCGCGGTAACTCGAATCGTTTTCACGCCAGCAGATCTCAAAGCTCGTTCCTGGATGAAAGCGCGTTGTGAAGCGGCCGGGCTCGCCGTGCG
>JBAVQD010000067.1:0-30739 GCA_049693675.1 Candidatus Sulfotelmatobacter sp. | reverse complement strand
GAAGACCAATGATTGTCGATACCAACGCCTTGTTCGCCGCCGCCGATGATGACCCGGCCGTCATCGCCATCCTCACCCGCGCCGACCAGATGGCGATTCCCGTAATCATCCTCGGCGAGTATCGCTACGGAATCTCCCAATCGCGCCACTCGGCCGCCTACGAAAACTGGCTCGCCGGACTTCTTCGCGACTGCGCCGTGCTCGACATCAACGAGCCAACCACCCAGCATTACGCCCAGATCACTCTCGATCTAAAACGCAAAGGTAAGCCAATTCCCACGAACGACCTCTGGATCGCAGCCCTCTGCCGCCAGCACTCGCTCCCGCTGTTGAGCCGTGATCGCCACTTCGATCAGGTGACGGGATTGAAACGGATTGGCTGGTGAGTTCGGACGGGCCGGGTGCCCGATCTTCCGACTTTGTGAGAAGTAAATTTTCTAATCTGGATTTCGGCACGAACTAACGAAGAACTTAAGCGCAAATTTACACTGGCTGCGAAGCTGGCCCGTAGTACAACTCCTCGATCGCCCTCTTCACCTTGTCGGAAACGGCCTCCAGGTCGCGCATGGTGAGCCCTGTGGTCGGAATCGGCTCGCCCACGCGCATCTCCAGCGGTCGGCACTTGATATGGTAAGTATCCATCGGCAGCAGTTCGTAGGTGCCGACCAAAGCTACAGGGACGATATCCACCTGCGCCTTGATCGCCAGAAAAAAAGCTCCCGGCAGAAAAGGTTTGATCTCGCCATCGGGAGTGCGCCCGCCCTCGGGATAAATCACCAGCGGCATGCCGGCCTTCAAACTTTTTACCGCCGAGCGGATTGCCGCAATCGAATTAGTCGGCTTCTGCTGATCGATGCAAACCTGTCCCGAGCGCTTCAGTTGCCAACCCACCACCGGATACACCAGCAATTCTTTCTTGAAGACAATGCGGAACTGAAACGGCAGGTAGACGTACAGAACCGGGATGTCCATGGCCGAAGCATGATTCACCGCGTAAACATGAGGCTTCGACGTATCGATCTTATCCAGGCCGGTGACCTTCACCGGCGACCAGATCGTTTTCATGATCAGCCACGACCAGGTTCGCGAAAACCAGTGCAGCCGTCGTCCACTTTTGTCGAACAGTCCACCGGGGAGAGCAAGCAATCCCAAAACAAATGTGTACAGCCAGATCAGAGGATCAAGAATGAAATAGGAACGCAGGCGGCTCAACCATCCGTAGGTCTTCCCTGGAATAGCGTGCTGACTTCCGCGCGGCGCAATCGCCGATGCGGCCTCCGAGTCTTGCTGCACGTCCACTGATGAATTTACTTCCTGCACATTTCTATTTTAGGGGAAACTGCCGGTCCGCGCTGTATCAGGCCTGCGCTCCAATCTCGCTCATCACTTCGCCGACCAGATAAATTGACCCGGTGATCACAACAATCGTTGCAGCATCGGTGATCTCTCGGGCACGCTCCACAGCTCTCTGCACATCTTCCACTTTTTCGATCACTGCCCCGGTTCGGGCCGCCGCTTCCTGAATTTCCTCGGGCGACGCCGCACGCGGATTTTCCGGCCTGGTCGCAATCACTCGATCAGCCAACGGGAACAGAATCTCCGCCATCTCAGAGATTGCCTTATCCCGCATCGCTCCGAAAACAAAAATCAGCCGGCGGTCTTCGTAACGTTCGGAAAGGGCTGAACGCAGCGCCCACGCGCCCGCGGGATTGTGGGCTACATCGATGACAATTTCGGGCCAGCCCGGCCGCGCAGCGATTACCTGAAACCGTCCTGGCCAACGTGTCTCGCGGATGCCGCGCTCGATGCTCTTTGCGGTGATTCCGCTGAAGCCTTGCTGATTCAATTCCACCGCTGCCGCAATCGCCAGCGCAACGTTGCGCAACTGATGCCGCCCCACCAGGGGAGTCTCCACTAAAATCTGTTCTCCCATAACCTGAAGCGGGTAGCGATAAACGGGTTCGCCTTGCTCGGCATTCGGCACCAGATACTGACTACTGTTAGGCGAAACCGGCGGCACGTAGGGAACGGCATTCACCGCTCGCGCTCCAAGTTCGAGCATCGTGTTCCCGACCACGTCGTTCGCCTCAGGCTGCTGCGGCAGAGTCACGACCACGCCGTCAGGACGAATGATTCCGACTTTCTCGCGCGCAATCTCTCCCAGGGTGTTCCCCAGAAACTTCTGATGATCCAGCGAAATGTCAGTGATCACGCTGAGCCGCGGCTCAACCACATTCGTGGCATCGAGCCTTCCACCCATGCCGACTTCCAGCACCGCGAGATCCACTCGCTCTCGTGCAAAATATTCAAAAGCAATTGCCGTCATCATTTCGAAAAAACTCGGATGCCACGGCAACTCCGCTTTTTCGACCAGCTCTTCAGCTGCTCTGTCAATGTTGCCGTGTAGCTCGGCAAAGTCGTCGTCGCTGATCTCTTCTCCGTTTACCCGGATACGCTCGTTGATTCGCAACAGATGCGGCGATGTATACAAACCGGTTTTCAATCCCGACGCGTGCAAAATGGAAGCAAGCGTAGCGGCCGTCGAGCCTTTTCCGTTGGTGCCCGCTATCAACACACTCGGGAAACGGTGCTCGGGATGATTCAATGCTTCCAACAAAATTCGCATGTGCGCCAGGTCGAATTTGTTGGAGGGCGTGTGCGCCAGTTCATGCCCCAGCGCAAACATGCGGGACACCGCGGTTTGGTAGGAGGTGGACAAGCTATTAGCTCTTAGCCATCAGCCTTCAGCTTTTCTTTCCATGTCAGAATATCAAACGGATTTTGCGGATTCAGGATGATCAGTTGGGTTGGTCATTCGGCCGAGGCAGTTTAACGGAATTGTGGCGTAGCTATGAGCTAACTGCTTCCAACCATAAAATCCAGAGCCCGCGCAATGTAAGGTTTAAGCTCCTTGCGAGCCACTACTGCGTCCAACATGCCATGCTCCAGAAGGAATTCGCTGCGCTGGAATCCGGCGGGAAGTTTCTGCCGGATCGTTTGCTCAATCACCCGCGGCCCGGCAAATCCAATCAGCGCCCCGGGTTCAGCAATATTCAAATCTCCGAGCATGGCAAAAGATGCCGTTACTCCGCCCGTAGTCGGATCGGTGAGAAGCGAAATATAAGGCACCTTGGCTTTATCCAACCGAGCCAGCGCGGCCGAAATTTTAGCCAGTTGCATCAGGCTGACCACACCTTCCATCATTCTTGCCCCGCCTGAAGCGGAAACGATGATCAGGGGCGTTTTCGAACCCAACGCTAGTTCGACGGCTCGAGTAATCATCTCGCCGACCACCGCGCCCATGCTGCCGCCGATGAATGCGTACTCCATCACGCTGGCCACTACCGGCCGTCCCAGCAATTTCCCCTGGGCATTGATCACCGCGTCTTTCAATCCAGTATCGTGCTGCGCCTGCCGAAGCCGGGACGAGTAGGGTTTCAAATCTACAAATTTCAGCGGATCGGTCGACGAGAGGTTTCCGTCCAACGTCTCATACTGATTGTCATCCAGCAGCAATGCCAGCCTGGTCCGGGCATCGATGCGAAAATGCTTTTCGCACTTCGGGCAAACATTCAGGTTCTCTTCCAGATCCTTTTTCCAGATGATCTGCCGGCAACCCTCACACTTCACCCACAGGCCTTCGGTGCGGACGGTCTTCTTGCCCGAAGTATCGAGCTCCCCGGATTCTCGTTTGAACCAAGCCATAAGAAATTGTGATTTCGTGATTGTTGATTGCTGATTGAAACCATGGGCTATTCGTTCTCAATCAACAATCAATAATCAGCAATCTTCAGTACTCAATTCCTCTCTGCGCCATCACGCCCTTTTCGTAAGCGTGCTTTACCTGGCGCATCTCGGTTACAGTGTCGGCGGCCTCGACAATTGTGGGGTGTGCATTCCTTCCCGTCAAGATGACATGCACCATTTCCGGCTTCGACTTCAACGCCTCTACTACCTTCGCCGCGTCCAGCATGCCATAACTGATCGCGTAGTTGATCTCATCCAGGATCACCAGATCCCACTGCCCGGATTGGATTGCCGTTTCCGCCTCGCTCCAGGCATCCTCGACCATCTTCACATCTTCCGGGTCAGGTTTTTCGGCGCCTACCTTCACGAAGCCGCGCCCCATCTGCTTCATCACGAACTTATCCCCAAAAACCTGCACGGCGTCCAATTCCCCGTAGTGCCAGGAACCCTTCAGGAATTGCAGCATCAGCACACGCATGCCCTGGCCCACCGCGCGCAAGGCTGTTCCCATGGCTGCTGTCGTCTTCCCCTTGCCCGGACCCGTATTTACGATAATAAGACCTCGGCGCACGTCCGTCATGGCTGGAGGCTTGATTCTACTAGAAGCGCAGACTGATTGCGGGGAACTACAGCGTACTTAATCGGAAGCGACATTTTTCAGGACGCAATTGATTTTCCACAGAACTCTCGCATCCAATCGCGCGTATCCCGATATAAGTCGATCTCTGTCCCTCAGCAGACTGCGGAGGTCTTTGTCGTGATCAACACTTATGCCGTGTTATTGTTTTGCCTGATTACGGTACCTGCATTTTCCGCCCAGCACGTAGCCGTTCGTCCGCGACCCGGCTTCGATTCGCCCGACCAGGAAACCATTCGCCAGATTGTCGATATGGAGCGGCAGTCCAAAGAAGCCAGCCTCCGCCGCGACTCCGAATTTTCCCTGCGAACCCTCGCCGACGATTACGTTGCCATTACGCCTCTCGGCCAGGTTACAACCAAACAGGAGACTATTTCCGCCCGCCGCAGCGGCCAGCTCCGCTATGAAGCTATGAATATTACCGACATGGTGGTGCGGGTGTATGGGGACACAGCCGTGGTCACCGCGCGCGCCGACGTGAAGGGCCACCAGCTCGGCGAAGATTTCAGCGGTCCTTATCGCTACACGCGAGTCTGGGTTCGCCACAACGGTCTGTGGCAGATCGTGAGTTATCAGGCTACGGTCACGCAGTAAGCGCTCCGTATATTTTGCCGCGACTTCCGCCGAACGGGAGCATCTCTCGATGGGCTTGGCGCAGCCGCAGGTCAGCTTAAATCTCGTGACGACTGATTCGCCGTCCCTATCCCCTTAGGCAGCGGAGCATCATCTTCTCCGCTTAACAATGGCAATGCAATCCGCAGAGCGTCCACTTGTCGTCTCACCTTGGATAATTCCTGTTCTTTCGCTCTTAACAGCTCCATGACATCTTTCATTCATCTGCTCCCAGACTTACTCTCGGATTGACTTACTGTCGGATTGATCGTACCGGCGTTTCTCAAACTGTAGGATTCCATAGGCCTGAGAGCAAATCACGAAGGTGCACGCTGCGCTGCTTTAATGGCCGGAATGATAAGGATGTCCCTTCAAAATGGTGAAAGCCCGATAGATCTGCTCCAACAAGATTACGCGAGCCAGTTCGTGTGCCAAGGTTATTTTCCCCAGTGAAATCGTATGCTGCGCCATGGCGCGCGCTGCCTCGCCGAATCCGTCCGCCGGACCTACCGCGAATACCAGAGGCAGAGGATTACGATCCTGATAGTCGCCGAGAAAACGTGCGAATTCCTCAGACGAAAACTGCTTCCCGCGCGACTCCATCAGCACCAGCGTTGACTTAGTATTGTTTCGTTTGCCGGCTTTGGCCGGCAAACCGCCGCACAACGCTATCAGCGCTTGCTCATCGCGTAACGGTATGTCCTCCACAGGAACATAACGCGAAATCCGTTTCAGATATTCATCTGTCAGCGTTTGGATCGCCGGTTCTTTTGTCTTGCCCACCCACGCAATCTTGATCTTCACGGCAGCTCAATGGATTTCACTTACTTCCGGATGCCAGCACCACCGACACACCAAAGTTGATATTCTCTCCGTGGACGTAGCGTCCGATCTCCCGCAGGACTTCCTCATCGATCTGTTCCCGCATGCTCTCGGGGACTCGATCCAACATCGGGCGGAAGGGCACAGCTACTGCCTGCGCCTGCTCCCAGACCTCATGCGGCGTTCCCGGCCAGGTCCAGGGCAGAGTTTTTGTTTCTTCTTCCACCTCCCGAAAACCGGCGCTGCGCAGAACAGCCGAAAGACTTCCCGGCGGGGAAAAGCGAAATGGATCGGGGCCGCCCGGCGGCAACAGCGGGTCACCCACATGACGATGCACCACGCCCATCATGCTCTGCCAGTATGGTTGATCGAACGGTCCCCAGGCCAGAAAACACGCTCGCGCTTCGGAAGTTAAAACCCGATGCAATTCGCGCAGAGCCCGAACGGCATCGGCAAAAAACATAATTCCGAAGCGGCAGCTGGCGAGATCAAAAACATTGTCATCAAAGGGCAGAGCCTGGGCGTCACCCTGCTGGGTTGAGAAATTTTCAAGGCCGCGCTCTTGTGCCCGGCCACGTGCAATCTCAAGAAGATCGGCGCTCAAGTCCAGAGCCGTGACTCGCCCATGCGGTCCAACGCACATGGCTAGACTGATGGCGGGCTCACCAGTTCCGCTGGCCAGGTCCAGAACTCGCATGCCCGGCTTCGGTTGGGCATATTCCACCAGCGCTTCGGTCACCGCTTTGCCCATCACGGCCGACTTCGCTTTCCATTTGTCGGAGGCGATGAGCCGGTATTGGCTTCCCCAGCCTGATTCAACTTTGGAGGGCTCCGGATTGGAAGAAGTGTTCATACCTTACGGGACGTGATGAAAACGACTTCATTCAAGAACGTGACTTACGCCTTTTTTCGTCGCCGAGCGGCTGAGGCTGTACGATGCGGCGTGCTCTTGACCTTAGAAACCGCCTTCGACCGAGGCTTCGTTTTTAATTCTGACGGCTCCAAACGCTTCGCCGTTTTCCACAACCGCTCGAGATCGTAGAACTTGCGCGCCTTCTCGGAAAAAATGTGGACGATGAAATCCACATAGTCGACAAGTATCCACTCCGCCTGCTTATACCCTTCCACGTGTGCCGGCTGGAGCCCTGCGGCTTTCAGGCGCAGCTCCACTTCATCCGCGATTGCCTGTACTTGCCGCGGATTGGTCCCGCTGCAGAGCACGAAGTAGTCGGTAAAAGCTGACCCCTTCTCCATTTCCAATATGGAAAGTTCTTCCGCTTTCTTGTCTAGGCAGGCCTGGATGGCCGCCGCTACCTGGTTCTTCAGCTCATTTTTTTTCATGCAGAGTAGTTCGTGGTCCTGATCATTGTAAACGGGAAGCTGACAGAACGTTGAGTCATGGCTGTGGAAACTGGGCTTTGTACAGTCCTAATTTCTTGATGTAGTCTGCAACGGCCGGCTCCACGAAGCGTCCGAGCGGCTTTCCCCTGGCCGCAGCCTGGCGAATCGCAGTCGAGGAAAGAGGCTGGTAGACCTGATCAAGAAGATGAACGGCCACGCCGTTCAGCATCAGGTCGCCGTGGGCGGCTTGTTTTTGAAACGGCCGAGTCGCCTCTGCGCGCGGGCGAAGGCTGCCGGGCAGAGCGTTGGCCACATCCGCTAATGAATATCCGGGCCGGCTGGCGACCACGAACTCGCATTCGCGGAACAAAGCCTCGCATTGGTGCCATTTGGAGATATCCAGGAAAGCGTCAATGCCGATGAGAAGGAATAACCGATCCACCTTCTTGAATTCTTTTTTCACTCGCTTAACGGTATCGATGGTGTAGTTCGGCGTTGCCGCAGGATCGTTATCCTTCTTGTTACGCTTTTCCTTATTATGCTTTTCCTTATCCCGCTTTTCGCCGGAATCAACCTCGGCTGGCGCTTCGAGCAGCGAGGGAATGAATTCTTTTTCTTGCGCGGTGGCGAGTACAGTCATGGCGTAACGGTGCGCGAAAGCAGATAACGGCAAGCTCTGCTTGTGTGGTGGAATACCGGCAGGGACGAACAGGACGCGCCCGAGTTTGTAGCGCTCACTCGCTGCTCGCGCCAGTGCCAGGTGTCCACGATGGATGGGATCGAAAGTGCCGCCAAATAGTCCAATGTTCATGCGCGGCTAGTGTCATCGTTTCCAGGCTCGATTGGCAAGCGCAACTTTCTCCTCAAGGTGGGCTGGCCGTAAGTACCAACTTCCAATGTCCAATAGTCCACGGTTAGAACGGCCGGATACCTATTTAGGAAACAGGTTCGCGAGAATTTAGAATGAACTCCTGTAATCTCGCGCATCTAAGAAACCAACACTAGCATTGCGACACTATGCGGGTATCCCTCCCCCTACTCAGCATTCAACCTGCCCGTGCGCCAATTTTGCGCTACGGCGTCGCTGTTCTCAGCACCACTCTGGCGTTGATTCCGGCATTGCTTCTTCCCAACATTACGGAAAGCCGTTTGGCCGTGTTCGCCGTTGCCGTAATGGTAAGCGCGTGGTATGGAGGTTGGAAGCCCGGGCTGGTGGCCACTTCATTTGCGCTGACCGTGAGCGCTTACTTCTCCTTTTCTTCCGAGCAGACCCCGGCCCAGTTTCGTTCGACCATGATCAGGCTGTCACTGTTCGTTGTGCTGGCGGCACTTATCTGCTGGTTGAATGCGGCGTTGCGAGCGGCGCAAGAGAGCTTACGACGTTCCGAGATGAATTTCCGTTCACTCGTAACCAACGCTCCCTATGGCATCTGCCGTTGTGACTCGGCAGGCCAACTCCTGGATGCGAACCCCGCGCTACTCACCATGCTGGGATATGCCGCAACTTCGGAACTCGTTGGCAAACATCTTGGCGGACTTTACTCCGATACGCATCGCTGGTTCGAATTGGCGGACTATCTGCGATCCGCGGCGCCTTTTAATGGTCTGATCGCCGAATGGAAGCGAAAGGACGGCATCACGATCCTGGTTCGGGTCTCCGGACGCGCCGTCAGCAATGACGAAAGGAAAACTGCGTTCGAGTTATTCGCCGAAGATGTTACCGAGCGCCGCGCCCTCGAGCAGCAACTCCAGCAGTCACAGAAAATGGAGGCTATCGGCAGGCTTGCGGGCGGCATCGCCCACGACTTCAACAATCTGTTGATGGTGATTTCCGGATACTCGGAATTCTTGCTCGATCGTTTGGGTCCGGATCCTGCGCTGCGCGGCCCCGCGCAGGAAATTGCAGGCGCCTCGCAACGCGCGTCTTCGCTCACGCGTCAGTTGCTCGCGTTCAGCCGCAAGCAGATGCTGGCGCCGAAGATTCTTGATCTGAATGGCGTCGTCACCGAAAACCTCAAGATGCTCACGCGCGTCATTGGCGAGGATATCGACCTCGTCATGGTGCCAGCGCCCTCGCTCGGCGCCGTACGAGCCGACGCCGGCCAGATCGACCAGGTCATCATGAACCTTGCCGTGAATGCGCGCGATGCCATGCCGTCCGGCGGCAAGCTGACTATCGAAACCTCAAACGTATCTCTCGACGAAGAGTACGCCCGCTTTCATGCCCCGCTGCGGCCGGGAGCCTACGTGATGCTGGCCATCAGTGACACCGGTCTCGGAATGGATTCCGAAACTCAATCCCATATCTTTGAACCTTTCTTCACCACCAAGGGCCCAAAGGGAACAGGGTTGGGGCTCTCCACCGTTTACGGAATCGTGAAACAGAGCGGCGGCTATATCTGGGTGAACAGCGAACCCGGCAAGGGCACCAGCTTTAAGATTTATTTGCCGCGAATCGCTGAGAGAGCAGAGCCGGCACAAGTCGTCGCTTCGAACGAGTCTGCTTTCATTGAACCGGGCACCGAAACCATTCTTCTGGCCGAGGATGAAGCGAACCTGCGCTATCTGGCCCGCCAGTTCCTGGAGAAGCAAGGTTACAAAGTGATTGAAGCTGCGGATGGAGCAGTGGCGATGCAGATAGCCGTCGCCCACGAGGGAGTGATTCATTTGCTCCTGACCGACGTCATCATGCCCGGCATGAACGGTCGCGAACTGGCGCAGCGGATCTCGGAAATTCGTCCTCAGACGAAAGTGCTTTACATGTCTGGATACACCGAAAACGTAATCGGCCACAATGGCACGCTGGACGCCGGTGTGCGCCTGCTGCAGAAGCCATTTACCCTGCGCGATCTAAAAAGCAAGGTTCGCGAAGTGCTGGATTCTAGTCCATTCCCGCAAGCTGCAGAACAGCCGGTTCGAAGCACTTATGCTGCTGCGGCACGAGGACCGGAACTGCCACTTTCGCGCGCGCCTCGCTTCCAACTGCACTTGCCCCTGAAATATCGACGGCTGGATGAAGATAAATGGCACGACGGCGAAACCAGAGATATCAGCCGCTCTGGCCTTCTCTTTCGAGCAGAAGACGCATTGCAGCCTAATATTCAACTTGAAATCAATCTGGTATTGCCCTCCGAAATTGCGGGGCTTTCGCCTACGGAAGTGATCTGTCGCGGAGAAATCGTGCGCACCATCGAACCCCTGGGAGAAGAGATGTCGCCGGCGTTGGCGGCTAAGATTCTTCAATACCACTTCCAACATGGATCGCAGCTGCCGCGGGCGTAAAGCTCTTATGCGCTGCCGTGGCTGGCTTCAGCTTCGGCCAGTCGCGATGGCTGTTGGCGCAGAGCATCGACTTCTTTGGCAATGGCGAACTTGAGTTCCTCGATCCCTTTGCCTGTGACCGCTGAAATCTCATAAAGCTTCACTTTGTGTTTCTTGCAATAGCGTTTCAGCGCTGCAAGTTTTTCCTTGTTCACGACATCGATCTTGGATGCAACCATGATCATCGGTTTGTCTTCCAGATGTGCCCCAAAGCTGGCCAGTTCTCCAAGAATTACTTCCACATCTTTGACCACGTCCGGGCGTCCGCTCGCGTCCGACACATCCACCAGATGAACCAGCAATCGCGTGCGCTCGATGTGGCGCAGGAACTGAATGCCCAGCCCAGAACCGGCGTGTGCTCCCTCGATCAGGCCAGGAATGTCGGCGACGACAAAGCTGATTTCGTTATTTAAATCGCCTACCGCAACTACGCCGAGTTGAGGTTCCAGGGTAGTAAAAGGATAATCCGCAATTTTCGGCCGGGCGGCTGAGATGCGAGAGATCAGCGTCGATTTGCCGACGTTGGGATAGCCGACCAACCCAACATCCGCGAGCAGCTTCAGTTCCAGCCGGTAATTGTGTTCTTCTCCAGGCCGTCCCGGTTCGTGTTCGCGCGGCGCCTGATGCACCGATGTCGCAAAACGCGCATTGCCGCGTCCACCGCGGCCGCCACGCGCAATCACCATGCGCTGATCGGGACCGGAAAAATCAAATACTTTCTCTCCCGTTTCTTCGTCATACACAATGGTTCCAACCGGAACTTTGAGAAGAATGTCTTCGCCTTCACGGCCGCTCTTGTTCGAACCCTCGCCATGGCGTCCGCGCTCGGCCTTATATTCGGGATTAAAGCGGAAGTGGACTAGCGTGTTATGGCGCTCGCTGGATTCCATGATCACATCCCCGCCCTTGCCGCCATCGCCGCCGGAAGGACCGCCGCGCGGAACATATTTTTCGCGGCGAAAAGCCATGCAGCCATTGCCGCCGTCTCCAGCCTTCACTCGAATTTTGGCTTCATCAATAAACATGTGTAGTCGCAATCAAAAAGCAGCTGCAAAAACGAAAAGCCCCGTCCCGAAGGCGAGGCTCAAACTGCGTCGCGCGGCCGCTAAAGCACAATGCCCGATTGGGCAGATGGACGCCGAACTACTCCAGTATTTCCATCGGCTCAACCATCACAAACTTGCCCATCGAACCCTTATTCAGGAACTTGATGCGACCGGTGATCTTAGCGAAGAGCGTATCGTCTTTGCCGCGCCCCACGTTGAGCCCGGGTTTCACACGCGTGCCGCGCTGCCGCACAATGATGGTCCCGCCGGGCACAATCTGCCCGCCGAATGCTTTGAATCCAAGCCGCTGCGCGTTTGAATCGCGGCCGTTTCGTGATGTTCCTTGTCCTTTTTTATGTGCCATGGATCAACTCTCAACTCTCAGTCTTCGATTTTCAACTGCACTTACTTCTTTTTCTTGGCCGAGGATTTCTTCGCCGCTTTCTTTGGCGTAGATTTTTTCTTTGCGTGCCCCTTGGTCGCGTGTTCCTTGATGCTTTTCACTTCCGCATCAGACTCGTGCTCGTGCACGGGGGTGGCCTTTTTTACCTTTGGTTGCTTTTTCGCCACTTCTGGAGCCTTAAAGCTCTGCCCGTCAAAGGCAATCTCCGTGATGCGCACCGCAGTATAAGACTGACGATGGCCGCGTAGCTTCTTATACTGCTTCTTGCGCTTGTAGTGAAAAACCAGAATCTTCGCGCCCCGGCCTTCTTCTACTACTTCGCCGACAACCCGCGCTTCCGATTCGGGTTTGCCGATTTGTCCGTCGCCGGCCGATACTGCCAAAACGTCAGGAAAATTCACGCGGCCATCGGTTCCCGTAGCCAGCTTTTCCACTCGAATCACATCCCCGGGCGCCACCCGGTACTGCTTTCCACCGGCGCGGATGACCGCGTACATACGTCTGCCTCCATCAAGATGTCGTGAAAGTCCGTTCATCGGGCGCGACTCACGCGCACACGCGTGCAACCTTGGCGCCCACCGAACTTTCTATGCTTGCTGTGTTTCCGCCCCGGCGCTTCAGCAGCCAAGGTAGGCGTCCCCAGAACGGGTCGGCGTGTACAGGCAAACTCAACTATTTTAGCGTGCACTGTGGAAATCGGTCAATGCAAGCTTTGCAGATTGCCGACCTTGTGCGAGAATTCCGCGACCTTCGAACCAAGACCGCATGGAAAATCCACGAGGAACATAGCCATGAAGCGCGCCTACACCGTGATACTTTCCCTGTTCGTCATTACGCTATCCAGCGTCGCGGCGTCTCCCAAGCCCTCCGCAGCAAAAACTCCAGCCGGCTCAACTCCCGATAAAGTCTATATGCAGAAAATCTGGGACGGCTGGTCGACACTCAATCCTGACAATGTTTCGAAGTTCTACGCCAGCGGCCCGCACACCTTCTTCGATATCGCTCCCCTGAAGTACGACAGCTGGGACGAATACGAGAGAGGCGTCAAAGGCGTACTCGCCGGCTATAAAAGCGCGAAGTTCACGGTGAACGACGATGCCGCCATTCATCCCCACGGCGACTTAGTGTGGGGTACCGCGACAGTTAAAGAAGAAATGACCACAAATGCCGGCAAGGTCGAGACGGGCAATTTCCGCTGGACTGTGGTCTGGGAGAACCACGGCGGCAAGTGGCTGATTGTCCACGAACACGTGTCCGCGCCATTGCAGTAGCTTGCGCACCGGTCCTCAGCGTGGCGTAACATTTGGCATGCGCAAAGCACAGCCAGACCCGGACCGGTATTATTTCTTGGCACACGTCAATATCATTCTTCGAGACCAGCCAGACGAAGATGACGAAGACGAAGACGACGGCGCTGACGAAGAGGACGACGACGATGATGAAGGCAACGACGACGGCTACTCCGAATGACTTAGCCCGACAGTGGGGCCATGTGGCACGCATGAGCCATTCACAATTCCCGGGATGGAGTCTAAGTTCGACTTGAGCAGCACTCGGGGGAGGGCTGTTCAACGAAAGCGTCCTATGACTTGAAAAAGTCTGGGGCGCTTTCGTTCGTTGGCCGTCTCTCCAAAACGCACCCGCGCCTTTGGGTTTAAAATAGGAACGTCGAAGAGAATGATCTGGCAGTGATTCAAGGCACCATTACGGTATCGCCCGGTTCCCGCTTTAAGGCCGCCATGATGCTGGCGGTGGTCGCGGATGCGTTACAAATCATCATCTTTCCATTCTTCGTTGAGGGCGCGGCCTCGCCCGCTGATGACATCATCGACTTTGGGGTCGGAGCCTTGATGGTGCATCTTCTGGGCTGGCATTGGGAATTTCTGCCGTCGTTTTTTGGCAAACTCGTGCCGGGAGTGGATTTGGTTCCACTTTGGACGTTAGCGGTTGCAAACGTCTACCGTAAATCCAGACGCATTGCGGTTTATACGGAAGAGAATCGACAGCAACATCCGGCGCTAAAAGATTCTCAGGAGCCCTAGCGCGGGGCATTTCCTGACGCAGCTTTAGTATTCTCCCTGCTTGCGCCCCAAGGCATGGCTTCGACATCGACGTTCGAAAATGTTCCTTTTCCAAGGGGCAATTCAATGGTCACGGCTGCCCCGCGCGGCTGCAAGTTTTCCAATCTGATCTCGCCGCCGTGTTCCTTGACAATCCCGTGGCAGATGCTGAGGCCGAGTCCTGTACCTCTTCCCACTGGTTTCGTCGTGTAGAAGGGATCGAAAGCGCGATTCAGATCGGAAAAACCCGGACCTGTGTCCTCAACGACGATCACGGCGCGACCTCCACGCTGGAAAATACGAACGCTGATCCGCTTTGGTGCAGCCCCGTCTTCTACTGCATCGATCGCATTGTTGATCAGATTGAGCAATACCTGCTTGCATTGATCTTCGTCCGCCACCACGGGCGGGAAATTCGGTTGGATGTCTACTGTGATTTCCACATCCCGGGTTCGAACGTGGTACTCGCGCAGTGCCAGCACATCCTGAACAATCGGCCGCAGTTCTATGGACTGCCGATCCGAAGTGCTCTGCCGAGAAAAACGCAAGAGGTTTTCAACGATCTTCTTCATCCGCCGACCCTCGGCTACGAGCTTATCCAACCGGCTACGCACGGGCGCGGATGTTATATCGTCTCCCAGCAGCTCACCGTAACCCATTACCGCAGTGAGCGGGTTGTTGAGTTCATGGGCCACGCCGGCAACTAATTGCCCCAAGGCCGCCAGCTTCTCCGAGCGCACCAGTTGGCGTTGCAGCGACTTCAGTTCCACCGCGACTGCCAGATCCGCGGCCAGCAACTCGATACGAGACAATTGGTAAGCATTTACATCTTCCGGATCGATAGGGTCATCGAGCGCGATACATCCCAGGTAACCACCGTGCACCGATCGGAGGGGGATAAGCAATTCATCGCCGTTGTTCCAGTGAGGATTCGGCTCATAGTTTAGCTGGCTCTTCACCGGTCCATATTTCGCCGCAAGGTCCGCGGAAAGCAGGAATGAGTTTTCACCAATGCGCCGGCCTCGGCTGCAGAAATCCTTAATATCTTCGGTCTTCCACTGCTTTGCTTTGGCTTCCAGTTCCGTAAAAGCTTTCGCGGAGAGCCCGCTCGCTCCGGCCAATCTTAGACTGTGCCCGGCATTATCCAAATGAATGGCAGCCACTTGAAAGTTGCTCACTTCAGTGATTGCCAGCGCGATCTCATTACAGAGCAGATCCACGTCGGCTCCGCTCAGTAGTTGCGAAGTGATTGCCGAGAAGCGCTCCAGTTGTCGATTGAGCGCGCGTTCTTTCCGCTGCATCGCTTCGATCGACTCCGATTTGTCCTCGACCATCGCCAGAATCATTCCAAAGGCAACGAACATCTTGGGAACGTTCCACAGTTCTGGCGGTACATTCACTCCCGGGGCGAAGCGGTCAATCAACATTCCGACGGGAAAAACCGCACCCCAGGAGAGGAACCCGAAAACAACGGTCAGTGTGCCCGGCGAAACCCGCCAGTAATTCCGGCAGACAAAGACGCCGGGCAAGGCAAACCCAAGGCCCAACAGCACGGTCAAGCCTTCGTCAAAGGAACCATGCCAGGCGGCCCGGGTGGCCCAAAGAAACGCGACTCCAGTCAATCCTGCTGTCGCGACAAGATAGAGCGAAGGTTTCTTGTGAATCCGAACGAAGAAAAAAGCCCCGCTACCAAAACAAGCGAGCAGGCACAGCACAAAAAGCCAGCGAGCATGTACGTCATAGCAATCGAGCACGCCATAAGCAACCGCTGGTACGCCGGTTAACAGGAGCAGGAGATTTCTTCTGCCTCGCTCTTCCACCACCGAGGAAACTGAGACTACAAAGATTACGGCGGAGCCTAGCAGCGAGGCTAAATCCACTGCCAGAAGTAACGGGCTTACAGCTCCCGTGGGCGGTTCAATCATCTGGGCGACGAAATGAATGAAGATGAGAAACCACGCAACCAGCCAAAGTTGCAGGCGCGCGGAGCGTCCGTGCCGCTTAAGTCCGGCAAAGATGCCGACCAGCACAGCCACGGTCACAACGGTTGGCATCTTCTCAAGAATCGTCATCAGAATACGGATCGCCGCCCAGCCTATCTTAATGCCGATCGGCAACCAAGGTGACGTTAGTAACCAACCAGCTGCCGTCTTTAGCCTTCAATAAGCAATCAGGCCTGACGAGCGCAAACCAGGTCAGTCACCGCCAACGTGGGCCACGCTGGCTTTCGGTGGAATGCTTTGTTCCATGCTCGCAGCTAGCCCGACAACAATGGTTTCCACTACTTGCAGGTCTTCTTTGCTGAATGCGTCCTGATCCGCGCGGTAAAGCGCCAACACCGCCGCAACCCCGGTGCTTCCTTCGATTGGGACGGCCAGGGCGGAACGGAGCGCGATGCCTTGCGTGGGATCGTTCAGATACCCCGGTTCTACCGAGGGATTGCCATTCAAAATCGGCTTGTGATTTTGCGCGACCCAGCCCGACAAACCTTTTCCCAGCGGAATCCTCAAAGAAGAAAACAGATGAAAGTTCCCGCCACTGACAAACTCGGCAACCAGCACATCGCTTTTACGAAGGTAAACTGCCATGGACTCGTGCGGGACAAGACGCTTCAGCCGAATCGATAGCAGAGAAAGAGTGTCATCGAGACCGAGTGCTTTACCGCTCCCGCGGCTGAGTTCAATGAGTCTTTGTGCTTGCTGGCGAGCCACAGTCACACGCTCCATCGAGCCCGTGTTTGCAGGCACCGTTCTTGGATCTTCGGCCGAATCAGCGAAACCCGCGTCGGGAGCTAGGCCGCGTTCCACCTTAACGTCGGTGGAAAGTTTGGGCGGAGTCTGCGCCGGCTGCAAGCGCGCGAGTTTTTCCCATTCCACATAGCGCTGGTTCAAGATATCGACCACTTTAGGATCAAACGCCGCTCCGGCTTCGGAAGCCACTTTCGCCATCGCCTCATCAAGCGGAAGTGCCTTGCGGTATTGCCGGTCGGACGCAAGCGCATCCAGACAGTCGACTGCGGATAGAATTCGTGCTCCGATAGGAATCTCCTCTCTAACCAAGCCGTTGGGATATCCGCTGCCGTCCCATTTTTCGTGATGTGCGCGCACAATCGGCACCACAGGATAAGGGAAGTCGACTTGTTCGAGAATTTCAGCCCCCACGATGGGATGAATCTTCATCTTCTCGAATTCTTCCGGAGTGAGCTTGCCAGGCTTCGAGATGATATGTTCCGGAACCGCCAGCTTACCGATATCGTGCAGCACGGAGGCGGCGCGCAAAGCCTCTGTCTCTTCCTCGCTCAGGCGGAGTGCTTTCGCCAACTCCATTGCGTAGACGCGCACGCGCTGCAGATGATCACCGGTGGTTTGGTCCTTCGCTTCGATAGCGAGTGCCAGAGCTTCAATGGTGCGCAGGTGAAGATTCGAAACCCGCTCAGCGTGTTTTTTCTCGGTCTCAAGCTTGCCCAGATAAAGCCGATAGGAGCGATACATCAGGTAGATAGGCGGTAGTACCAGCAACGACGATTGCCAGCCAATGTGGCGGTTGAGAAAACTGACGAGTCCGGCGACAGCGGCGCCCACCATGTAATAAGGAAAGGACCACAGATAGGAGTCGGTCCAGACCTTCGAAAATGGCTTGTCTTCGGTCAGTCCAATGATGGTGGAAGTAGCCAATGTATTTACCGCGAAAAGGATAACCGCGGCTACGACCAGCGCGAGAGGACCCGGACCGTGGAGAACGTGAATGGAAACGAACTTGTAAGCTCCGTAAGCGGCGGCGCCGGAAACCGTCACCTGCGACAGGTTGAACAAAAGCTGGATAAAGTGCAGACGTCTCGCCGGTTTCCAATAAAACTGACCGAGCGTGCTGACCACACAGATCAGCAACGTCTCGGGCAAGCTCAGTTCCAGAATGCCCAGCAAAGTGAATAGAAAATTTACCGAAAGCGTTCCACTGGGCAGGCTCACCTTAAGCGGAGAAGCGAGAAGCGCGGCCGCCATGTAACAAACGAACTTGACTGAATCGTCGCTTGAATTCCAGTGCGCCGAGGCAAAAAGAAATGAACCTAAAGCCGCCAGCGCCATACCGGCGATAAACACACGTGCGCCATTTTGGCGAGCTGAGGACATGACGAGGTTCTTACAATTTTGCTCGGAATTCAGGCGCAGAGCATCGGAAAACCAAGTTACCCGGTTACCTTCGTGCGCGGGGACAGGTTGTCCTAAGGGCAACCCCTGAGACAATTTGTCCCTTGTTCAACTTCTCCGACTTTCTCTACCTTGCTGATTTATAAGGGCCAACAAGGTCGTTGTTTGGAGCGATGAGTGCACTCTCAAGAGCAACGTAGCTCGCGTTAGCATGCGAGGCCTGCACGTATTTTGGGGGTTCAATGAAGAGATTAGCACTGATCGTGCTGCTGCTTGCCGGAACACTGGCTTATGCGAACAACTCGAAGATAGCGCCTGAACTGCAAAACTATCCTCCAACGCAACAGGCAAACATCATTGTCCAATATGCTCCGGGAACACAGGTGAATTGCAGCGGTCTGCTCGGGCTTGTAGATTGTCTGCTAAATGACATTCTCAAACTCGGCGGTACTATTCTGGGAGACTTGCCGTTGGTCAATGGAGTAGTTGCGCAGCTCGATGGCAACGGGATCGTTAGCCTTTCGAACCAATCGAACGTGGTTTACATAAGTCCGGATCGTGCACTGACTCCCGCCCTCAGCAACGCGGCACCGGCGATCAATGCGTTCTCGGCATGGCAGTCTGGCTACACGGGCGCTGGCATTGGAGTGGCTCTGATCGACAGCGGAATCAGTAGCCATCCGGATCTGAATGGGGGATCTCGCGGTGGTTCCCGCGTAGCGTATAGCCAGAGTTTTCTTCCGTCGAACTCCAGCACGAACGATCAGTATGGTCACGGCACTCATGTCGCCGGACTCATCGCAGGTGACGGAGCGAGTTCCACTGGACCGCAGTACTCGCGCACATTTGAAGGGATTGCGCCCGGAGCCACGCTCTTGAATCTGCGGGTTCTCGACCAGAACGGCGAAGGCACCGATAGTTCGGTCATAGCTGCCATCGCTACTGCTATATCGCTGAAACAGCGGTTCAACATCCGCGTGATGAATCTTTCGCTCGGCCGCGAGGTATACGAAACCTACAAGCTCGACCCACTTTGCCAGGCAGTTGAGGCGGCGTGGAAGAGCGGAATCGTAGTAGTGGTATCCGCGGGAAATAACGGACGCACCCAGGCGAGCGATGGCTACGGAACGATCACATCGCCGGGAAACGATCCCTATGTCATAACCGTCGGCGCGATGAAGCCGATGGGAACGCCGACCCGGACGGATGACCTGATCGCCAGTTACAGTTCGAAAGGGCCGACGGCAGGGGATGCGATCGTGAAGCCCGACGTTGTTGCTCCCGGGAATTTGTTGGTATCGCTGGAAGCTCCTAATTCCACCTTATATAACGAATATCCGTCGGATCAAGTACCGTACAGCTATTACGTCAACGGCGGAAGCAGCGCGTCATCTTCCAGCTATTTCACTTTAAGCGGGACCAGCATGGCGGCAGGCGTAGTCAGCGGGGCCGTGGCCGATATGCTGCAAAAGAGTCCCAGCCTTACACCCGACCAGGTGAAAGCGCGACTGATGAAGACCGCGTGGAAGTCACTGCCTTCATATAGCAGCTACACCGATCCAGTTTCAGGAATTACCTACACCGACCAGTACGATGTTTTCACAGTAGGCGCAGGTTATGTTGACCTCGAGGCGGCGCTGGCTAACACGGACTTGGCCAAGGGAACGGCGATGTCTTCAACCGCTACATTCAATGCCAGCAATAACAGTGTCTATTTGCAGGACAGTCCTTCTGCCGTTTGGAACACATCGGCAACTTGGTCCAATGCAGCAGTGTGGGGGACTTCACAATTCCTGGTAGGAAGTGGTGCGATTACGGCGAGCGAAACGGCTACGCCGACGGTCTCGGGCAACAATGCCTTGTGGGGTGGGAACGCTCTCTGGGGCGGCAATGCACTGTGGGGCGGCAACGCTCTGTGGGGTGGAAACGCTTTATGGGGCGGCAATGCCCTTTGGGGCGGTAGCGTGCCGACCGGGGAAAACTAGACGCGGAATGTAGCAGGGGATTGACACGCAAACCCGCTTTTTGGTTTGCTTTTAAGAAGCCTGATTGACGTTTGCAATAAGGCTATTGCGTCGCACTTTATTGGCGGAAGATTGCGACGAACCCGCTTCAATCGGTTTCGCATCGGCGCACATGGGCACAACAGAGCGGAGGGTCGTTCCACGATCAGTAGAGTCAATTGTGAAATCGCCGCCTAGCTCTTTTACCCTTTCGCAAATCCCGGCGAGCCCTACGCCCGAACCCGCTCCTGTACGCTGGAAACGGTCCATCACCGCCTGCGGCACGCCCCGTCCAAAGTCCTGGATTTCAAGAATGGCGCGGTCCGGAAGCCGCTGAAATTTTACTTCCACATTAGGACTCGCGGAGTGCCGATGAGCATTCGTGAGTCCCCTGAAGCATACGAAATAGCGCAAGCTCAACCACCTCGGGCATGCGTGGCGTTTTCGACAGTCCCACCGGCATATCATCGGGATGAGAAAAATTCGTCTTGATTGCCATTGCGGTGCGCTTAGCGAAGCCATCGATGAACCAGTGAGCCGCTGCTTCGAAGCCAGCCTCGTCCAGCAACGGCGGGTGCAACAAATAAGACATGGTTCGAATGCTTGAGACAGCGTGATCGATCAGCTTCCGCGTCTCCTGCAGCATGGGAGATGCCCGCCCTCCTTCGCGAAGCAGCACCATGTCGACATTAATCTGCGCCGCGGCCAGCCACTGGCCTAATCCATCATGAAGTTCGCGAGCAATGCGTCGACGTTCCTCGTCCTGTACTCGCATCAGCCTTGCCGAAAGCTTCCGCAAAGCCAGGGTTCGCCTCTCTATCAACGATTCCAGTTCGTCATGTGCGCGGCGTAATTCTTCCTCGACCTGTTCCCGCTCCTCGAGGTGATTGCGAATTTCATACTGCCGAAGCCGGGAGCGTATCGCCGTCCGCACACTGCTGATCAGCGTAGCTGGCCGCAGTGGCCGCTCAATTAAATTGATGTTTCCCATGGGCGTGCGGGAGCGAACCATCATTTCTGTGTAAGGCGTAGTCGCCCCGCCGCCGGTAAGAACGATGATTGGAAAATCCGACCACGTAGGCTGGGCGCTGACGCTGCGGCCCAACAATTCAATGCTGTCTTCGTCGAGCGATTCCTCGGCGACAATAGCGGCTCCCGCGCCGCCGGCTAAGCAGCGCGCAATCGCGGCGACATCTGCGACAACTCCAACTGGGATTCCCGAACGCTCCAGCACTTCGCGCACCAGCATCGCGTCCTTGCCAAAGGGCGCAAGCACCAGTACCCGGTAATCGCCGTGGAGGGAAGTAGCCATCACTTTTTCTTAGGTCTCCTTGGTGCCACCGAGAAACGTCGGGGTGCCAGTGAGCACCCCCTGAAAGTCGCGCAGAGGCCGACCAATTCGAATTCGGTCGGGTCCCAGCTTCAGTTCCCGGATGGCGTGTTCATGACTGCCGCTGCGGCGCTTGATTGTCGAGATAGCCTGACAGACCTCGCCTTTATTCTCGAAATAACGGAGAAGCAGAATGTTGTCCGCGAGATAGCTGACGTCGACCGCACTCTGCAGGGGCCACCCAATCGTGCCCGCCTGCGCCAACACCATCAGCGTGAGCACGCCGCGGTTGCCAAGGTATGCCAGAAGTTCGTGGAGATGAACCGCAAGAAATTGCTCGCCCGGCATCGACTGCAAATATCCGTTCAAACTATCGAGCACTATAAGGCGAACATTTTCGTTCTCCACGTGTTGCTGAACTTTGGCAACAAGTTCTCCTGGGGACATCTCTGCGGGATCGACTCGTTCGATGACGATTCTTCCGCTGGCTACGTGGGGACGAAGATCGATACCGAGACCAGCGGCTCGCATCATCATCGTGCTCGGAGCCTCCTCGAACGAGAACAGGACGCAGGATTCTCCTCGTCGCGCAGCGGTTACCGACCACTGCACTGCAATGCTCGTCTTGCCGCAACCGGCCGGACCAATCAAAAGCGTGCTGGTGCCGCGATCAAGGCCGCCGCCAGTCAGCGCATCGAGCTCAGCGATGCCGCTGGAAACCGGCTCCGGTGGTTGATCCGACCGCGAGTCCGCTGCAACCAGGCGAGGAAATACCACCACGCCCCCAGTCACAATCGCATAATCATGAAACCCTTCGTGGTAGGAGGTTCCTCGCAGCTTGACGATCTCGATTTGGCGCCGCGTCTTTCCGTACTCGCGCGGCACTTTGTCCATGCTGATCACGCCATGCACTACGCTGTGCAGTTGAAGGTCGGGATCGCGGGAGCTGCGGTCGTCCAGCAACAGCACGGTGCATTCCTGCCCGGCCATAAAATCTTTCAGCGACAGGATCTGCCGCCGGTAGCGCAAGGGATCCTTCGCCAACATGCGCAATTCGCTGAGCGCGTCAATCACCAGCCGGTCCGGGCGCACCCGTTGAATTTCTTTGACGATGCGCTGCATGCGATCATTGAGTTCCACTTCCGCCGGATGAAAAACGGTGTACTGCTGCTCGGGGAGCAGATCGCCTTCATTGGGCAGCAACTCGACGATCTCAACGTTCTCGATCGAAAGACCATGCGACTGCGCCGCGTGGCGCAGGTCGGCTCGCGACTCCGAGAGAGTGATGTATAGTGTGCGCTCCCCTTTGCTCACACCGTCGCGGGTAAATTGCATCGCTAACGTAGTCTTACCCGCGCCGGGGTCGCCCTCGATAAGATAAAGGCGTCCGCTCGGGTAGCCCCCGTTGAGGATTTTGTCCAAGCCGACACATCCGGTGCTGACCCGGGCGTCAGGCTGTGCGTCTATTTTTTTCGAGCCTTGTTCAGGACTGGCAGTTGCCATCATTTCTCCGTAGATATGCGTTGAGGGTGGGCGCGCGCCAGACAATCCGGCACCGACCGAAGGCACTGACGAGGGCGTAGTTACTCACTTGAAAACCTTTATGATCTTCCGAACACCAAGCTATAGATTGCTCACAACCTTTAAACCACTAAAATGACTAAGCGCCGCATTTGCTAGTATCGGGATGATTGCTGAAATCCCTAGGGAGCTTACTGTAGAAGCGGTACGGGAACTGCTCCCTCGGAGAAGTCCTTCGGGGAGTTTGGGAAATGACCGTGAAGTCAATCCGAATCATCCTGCCGCAACATCTGCGAACCCTTGCCGGCGTCGGCAACGAGGTACAAGTCGAGATCGCCGCTCCCGCCACGCAGCGTTCGGTTCTCGATGCGCTCGAACTCCGCTATCCCATGCTGCGCGGTACTATCCGCGACCAGGTCACTCAACAACGCCGTCCCTTTCTACGTTTTTTTGCCTGCGAAGAGGATCTCTCCCACGAGCCTCCCGATGCGCCGCTGCCGCCAGCTATTTCTGACGGCACCGAGCCGTTGCTCATTATCGGAGCCATTGCCGGAGGCTAGCCTGCATCGGCAGCGAGTTGATGCGACTGCCCCGCTCAGCTATAGTTTTCCTAGCATGTTTGGAGATTTCACCGCTACCGATCGCTGGACCAAGAAGCAAGTTCACTGCACCTACCAGGCGCTGATTGTTGCCATTGCCACGCGCCACGCCGACGCTGTGGATATAAAGTTCCTGGTGGATGGAAAACCGGTCTGGGTCGCGTTGCCTCATCCCGCGTGGGTTGAGTACAAGAAACGCACCGGCAAAGCCATCACCGATTCTCTGGCCATTGAAATTGCCGGTCACTATCTGCAATCAGCGTTGCAAGCTGGGGAAGGTTTAGGCCGCGAGATGTACTCTCTGACGGTTGCGGAAACTCTGGACCATCTGGAAGCAGCGGTCTCAGCAATGCAGTCGCCCGTCCCTGCCTGAGAGTTTTGCCGCCTGCGATTCGTTCAGATTTCAAATTCAATGCCGGGCGTTGCAGATGATCGAGAGCGGTATGGTTTGCTTTGTGGCGCCACTGCTTGCCGACACGGTTGCAGAATAATTGCCGGCCTTGACGCTGCTCGTCGTGCTCAATTTAAGAATGCTGGCGCCCGATCCAGGCGCCGGCAGAATCGGGCGTGAGAAACTCGCCGAGATTCCCCCGGGCAACCCAGTCACGGAAAAAGAGACGGCAGCATCGAAGCCGCCGCTGACAGTCACCGTGAGGGTGGTACTACTATTCGATCCGGCAGTCACCGCAAGCGAACTCGATGCAGCCGATGCGTGAAATGCGGGAGTGGCAGTTGCATCGCGCCAGTGGTTCACCAGAATCAGACCATCGATAGAGCCAAGTCCAGTGGCCTCGTCATATCCCGCTGTCGCGTTGAAGCCGGCTTGCCCGGGAACACTGTTGCTGCCGCTTGTAATATCGTGAAAAACGGCCGCTCCGCCCGTGCGCTGCTTACCGGCTAAGGAATACATCACGGGGTTTGCGCTGCCTTGTCGTGCGGCCGCATTTTGCACAACTAACGCCATCACTCCAGCAAATGACGGGGCTGCCGCCGACGTGCCGCCGACTACGTAGAGACCGCCATTCTGGTAGATGAGATAGCCATCGTGCCCTGCGCTGGTGAGTGAAACGTCAGGCACGTCCCGCTTGCCATCGGCGGGGACGCCCGTTCCGCTTTGCCACGAAGGCTTGGAGTAAATCGTGCTCATGCCTCCCCCGGTCGCCCACAACCCTCCGCCGCTACTTTCGTTCCACGCGACCTCCGGGATGTAGCTCAGCGCCGAGGACTGAGTACCGGACGCGTTCGATGTCGACCAGTAAAGTGATGGACGCGAGGTATCGTTGAATTCCGTGCCGCCTACGCAAACGCTGTAAGGCGAAGAGCACAGACCATTCACGGCTCGTCCCTTAGTGGCGCGCGAGCTTGACGCCGAATCGCATCCCGCTGCGCCGCTATCTCCCGATGAAACGAAGACGGTAATACCCTGGCTTGCCGCCTGCTGCCACAAACTATTGATAAAGCTGTTTCCCGAAGAGCCGAGCGCGGCTTCGCAGATCCCGAAGCTCATGCTCATCACCGGAGCAAGGTTGTGGTTGACGATATATTGTGCGGAGAGATAACTCCCGTCGCTGGCATTCGTGGATTTCGAGACGACAAATTTGATCGCAGCGTTCTTTGCCACCGCGCCCGACCATTCCACATCCAGATCTGCTTCTGTCTCCTCGCCGGAGCTGAGAATTCCCGGATTAGTTCCGTTGACGATGATCTGCGGATCGTTTGCGGGCAGATCGAACGCGGCGCGGAACTGCCGCACGTCTGCGATATTGATGTTCGACCGCGCTACGATTGCCACTGACTGTCCGCTGCCGCTGATCGATTGTTGATAGAGCGCGGCAAGGTCGTAGATGGTAGCGAAATCCGCTGGAGCAAGGTAGTACGAACCGCCGCTCGTGAATTCAGATGTCGGAATGCGGGCTCCAGTGTGCATCGGTTCACTGCGAAAATCATGCAGCGAAACAATGCCTGCCACGACACCAGAGAAAGCTTTGGGAATTTCAGGATCGCTGGCGTTGGCGTGATGAACCTCTAAGCCAATCTTGTAGGTATGGATGCTGATGTGGAACGCTGACTCGACTTGGGCTGCGGATCCACTGAACACGATGGAACGGCGTCCCGTGGTAAGCTCCTCTACTTCCATGCCGTGCGCCTGCAACCATCCCGTCACTTGCGCAGCGTCGGACTCGGAGACGCCGAAAAGCGCACCATATTGTTGTGGAGTGAGCCACTGATGGTAGTAAGGAGATTCGGGATCGTGCTGCTCGGCGATAAGTTGGATCAGGGCATCCTGCTGTGCGGCGTCAGGAAGCATAGTGATCAGCATCCGGTCCATGCGAAAGTCCGGCGGGACGGCACCGGCGTCGTATTGTGCATTCGCCAACGGAGGACGGTTTCCTGACAAGGTTACACGTTGCTCATCATCGACAAAGCCGGTGATACGGTCTTTGGCTTCCGCAAACGGAGGCTGCGTAAATAGCGGAGGTTCGGAGGGTATTTGGGCAACGGCCGACGAGCCCAGAAAAATAAAGATTAAGAAAAATCTTAGGCACACAAACGAAAATCCACGACGATCTACAGGCGTGGTGAAGAAAGCAAACATTCGACCTCCCAACGATTTGCGCGTCCAAACGGCTTATCGGCGGGAATGAGCATGCACTGGAGGGATTGGTCTCTCGACTAACAGCCGATAGTAACCAGAAAAGGGAACGCTTGGATTAGCTTGTGCGGTGTGGCGCTAACTCAGCGATTCTTGTCGCCGAAAATTTCTGCGGTGAAGGCCTGAATCGTCGCTCCCTTTTGCCAGGCGTCCGGCGGCAGGTGAGCTTTGCGGCAAGTGTGCTCGAGGAAGGTATTCCGGTCCCACTGATGCTCGACTGCGACCTGTGGCAACAGCAGGCCGCGGCGCCCGTGCTGGCTGATGAGAAGTCCGTGTCGTCCGATTTCAATGGCATTGGCGTGGATTGATTCCAGCGGCGAGAGAATGCTGAGTTCGATTTCGAGGTGCGAGGCTTCGTCTCGAGTCACTGGCGGGAAGCGGTTGTCTTCAAAGGCCGCGGCGCAAGCGGCTTCTGCGACAGTCCGGTAGAGCGGCGAGGTTGGCGCCACATAGCCGACGCAGCCACGCAACTCGCCGCGCAGGTAGAGTGAAGCAAAGATTCCTCGCAGTTCAGATAGATGCGCACTCGGAGGATCCAAAGAGATCGTCCGGGCCTCCAACTCAGAGATAATCGAATCGTGCGCCAAGTGTAGTAATTGTGCGCGTTCTTCCGGGGAAAATTCCTGTCCGGAAATTTCCGCTGAAGTAAGCGCAGACTGCGAGTTAGGTAGTGGGGGCGACATCGGCATCGGTGGCCGGCTGCGGCTTGCGGCGGCGGCTGAGAACGAAGGCGCGGCGCCGGCGCTTGGAGACGCGACGGTCAATCTTCGACCAGAACGCGGCGAAATAATCGATCGCGGAAATCAACGAAACGCAGACCACAAACCATATTGCCACGTAGGCAATCCAGTGCACCGGAAAAATAAAGTTTCCGTAGACCGGCCACTCTTTCCAGCGATGATCGAGAATCACCGCGACCACGGAAACGATCTGCACCACCATCTTGAACTTGCCCAGTTCGCTGGCCTCGATCGTAAAACCACCGGAGGCGGCGATGGAACGCAGGCCGCTCACCAGAAACTCGCGGCCGATAATGATGACTGCGATCCAGGCAGGAACCAGGCTGGGATTGAACTGCACCAGAGTAACGAAGGCGGCGGCGATCAAAAGTTTGTCGGCCATGGGATCGAGGAGAATCCCCATGGTGGTGATCTGTCCGCGCTTGCGGGCGAGATAACCATCAATGCCGTCGGTCATGGAAGCCGCGATAAATACCGCGGAGGCGAGCAACTCTTTAGCGCCGTGTGCACTGCTGAAATGGCTGGAAGACAGAATCCAGATCAGCAAAGGAATGCTGCAGATGCGAATCAGCGTGATGGAATTCGGCAGGTTCACTGCAGCTCGGGAGGTTTCCGGAAGGGCACCGGAACTCAAATTGATTATGCTCCACGGTGCGAGAGAACGCAATCGGGGGAATGTACTCCCGGGTCAGAATTTTCTGGCGCAGCTCCTGGGGAAATCGCCGGTAAATTTATTTCGACGTGGATGGAGTCATCGCACCAGCTTTTGGCTGCTTCGCGATAATTTGATCCTTGATCTTGTCGTAGGTGGCCTGGGGGATGATTTTTTTATGTACCAAATCAAGTTTCGTTCGATACGGGCGGCCTGCGATAATTTTCTGGGAGTAGGCGTCCCCAATGCCGGGCAGAGCCTTGAGTTGGTCCGCAGTCGCTGTGTTGATATCAAGCTTGTCAGCGGCAGCCATCTGCGGTGCAGCAGCGGCGTTGGCGGCAGAAGGAACGAGACCGGCGCCTGGTAAAAGGAAAAGAGCAAGGAGAAGAGGTAGGATTCGCGCAAGCAGCTTTCTGATCACAGAGTTCATAAAATCTCCTTACGCGTAGATGCCGCGCTGACGAATGGTATAAGCCACGCGATCAATGGCCAGCATGTAGGCCGCGATTCGATTGTTCACTTTGTGAGTCTCGGCATAGCGGACGACATCTCCGAACGAGGAGACCATAATCTCTTCCAGTTGCTCGTTGACCACAGATTCTTTCCAGAAATATCCCTGGCGGTCCTGCACCCACTCGAAATAAGAAGTAGTCACGCCGCCGGCATTGGCCAGAATGTCCGGGATGACGAATATGCCTTTGTCGGTCAAGACATCGTCCGCGGCCGATGTAGTTGGGCCATTGGCGCCTTCCGCCAGAATGCGGCACTTCACGCGATCCACGTTGCGCGAAGTGATTACATTTTCGGTCGCGGCGGGGATGAGGATCTCGCAGTCTGTAGTCAGCAATTCTGCCGGATCGTACGCTTCCGCTCCCGGAAAGCCATGGACCGTGCCATTCTTCTGACGGAATTCGACCAGGGCGTTCAAATCCATTCCGTTCTTGTTGTAAAGGCCACCGCCAACTTCCGCGATGCCAACCACCTTATATCCGCCTTGATACATCAGCTGGGCGGCGTTGGAGCCTACGTTGCCGAAGCCCTGCACAATCACGCGGCTGCTCTCGCGCGTCATGCCGAGCTTCTTGGTGGCCTCGTCGCACACCACCATCACTCCGCGGCCAGTGGCTTCGCGGCGTCCCCTAGATCCGCCAATATTAATGGGTTTGCCGGTGACGCAAGCCGTCACCGTCTGCCGCATGTGCATGGAATAGGTATCCATCATCCATGCCATGATCTGTTCGTTGGTATTTACATCAGGGGCGGGTACATCTTTTTCGGGTCCAATGAATTCAATCAGTTCCGAAGTGTAACGCCGCGTCATGCGCTCGATTTCGCCCATCGACATCTTATGCGGATCGCAAATTACGCCACCCTTCGCTCCTCCGAAAGGAATGTTGACCACCGCGCACTTCCAAGTCATCCAACTGGCGAGAGCACGCACTTCATCGAGCGTGACATCAGGCGCGTAACGGATTCCCCCCTTCGCCGGGCCCCGCGCGATGGAGTGCTGGACGCGAAATCCAGTGAACACCTCCAGGTGTCCGTCGTCCATCTGGACCGGGATGTAAACCGTTAGCTCGCGGTTGGGATAGCGCAAAACCCGCCACAGTCCATCGTCGAGATTGAGCTTCTGAGCGGCCAGGTCAAAGCGCGCCCGTTGCGACTCCCACGGATTGCTTTCTTTGTCGACCTGCGGAGCGGTAGTCATCGTAGTCATAAAATTTGGTCTCCGGATGATTGCAAATCGATATGCCGGCCGGCGTCAGGGCGATTTCCCGGAAGAAGCGGGCAAACGTTCAGAGTATATGAGTGGGGAGGGCTGAGAAGCAAGCTCCAGAACGGGAAACTGCTGTCTTGGAAGGTACTTAGCAAGGGTCGAGTAGGCGCTTGCGTCACGCTGGCGTTGCGAACGTCGCAAAGCCGGATATCGAAGAAGTGGAGCGTGTCCGTTTGCTGCTAGCTTGTAGGGCGCTCGCAATATTCCAAAGATGAATTGCGGCGTAGGATCGCCAAGGTCGCCAGGCCTCGGCAAGCCGCTCCAACTCCTGCGCGCTGTCTAGATGCATGGCGCGCATCAGCCCGAGGTCTGTCGAAGGGAAGGCGTCCGGCTCGCCCAGGGCGCGCATGGCGACGTACTGCGCCGTCCACTGGCCGATGCCAGGAATTTCACACAAACGCGAGAGGAATTCGCCTGAATCGGTTACACCGTCGAACCTTATTCGCCCATCACAAACTGCCCGAGCCAGAGACCGAATTGTTTCCGCACGGGCTCCGGGCAGCCCAATACCTGCGAAGCTGGCGTCGGCCAGCGCTTGCGGTCGAGGGAAAATATGAGTGAGGCCCGCCGCGGAACTGAATTCCTGTCCGAAAGTTTTTACTAGGCGCCCGGCCAGCGTGGTGGCACCCTTGACGCTAACCTGCTGGCCCAGGATGGCTCGCACGGCAAGCTCAAAGCCATTCCAGCATCCGGGCACGCGCAACCCCGGCTCGGACTTAATTCGCGTTGCCAATACTGGGTCAGCTTTCAGCGTTTGCGCAATCGCCGCCCAGTCGGCGTTCAGATCAAACATGGAGCGGATTCGTTCGGTGATGAAAAACAGCGAGCGAGGATCGCCAAACTGTACTCGCGCCACCAGCGCATGATTCGCTTCATCCAGCGAGACCTCAAAATAGCCGTGACTGTCATTCAAAGAAATGGAACGGCGATAGCAGCCATTCTCGACTGTTTCTACACCGGGCGTGGCGCGAGCCGCGAGAAACCTCAGCATACCCTTCCACGCGTAAGGCGGACGGAAGCGCAGACGAAAGAGATATCGATTTTCCGGCTGCACCTGGGTTTGCCGAGCGAGCCTTCGAATCTGCGTCGGAGTTCGATGATAGACGTCGCGAATTCCCGCATTAAAGCGGCGGACGCACCCAAATCCGGACGCCAGCGCGATCTGCGTCATGGGCAAGCTCGTCTCATCAATAAGTTTTTTGGCAAAATGCAGACGCCGCGTATGTGCTACCGATGTGGGAGTTGCGCCGAGATGTTTTAGAAATAATCGGCGGAGGTGACGCGAGCCAACTCCCAAACGCGACGCAAGAACTTCCACTCCGCCATC
>JBAVQD010000066.1:0-2072 GCA_049693675.1 Candidatus Sulfotelmatobacter sp. | reverse complement strand
CTGGAAGACCAGAGCACTGTGCCTTTCGAAGAGGGTCGCCAGGGCATCGTTGCAACCGGAGCGCAATGCATCCATCAATTCTGCATCGGTGAGTGCTCGAAGCCGAGAGGGGGAACACAGCAGGACTTCCAGGTCGCTATTAGATAAGGACATAAGCTCTCCCGAACCAAGTACTCAAGGGACGAATGTCCGAGCAGCCGTGAAGCTGCACAGAAGTTCATCTTGCTAAATCTTCTTTGGGTGAGCTTTGGGGGAAGCTCGCCAACAGCAGACAGCAACCAGGACGGCCGAACCCGATCTTCCGAAACGCCGGTCAGTCCAAGCAACTAATTACTGCTAACGACGTACAGAACTGCATCCGTGAAAAACAGACGCATTGGGTGCGTACCCGGACGTTGTTACGAAAACAGAACACAAACTGCACAAATCCGGCACAATCGCGTCTAGCCACGGCAAACTGTCTTGAAAAAGCTTACGGCTGGCAACCTCTTGCGAAATGAGGTTGTTATTTGGCGAAACTTTACTCGTTGCCATCCAGACAAAGCAAGATCAAAATTGTTTTCCGAACGATGCTGAATTCTGTTCTTTTGGCCTTATACTGTTCCGTTTCCCCTTCAACTCCTCTGTCCCGCTCATCCCTTTTTAAGGTCGCAGCCACGGAGCAGGCCCGCGAGAAACAGCAATCCGTCTTGGAATAATCCATTTTGGAGTATTTGTCAACCATTTTCTATGCTCCTCCTGTATGGAGCGTATCGGAGGGCTGTCCCCGAAACAGCGACACGAACGAAAAGTGTTCCTCCGACTCCTGCGCCGTATTCGACTAGAGGCAAAACTAACGCAGACAGACCTCGCCAAACTCCTGGGTGTTACACAGGCACGCGTCAGTAAGTACGAGCAGGGCGAGCGGCGGATGGATGTTTTGGAGTTGAAGCGGGTCTGTGATGCCGTTGGATTCCCCTTGATTGAGTTTGCCAGGCAATTCGAAGAGGGTTGCGGTCAGTATTCCAGCTGACCCACGCAAATAATCCATTTTGGAGTACGGCCTATGGGCTGCCTATGCTGGCTTCGATGGCAAAGCTCGCGCAACGGGCGATCAGGAAGCAACGGGAAAGAAAGATCTTTCTCGACCTCTTGCGTGAACTCCGTAAACAGAAAGGGCTAACACAAGGTCAACTGGCCAAAGGCATCGGCGCGAAGCAGGCCTTTGTTAGCAAGTACGAAACAGGTGAGCGTCGGCTCGACTTCCTGGATTTAGTGGCAATCTGCGACGTCCTAGCCATACCCATCATTAAGTTTGCCGAACGGTTTGAGAGTGTGCGCAAATCCGCTTCTTGAGAGGTCGGCATACTCAGACCTCATGTTCATGCCGTCGCCGCCCCCTGGCTGGTTGCTTTTTGCCGGCACAGCCGCGAGCGCCAAGTCGCCAAGAAGCTCATCTCTTGGTTGTGAACGTCTTCCGTCGTCGCGAACGCACGTCCAGCCACGTAGCTGTTTCCGTCCAGTTGTCATGAGTTTCCACTTGTAGGTCCTCCACGAGATGCGCCATCAGAAACGGATTGTGGCCGCAGTGGATCACTGGAGGCCATCGCGCCGTTGAGTCAACGTACTTCGCTTGATAAGGATTTTTGCGACGATGTAGCGCGTAGTACATCCGTTCGCCGATACTGTATGTGAGGTTGAGATAAAGAAGCTCAACAAACTCGCGGACGTGATCGGGCCTCCATCGTGGATCAAGCACCGCAACGATCTTGTCGTCACGTTTGGCATGGTCACCGATCCACTCCCAGGTAACCAGCCAAGCCTTGTACTTCCGGGATTTCTTATGGAACATGCTTTTCTCCAAAGAACAGCCTAAAACGATAGACGAGGTATAAGGAGACGGCAGCGCGGGACAGAACCTGAGACTGCAATCTATACTAGCGATCATGAACCAACTCCAGGCCGCTGAGAAGGCACGCCAGTTCGCGCGTATGCGGTATCAGGGTGAATCGCAACGTATCGTGCTCGAACACGAGACTCAGATATTTGAAATGCGAGAGCGGGCGGCGGCGGCGCAAGGAACGCTGATGTCA
>JBAVQD010000065.1:0-14370 GCA_049693675.1 Candidatus Sulfotelmatobacter sp. | reverse complement strand
GCAGCAGCGGCTGGGACGAAGGAAGGTAAGCGAAAAAATGTTGCGCGAGATTCCCGTGGCCTACCTGGTATTCGATGTTCTATATGCGGGTGGGGAGTTGCTCATTGACCGTCTTCTGCGGGAGCGGGCGCGGATTCTCGATGGACTGCTCCCGGGGAAAAATCCTGAACACAGAGGACACAGGGGACCACCGGGGAAGATCGGGGCACAGGGAAAGCTTATTTTTGGAGATGGGGACGAATCGCGGGCGGCGCAGATTATTCGCGCGCCCGTTTTTCGCGTTTCGTCCAGCGAGGAACTGGACGGACTTTTTGTCGCGGCACAGGCTCGCGGCAACGAAGGGCTGGTGATCAAAGACCTGACTTCGCCATACACGCCCGGCAAGCGCGGTAAGTCATGGCTGAAGATGAAGCGGGAGTTGGCAACGCTCGACGTGGTCGTAACTGCCGTGGAGTTCGGGCACGGCAAGCGCATCGGCGTGCTCAGCGATTACACATTTGCCGTCTGGGATGGCGACCGCCTAGCGAATATCGGCAAAGCGTATTCAGGACTGACCGACGCCGAGATTGCCGAGATGACCAGGTGGTTTCTCGATCATACGATTGAGGATCAAGGCTTCCGGCGCACCGTCGAGCCGCAGATCGTACTGGAAGTTGCTTTCAATAACATGATGCAGTCCGATCGTCACGAGAGCGGCTACGCGTTGCGCTTTCCAAGGATTGTGCGGCTGCGGCCGGATAAAGCGGCGGAAGACGCAGATACGATTGCGCGTGCGCGGGAGATCTTTGAGAAGCAGACCTCGGTCAAAAAAGCTTGATCGCAGAGAACGCGGAGAACTTCCGCAGAGGAGCGCCTGTCTACACAGCTCAACCCATCTCTCAATGAGTGTGGTGATGATGCTCTTCGCTCTCGCCCACCGGGATCACACACCCATGCGCCACTTCGCACTCCTCATGCTCGAACTGGATCGTCGTGTGGTCGATGCGAAAGTTCTCATGCAAACACGCTTTTACATCGCGCAGGATCCGCTCGCTCACTGACGGCGGAATATCGGCAATCGAGATGTGGCAGGAGAGCGCTCGAGTTTCCGAGCCAATGCTCCAACAGTGGAGATCGTGCACATCGTTGACACCATCAATTGACCGGATGGCCACTTCAACCGACTCGAGCTTCACTCCGCGGGGCGTTCCTTCGAGCAAAATATTCAGGGTCTCACGCACAATGCCGAATCCTGACCACAGTATCAAGGCGCCAATGCCGAAGGAGAGCGCGGGGTCGATCCAGGAATTGCCGGTGACCAGAATCGCCCACCCTCCGGCAATCACGGCGGCAGTAGAGAGAGTGTCTCCGACTTCATGCAACAGAGCGCTGCGAATGTTGACGTCGCCCCCTGAACGGTAAAGCAGCAGAGCGATTACTCCATTCATTACCACGCCCGCGCCCGCCACCCACATCATCACAGCAGCTTGCACGTGCTCCGGATGTTGCAAACGGCGGAATGCCTCGTAAAAGATAAAAAATGCGACCGCGACCAGGGAGACCGCGTTCACCAGTGCGGCCAGCACTCCGGCGCGGTGGTAGCCATACGTTTTAGTTGAACTGGCAGGACGTGACTGCAAATAGACCGCAACCAGAGATAGCAGTAGCGCCAAAAAGTCGGAAAGATTGTGCCCAGCTTCGGAAAGCAGCGCCAGCGAGTGGGCGCGAATTCCAGCCGCTACCAGCAGCACGATATAAGCGAGAGTGACGCCCAGCGAGATCTTGAGTACTCGCTTGGGACCACCGCCGCCGTGGGCATGCACCTGCATTTCTTAAGTGTACGGGCGACCGAGACCTGCTTCAACCGTGGAGTAGAAATTCGAAGTGGACGCCTTAGCGACCATCAGCGGTTGAACAGGTTTTGCAGATAACGGTCGTTGTACATTGTGGTCGTGCTCTGAACAAACTCCAGAATGCGATACATTTTTTCGCGCGACTCGCGGCTCATTTCCTTGAACTGCACCGCAATCCCCGATCCCGGATGGATTCTGGCAACGCTGCCTTCCGCGCTCAAATCCACGCTGTCCATCGAAAATACTACTTTGACACTAGAGCCAGGGGTAAGGATGGCAGCAGTTTCCACGTAGCAACCTCCCAGGCTAATGTCGATCAGATTGCCGAAGACTGGAGCCGCACCGCCCTGGGCATGTAACTCAATGGTGAGCCGGCACTTCATTCGCGTGTGCAGGCGCTGATCTTTTTTCGTAGGCTGTTTTTGTTTCTCCAGATACATGCGCCGGTCCGCTTCAGTCAATAATTGTTCGGCGTCATTGCCATCGTCGGGAGACACTGCCACTCCCACGCTGAGTGAAAGAATATCTTCTCCGCAAACATCGAAACCGGCTTGCCGCGCCAGCGGGCGAATCTGTTCGATCTTCTTGGCCGCTGCGTCAGTGGCCAGCCCCGGAGCAATTACGACAAACTCGTCTCCCCCCATGCGGGCTACGTAGTCATACTCGCGGCAGCTATCTTTCAGAGCCTGCGCAAACAGACGCAAGACGCGGTTCCCTTCCAGGTGCCCGAACCGGTCGTTGATTTTCTTGAACCCGTTCATGTCGCAAACCATTAATGTGAGCGAGACGTTGTCGCGCTTGCAGCGGGCCAGTTCGCGATCGAGTTGCAGAAACAAAGATCGGGCATTGGGCAGTCCGGTGAGGTAGTCAGTAGTGGCGGAACTTTCCGCCTGCTGATACTTGACGGCGTTTTCAATGGCCAGTGCCATTTTGCCGGTCACTGCCAAAAGAATCCGCAAGTGATCGGAAGTGAACGCATCGCGCTCGGCGCGGTAAAGGGCGAGAACCCCGATCACGCCGGTCACGCCCTCAAGCGGCAAGGCCAGCGCCGACCGCAGCGTGCTGAATTTGGCGGGATCGTTCAGGTAACCTGGTTCCACGGACGGGTTTCCATTTATGATCGGCTTTTTATTCTGCGCCACCCAGCCCGAGAGACCGTCGCCCATGGGAATCCGCAAGGACGCAAAAAGGCGGTAGTTGTCGCCATTCACATACTCCGGGATCAACTCATCCCCGCGCCGGATGTAAATTGCAATCGCGTCGTAGGGAACCATCGGTTTCAATTTTACTGAGAAGACAGAAAGAGTTTCTCCCAGGCTTAATGAAGCTCCCAGATCCTGGCTCAGCTCAAACAAGGACTGCGCTTCCTGGCGCGCGGCGGCAATGGAAGAAAGAAAATTCGCTTCGCGTCCGGGCGTATCGGATACTGCAGCGCTTTCGAATCCCGCATCTGGCTCTGGCCCGCGCGCAATCTTGATCCCGCCGGAGTGTGTCGGAATTCCATCTTCCGCTGATTTCTTCAGCGCCAGATTTTCCAGAGACCGGTAACGCCTTTTCAGGACGTCCACCACCTTGGGATCGAATGATTTTCCCGATTCCGCGGCCAGCCTCTGCATCACTTCATCCAGCGGCATGGCGCGCCGGTATTGCCGGTCCGATGCCAGAGCGTCCAGATAATCAACCGCGGAAAGAATGCGGGCGCCGATCGGGATTTCCATATTTTTCAAGCCATACGGATAACCAGATCCGTCCCACTTCTCGTGGTGAGCTCGAACAATCGGCACCACCGGGTAGGGAAACCGAACGCGTTCCAAAATTTCCGCGCCGACAACGGTGTGAATCTTCATCTTCTCGAACTCTTCCGGAGTCAAACGCCCCGGCTTCGAAATGATGTGCTCCGGCACGGCCAGCTTGCCGATGTCGTGCAGCAGAGCAGCCGCGTGAAGAGCTTCCAGTTCGGCCCCTTTGACGCCTAATTCTTTGGCTACCTCGATGGCGTAGATCCGCACCCGTTGCAGGTGCTCGTGCGTGGTCTGATCTTTAGCTTCGATCGCCAGCGCCAAAGCCTCAATGGTTCGAAGATGCAGGTTCGCCATTTCTTCAACGTGGCGTTTTTCGTCTTCCAGTTTTCCCAGGTACAGCCGGTAAGAGCGGTAGATCAGATAAATGGCGGGGACGAACAACAACGAAGTTTCCCAGTTGAACGCATGATTGAACCAGGAAATTGCCCCGGCAATTCCGGCCCCGACCAGGTAGTAAGGGAACGACCAGAAGTAGCAGCCGACCAGAATGCTCCGCAGTGGCTTGCCTTCACTGAAAGAAATTACTGCGGCAATACAGCCAGCATTAACAATGAAATAAATCGTGGCAGTCAGGCACAAAATCAGAGGGCGGTTGCTGATCAGTTCGTTGCAGAGTGGATTGTGGTAGACGAAATAACCCAGAGCCGTCGAGAGCGAGCCCGCGCAGACGTTAAACGTCAATTGAATTGCGGTCGGTCGTCCCGGGTATAGACTCTGCGCTATCATGGCAACCGCGGCCAGGGTGAGGGTCTCGGAGTAGCCCAATTCCGCGATGGCTACCAGAATGAAAAGAAAGTTCACCGAGAGAGTCCCGGTAATGCCCGGCAGGGTGACGCGCAGTCGCGAAGCCAGGATCGCGATTCCCGTATAGCAAATGAACTCCGCGATGTTCTTGCTGTTCTGGTGAATGGCAGCCTGAAGCAGGCAGGCGGTGCCTCCCATAATCACCAGGGCAACGAATCCCTGAGCCCCGAGCGGTAGTCCGCTCCACGAATTGGTGCTGGCAGACATTTAAGCAGGGATCACCGTGCAACTATTTCCGCCCACAACTGGGGCGGGCATTCTTAAAGGATAAGCACTTAAGGCTATTAGTGACAGAGGTTTGAGAGCTTGGGCGGAAACTTCGGTAACGCACAAAAGTAAGTGGGCAAGACTCTCGCCGGCAAATATCCCAACTTTTTCGGAATGAAGCGTTTAGAAGCAAATACTGGGCAAGTAATTTGGTGGCGGCGCGTGGACTCGAACCACGGACCTACGGATTATGAGACCGTCGCTCTAGCCACCTGAGCTACGCCGCCATTATTTGGGAAAACGCAACGAGAGGGACTAGTCGCATCCGCGCGAGGCCTCGCCGCTTGAGCGAAAGAACCGGAGTGGCTCTCCGCGCCCAATTGTTTATTCTAAGAGCGCTTGCAAAAAGGTGTCAAACCCACGGGGCAGCCGCCGATTCGCCGAGTCGATACTTGCCAGTGGCGCAACAAAGCCGGAAACTGCTCCTGATGAACACTGTTGCCGTTATTCCGGCCCGCTTGGCTTCGACCCGTCTACCACGAAAAATGCTGCGCGAGCTTTCCGGCAAGCCCTTGATCGGCTGGGTTTATGAGGCAGTTCGATCGTCGCCACTGCTCTCCGACGTAATTGTGGCTACCGATTCAGAAGTGATTCTGGAGACCTGCCGCAGATATGGCTGGAGGGCAGAGATGACGTCGGCCTCGCACAAGAGTGGCACAGAGCGTGTGCATGAAATATCAAATTCGCTGGCGGCGGATGTTTATATCAACGTACAAGGGGACGAACCACTGGTGCGACCCGAGCAAATTGCCACGCTGTTGGATGTAATGAAAGAACAGTCGGTCGAAGTGGGAACGGTGAAGACAGCTTGCCCGCGTGAAGATGTACTAAATCCCAATGCGGTGAAGATAGTGACAGCTAACAATGGTCGCGCGCTTTATTTCTCGCGTGCCACGATTCCGTTCGATCGCGACGGCAGTGAGCCACGTTATTTCAAGCACCTCGGCCTTTATGCATATCGAAAGCCCGCACTCGATTGGTTTGTGGCTCAGCCGGAATCGATGCTGGAAAAGAGCGAGCGATTGGAACAGTTGCGCTTCCTGGAAAACGGAATCTCGATTTTTGTGGGCGAGACGCCTTACGATTCGGTGGGAGTGGACACGGAAGAGGATCTGCAGCGTGTAGCCGAAATCTTGCGCCGGCGTTGACTTCCTTCGAGTCTGTCTATACCTGCGGAGTTGCACCCTGGACGCGTTCCCACTCTTCGGCCGCCGCCACGCGTCGTGAGATTGCCGGGTGAGAGTGGAATAACAATTCGATCCATTTCGAAGGGGTACGCTCTGCCAGGTTCTGCTGCGCCAGCTTATTCATCGACGAAATGAAGGGACCTACGTTGGCGATCGATTCGAAAGCATAGCGGTCGGCCTGCCGTTCGTTGAAGCGCGAGTAGGCATTCAAGGCCGGCATCAGCAACAGCGAAAGCAGAGTTGCCGTGATCGCCAGCAATGGCAGGTTTGCGAAATCGGAGAGCTCTTCGAACATGTGATGATCGACCGCATAGTGCAGCACGAAATTCGCGATCCAGAAACCCAGGAAAGTAATTCCGGCTTGTACAAAAATACTTTTCAAAATATGGCGGTGCACATGGTGTCCGAGTTCGTGCGCCAGGACCGCTTCGATTTCCTCGGGAGCGTAATTATCCAGCAGCGTGTCAGCCAGAATGATCCGCCGAGTGCTGCCGAGCCCGGTAAGAGCAGCGTTAGCTTTCTTGCTCTTTTCCGAAAGCTTCCAGCGGTATACGCCGCGTACACGCGTCCCCGCGCGCTCGCCCAGAAGCACGAGGCGCCGCCGCAGATCTTCATCGTCCAGAGGCTCGAACTTGTAGAAAATTGGAAACAGGACCACCGGCGCCAATTGCGCCAACAAGATAAACAGCCCCATGAATAACGCCCAGGTGATGAGCCACCAGTGTTGTGGCGATTGGCGAATCATAAAATAAAGCAACTCCACCACGATCGCAGCCATTACCAGTCCAACCAGAAAGCCCTTCGTCTCATCCCACAGCCACGATCGAAATTTTTGCGTCGAGAGTTGGAACCGCCGCTCCAGGCGGAATCCGTAGTAATCAAGCCCAAAACCCAACCCCTTACTGATTAAGAGTAAGAAGAATAAATACAAAAATACTGCGAGCGTGTAATTCTGGAACGCGCGCCTCAATGCGAGATCGCGCAACCAGCCCGACCATCCGGTAATCAGGAGGACAACGAGGAATGCGGCACCGATGACAAAATCGGCAATTCCCAGCCAGCGATGGATCCTGTTGTAACGGCGCGCCTCAGGCGAGTCGACTGGATCGGCGGATGGATTTCCGGCAAAGGTCATGGCTAGCTAAAAGTATCGCACTCCCGGGGCAGGAAATGTCGTGTCTTCGGTCGCAACGAGGCTGCTAACCCTTTCGAACAAAGTCCTCCGCGGCTGTCAGAATCTCTCTGACCAGTTCCGGCGAGGAAGCTTCGGCATAAGCCCGCAGCAGTGGCTCCGTTCCCGAGGCACGGAAGAGGATCCACGCTTCAGCCCCGTTGCCATTTGTGGGCGCGTCGAGAAAAAATTTGACGCCGTCAAGATTCTCTTTCTTCCGCACCCGGTAGCGACCCAGAGTCTGAGTACCTTCGTCGCGCGCCCGCCGAATCGCGCTCTGTTTAATTTCATCGGCGATGTGCAGATCACGCCGACCGTAATAGTGCGGGCCAAACTCGCGTTGCAAATCCGCGACTAACTGACCCAACGGTTTTCCTTCCTCTGCCATGACATTGGCCAGCAGCAGGCTGTTCAGGATCCCATCGCGTTCTGGCAGAAAGCGGGAGTAGCCGATGCCACCGGATTCTTCCCCACCGATCAGGATGTCGTGCTCCATCATCAGATCGGCTGTGTATTTAAATCCGATCTTGGTTTCGTAAAGCTTGCGACCATGTTTGGCGGCGATGCGGTCGAGCATGCGCGTCGTATTGAAAGCACGCACCACGTCTCCGGACCATTTCTTGCGCTCCAGCAGCCAGCGCAACAACACGCAGAAAATCTTGTGGGAATCGACAAAGCTGCCATCTTCGGCGACCGCACCGATGCGGTCAGCGTCACCGTCCGTGGCCAGTCCTGCGTCACATCTCTCGCGGACCACAGTTTGCAGCAAGAGAGCAACGTGTGGTTCTATGGGCTCGGGATTGATGCCGGGGAACAGCGGATTCACTTCTTGCCGAATAGTGACGTGCTGCACTCCGCGTTCGGCAAAGATTCCTGCAAGAATGCCGCGACCGGATCCATACATGGAATCAATGGCGATCTTGAATTTGGCTTTCCCGATGAGATCCAGGTCAGCAAACCGGCAAACGGCTGCGACGTAGGGAGGCTTGAGGTCGACTTCTTTGATCGCCGCTTTTGTCCCCTGCGGCATTGCTTCCGCTTGCAATTCGTCTTCGACCTTCTTCATGATGGCGGGTGTAGCGGATCCGCCAAAATTCCCCTTGAACTTTACCCCGTTCCAGTTCCAGGGATTGTGGCTGGAGGTAATCATCACTCCGCCAGCCGCGCCGCCTTGTTTCACGGCGTAGGACACAGCCGGGGTCGGTGTGTAATCGTTGGCCAACTTCACAGGGATACCAGCTGCGGCAATCACTTCGGAGGTCACTTGTGCGGCCGCTTGCGAAGCGAAGCGGGTGTCATAGCCGACAATAACTCCGCCACCTGCATTCTCATATTTCAGAACATAGGAAGCGATTGCTCCGGCGACTTTCCGCACGTTGTCGAAAGTAAAGTCATCCGCGATGATGCCGCGCCAGCCATCGGTCCCGAATTTGATTTCTTTCGCCATAAAACGAACAGCTTATGTCAATCTGTGCAGCTTCTTGCTGTCCAGATACTTCACGACTTTACCCACGTCCTGCGCATTCTGTCGCGTGGTGATCAGCAACGCGTCCGGAGTGTCGACGACAACTAGATCATTCACTCCAACTGTCGCCACAAACTTACCCGGAGCATGCACGTAATTGCCGCTGGCATTCAGAACAAATACTCCCGAACCATCGATGACGTTGCCTTCAGCCGGTGTACTCTTGGCAGTGTGATGCTCGTGCAAAGCCCGCCAGGAGCCCAGATCATTCCAACCAAAATCCGCTGGCAGACAAATGATGTTTCCCTGCGCTTCCCCCTTGGCCGAACGCGGCTCCAGAACTGCGTAATCGATGCTGATGTTTTCACACTTGGGATATAGTTTGCGCAGAGTGGTACTAAATTTGCGAGTGCCGAAAGTGGCGGCTATCTGTTCCAGCAAGGCCGCGGTTTTCGGAAGATACTCTCGAAGCGCGTTGGCCAGCGTGCGAGCGCTCCATAGAAACATTCCACTGTTCCAGAAGTAGTTACCAGAAGCGACGAAAGCGGCGGCGTTCTTCGCGTCCGGCTTCTCGGTGAAGCGGCGCACACGAAACGCATCACCATCGAAAATATTCCCGGCTTCAATGTATCCATATCCGGTTTCGGCTCGATTGGGAGGAATGCCGAGAACCACAATATTTTCGCCGTCCGCCGCAATTTCCGCGCCTCGTTCAATGGTGGAGCGATATTTCTTTTCGTCCCCAATGACATGGTCCGAGGGAAACATCCCAATTACCGCATCGGGATTTTCCCGCAGAAGAAGAAACGCAGCCAGACCGATTGCGGGAGCAGTGTTGCGACCCACGGGCTCGGCAATCACTTGCGCCTTAGGCAGCCTCGGGAGTTGCCGCAAGATCGGTGAACGGAGATCGTCGTTGGTGATGATCCAGAAACGATTCGAAGATGTGAGGGGGAGCAGTCGCGCAACGGTCTGCTGGATCATGGTCTGCTTCCCATCCAGCGCGAGCAACTGCTTCGGCCGCTTTTTTCGGCTTAAGGGCCAGAAGCGAGTGCCTCGGCCACCAGCTAGAATCACGGGAGAAAAATTTGCGTTCTTGGACACTTGGTTAGGAGCTCGTACACATTCTTATCTCAGGTTCCGACAGCGCCTCTCCTGGAACACGCGCCCTGAGAAATTCCAACGTCCACTGCGGCTGCACAGTAAAGTTCTCCAGATCAGCCGGCACCACGATGGCATCCCCTTTGGTGACGGTAATCGGTTCCGAGTCGCCTGCCTGCACAATCCCACAACCTTCTATCGCGACCAGAATCTGGGCTGAAGCCTTTCCAGACTGATCGCGCGTGGAGAGGGGCTGCGGATCCTTTAGCTCAAACATATCGACGACGAAATAAGGCGCGGCCACTAATGCGGCCTGCCGGTTCTTACTGCCCGGAATTTGCAGCGGGGCAGGCCGCACGACTTTTCCCGAAGCCACGTCGGGCTTCACTGCAGCTAGTCCCTCTTTCAAGTGCAACTCGCGGGGGCGCCCGTAATCATACAATCGGTAAGTGGTATCCGACTGTTGTTGCGTTTCAATAATGACCGAACCCGGCCCCAGGGTGTGAACCGTCCCGCCGGAGACGTAAATCATATCGCCGGTATAGACGTCAATCCAGTTCAACAAATCCTCGGCACGATTCTCGTGGATTGCGTGTTCCAATTCCGGGACGGTCACAAGGTTTCTTAAACCCAATCCAATTTTCGATCCAGGCTTAGCGTGCGCCACATACCAGCATTCTGTTTTTCCCCACGGCTGGTTGACGCGCTGGGCTTGTTCATCGTCGGGATGAACCTGGACGGAAAGCTTCTCGTGCGGGAAAAGAAACTTCAGCAGCAACGGAAAGCGTCGCGGATCTCGAGCTGCGTCCCCTACCAGCTCGCGCTCATATTTTTTGCTGAGTTGCGATAGCGTCTGCCCTGCCAAAGGGCCATTCCCCACTTTGCAGTCATCCCCGGTAAGCCACGCCTCGCCAATCTTTTCCGCAAATTGACGATTCGGATAAATCGGAGAGAGATCATGAGTGCCCCAGGGGCGGGGATCGAATGCCGGAAGCATCAGTAATGGATATAGATCGCTCATGAAAATCTGCCCGAATAAAAAAGGCCGTTCGAGAACGACGGCCTTAGCCGAACTATCGACTTCCAGGATTACAACGCGGCAAAAAACTTCCGCATGCGCTCCAGCCCTCGATCCAATTCGGCCTTCGAAGTCGCGTAAGAAACTCGAATATGGTCGCCGGTGCCGAAGCCTTCTCCTGGGACGGTGGCTACGTGGGCCTCGCGAAGTAATCTTCCCGCCACGTCGGCCGCCGATCTTATGCCACCGCGCCCGAGGAACGCCGAGACGTTGGGGTAAGCATAGAACGCGCCTTCCGGCAACGTGCACGTGACGCCGGGAATCGAGCGCAAACCTTTCACCACATGATCGCGCAACTGGATATATTCCCGCCGCATCTGCTCGACGCATTCCTGCGGGCCCTTCAGCGCGGCGACTGCTGCTTTCTGCACGATTGATGTGGGATTCGAAGTGGACTGGCTTTGCAACTTCGACATCGCGCTGATTACAGCCACCGGACCAAGCGCATAACCCAACCGCCAGCCAGTCATGGCATAAGTCTTCGACAACGAACCCAGCACTACAATGCGTTCTTTGTATTCGCGCAACGATCCAACGGAAAAATTCTTTCCTGTGTAATTCAAATAAACGTAACACTCGTCGGAGAGCACCCAGATGCTGCGCTCGTGCGCCAAGCGGACCACTGCGGTCAGATCTTCGGCAGACATCACCGCACCCGAAGGATTCGACGGCGAGTTCAGAATGATGACCTTAGTCCGCGGCGTGATCATGCGCGCGACCATTTCTGCCGTAACCCGAAAGCCTTGAGCCTCGTCGGTTTCCAGCAGCACATTCTCACCGCCGGCATAGCGCACGATATCTTTGAATGAAACCCAATAAGGCACTGGGAGAATCACCTCATCCCCGTGATCGACCAGCACCTGAATCGCATTGAATAGAGCGTTCTTGCCGCCGGTTGAGGCAATCGCTTCTTCACGGCGATAATCCGAATCAAAATCCACCGCGTGACGGTGAACTATCGCGTCACGTAACTCAGGCGTGCCGGGCACGGCTGTGTATTTGGTGAAGTTGCCCTGAATCGCAGCTATGGCAGCATCCTTTATGTGCTGCGGCGTGGGAAAATGCGGCTCACCCGCGCCGAAGTCCACCACGTCGATTCCCTGCGCGCGCAGCTTGTCGGCCTCGGCTACGACTGCCATGGTGGCTGAGGGTTCAATGCGGTTGATTCGGTCGGTGAGCCGGAGCGCTTCCGTGGTTGCGGTTGTCATGATTTTCTCTTTCTCCCTTTTCTCGCCGGCCCGCGCGCCGCGACTTCCTGCAACTCCTCCTGCATTTCGTCGTGAAACTTATAAGCGGGCTCCAGCTTAGCGCGCAGTCTTTGTTCCACCACTTCGGGCACCAACCCTTTCACCGGCCCCCCCACCTGCGCTACTTCCCGCACCAGGCGCGAGCTGACATAAGAATACTTATCGGCGGGCATCATGAAGACAGTCTCGAGAGTGGGCTCAAGCTTGCGGTTCATCAGGGCCATCTGGAATTCGTATTCGTAATCGCTCACGGCTCGAATCCCGCGCAATACACAGGTTGCATCGATCGACTTGGCATATTCGACCATCAGCCCATGGAAGGCCTCAATGCGCACATTTTTCAGGTGCGCCGTCAGAGTCTTCAACATGTCTAAGCGCTCAGCCAAGCTGAACATCGGACTTTTTTCCGAATTCCTGAGAATGCCAACCACCAGTTCCTCAAAAATCTTGGCTCCGCGCTCAATGAGGTCAAGGTGTCCGTTGGTGGGCGGATCAAACGAACCGGGATAGAGGGCGCTTACTTTGTTCAATGGTCCTCGCAGGAAGCCACGTGCTGAATAGAGATTCTATGCGGGCAGGTGCAGAGATGGCAATTGAGGCATGGTCTCTAACGGCTTGTCATCCCGAGCAACGCGAGGGACCTTGGTGTTGCTTGCAGCGCCCGATCTTTCGGTGCGCTACAAAATCTATGCGATCTTCGGCACGAACCGAAACGTCTGCGGCTGATCCCACTCCCGGGATAGATCATCCCATTTAGGATTCGTAGACTTAACCAGCGCAAGCCGTTTGGCACGAGTCCAGGCCTTGATCTGCTTCTCGCGCTCAATCGCATTACGAACGTCTTCAAAACTCTCGAAATAAACCAGTCGGGTGATGTTGTACTTGGCGGCGAAACCAGGCGTCAGCTTCAGCTTGTGCTCCCGCACGCGGCGTCGAAGACTGTTGGTCATGCCCGTGTAAACTCTCTTGGAAGCATTGGCCATGATGTAGACGAAGTACCGTCTCTCTTCGCTCATTCCAAGCCTCCAACCAGTTTGTCATCCCGAGCCAATTCGCCATCCCAAGCCAGCTTGTCATCCCGAGCAACGCGAGGGACCTTGGTTTTTTTCTAGTAGCGGAAATCAGTGACGGTGCAAGCAAACACCAAGGTCCCTCGCTTCGCTCGGGATGACAATCTTAAGAACCTTACCGCTTCGCCGCTATCGGGGCCCTGGCCGTCTCAGGAGGCGCAGTCGGCATGGTGGTAACCCGAGCACCTTGCGCCGAAGTTTGTGCCGCCCCATTCACTGGCTGTGTTTGAACCGGAGCCGCTATCAAGCCCAGCGCTTTGCGCACTTCCGTGTCGAGCTTGGCCATCGTGTCTTTATTGTCTTTGAGGAATTGACGGGCGTTTTCGCGGCCCTGGCCGATGCGTTCGCCTTTGTAGCTGAACCATGAGCCGGATTTTTCGAGAATGTTGTTGTTCACGGCAATATCGAGCAAGTCGCCTTCGCGGGAAATGCCTTCGCCATAAAGAATGTCGAACTCGGCCTCGCGGAACGGCGCGGCTACTTTATTCTTTACTACCTTTACGCGAGTGCGCGAGCCAGTGACGACGTCGCCATCCTTGATCGCGGCAATGCGGCGAATATCCACGCGCACCGACGAATAAAACTTCAACGCGCGGCCGCCGGTCGTGGTCTCCGGATTGCCGAACATGACGCCGATTTTTTCTCGTATTTGGTTAATAAAGATCAGGCAGGTACGCGACTTGGAAACCGTTCCCGTCAGCTTGCGCAGCGCCTGCGACATGAGCCGCGCCTGCAAGCCCATGTGGCTGTCTCCCATTTCGCCATCGAGTTCGGCCTTGGGCACCAGCGCAGCCACGGAATCGACCACCAGCACATCGATGGCATTCGAGCGCACCAGCGCTTCCGTGATCTCGAGCGCCTGTTCGCCGTAGTCCGGCTGCGAGACCAGCAGATTGTCCACGTCAACGCCCAGTTTCTTGGCGTAGGCGGGGTCGAGCGCGTGCTCGGCATCCACAAACGCAGCCATGCCTCCAGTCTTCTGCGCCTCGGCGATTACCTGCAAAGTGATGGTGGTCTTGCCGGAGGACTCCGGCCCGAAAACTTCGACCACGCGGCCGCGGGGGAATCCGCCCACACCCAGCGCCGCATCGAAGGAAATCGAGCCTGTCGGAATCACCGAGATGGGAACGATCGCTTCCTTCGACCCCAACCGCATGATCGAGCCTTTGCCGAATTGCTTTTCAATCTGCGCAAACGCTAATTCAATTGCCTTTCCGCGTTCATCCGCCATGGGAGTGTGGCTCCTTTAACATCGCCGAACTAAATTGCAGAAACTAATCTGGCCGGATTATACATACAGATCGAAGCGAATAAAAGGCGAATCAGAATAATAAACAGTGGAAATC
>JBAVQD010000064.1:0-26151 GCA_049693675.1 Candidatus Sulfotelmatobacter sp. | reverse complement strand
TACTGACAGCGATCCACAAATTGCAGAACGCGAGTACACGACACCTCTTCGGTGCGGCATCAGGCCCGAATTGGAATTCCGCTCAGTGTGGTTCTGTTACGACGAAAGCCGGCCGGTGTTGCGTGACATGAGCTTTCGTGTTGAAGCAGGCGAAACCGTGGCCGTTGTGGGCTTGAATGGCTCCGGGAAGAGCACAATTGGCCTTCTAGCAACTCGATTGTACGAACCGGATGCGGGTTCGATTCTGGTGGGAGGACAGGACATTCGGCAGGTTAGCCGCCGGAGCCTTCGTGCCACCCTGACCCTGGTTCCACAGGATCCGGTTCTTTTTGACGAAACGATCAGGGAAAATCTTCTTTATGGGAATCCGAGAGCGACCGGCAAAGACTTAGAGACAGTCGCCGCTCTCACCCAGCTGGACCGAGTGCTTCAAACGCTACCGAGGGGCCTCGACGAACCGTTGGGCCCACTCGGCGGCCGGCTCTCAGGCGGAGAAAAGAAGAGATTGGCGTTGGCGCGGACTCTCTTGCAACAGCCAAGAATTCTGATTGTGGACGAGATCACCAGCGCTCTCGATGGACCTGCGGCCGCCGGATTGCTTCAGGGACTGGAACTCTTTCGCCAGGCTCGGACGCTACTGGTGATTTCGCACCGCCCAGCGACAATCCTGTGGGCGGACAGAATTCTGGTAGTAGACGAGGGGGCGATCGTCGATTCCGGGAAGCATGACCAATTGATTCTCAGGTGCGAGGCGTACCGGAGAATCTGGCAGTTCCAGGATCACGAGACGCCCTCTATGAGTCTGCAAGCCGTGGATGGAATCGGGTCGAGAGTAGGGATGCCGGGCTCCGCATCTTAGGAGCTCGTTAGACCAATAAACATGGAGAAATGGGGCGCAGCCAAACATGCCTAATCACTATCGCAGTTCTAACCCGGGTGGTAATCCCGGGCTCGCGTTCCGCGAGGTTTGTCGTAGCGTTCTCAATCTCAACACTCTTATGTTCGTGGCCGCAAACGCGCCTTCGGAAGTTGTCAGTTCGTTCGAAGGGCATCAGCAACGACTCGCTAGTTTGTCGCTGCAGGAGGCAAGCAAGATGCTTGTCCGGCAGTTGACTGAGAGGAGAAGCCGGCCGTTCAATGGCTCGCTTTCCCGGCTCTTCCAGTCTTCTACTTCGAAAGCGAAGAATGCCTTCTTGCTGGTTGCCTGTACATCCGGGCGCCTGAGCCTTGGTGTCCTACGAGCCCTGAGGCCGGGGATTCCGCGGCGTTTGCAACTCTCCGTATCGGCCAACATTCTGAAGAATGTTGGAAATCTGTTGATTGACACGGAAATCGCGAGTAAGCCGATATCTGACGATCGGAGCAATGGAGGTGGCGTTTATCCTGGCGCTGTTGAGAAGGCACCCGTCGAAGGGGCCGATCGGGATGTCGTTGCGGAAGACATTTTTAGGGCGCTCAATGTATCCTTGCCGAATGATCTCTCTCGCCTGATATTTCTAGCGACGTTGCGCGACAACAACTCTGGCCACTATTACCATCCTGAAGTCGCTCGCAGGTTCTCGGGCGAGGTTGCTGATCGGGCGATGCTTGTCTGTCATCGGCGGATCTACGAACAGGTTGTAGCACTCGCGATCGAAGACTTAACAGATCAACTTGACGTATACATCGCGACCGTTCCGGTGCCGAGGGGACGCCTAATCGAGAGTTGGACAAAACTGAAGGCGTATCGAGCGACGATTCCAATGGATACAGATCTCATTTCAGCAGAGATTTTCTTCATGAAGGTTGACGTTGCTGTTGCGATTTTAGAAGCGAGGCTCCCGGGCAGGATTTAGTGATCGGAGCAGATCGTCGTGTCTGTTGCGCACAAGCTATTCCTCGATTTGCCGGCCCCAAAGAAGCTAGTGGTAATGCTATGGCTGTTTCTTGTGGTCGTCGTCGGCCTGTTGGCCCTGAGCTACATGACCATTGAAAACCTCTCCGCCGCGAGGGCATACGTGGGAGGTGAAGGACTTTGGTCCAAGGCGCAGAAGCAGGCCGTCCACGACCTGCTGCGGTACTCAATCTCGCACTCGGAAAGAGATTTCGAAACCTATCAAAAGGCGCTTCTCGTGCCGCTGGGCGACAGGCAAGCGCGCCAGGAGTTGGAAAAGCCTGTTCCGGACATGAGCGTTGTCCGCAGAGGTTTGATCCAAGGCCGGAATAGTCCGGAGGATGTCAAAGGAATGGCGGCGATGTTCCGGCATTGTCGGCGACTGAAGCACATGTCGGAAGCAATCAGCATCTGGTCTCAGGCTGACGCCCTCATCGAACAACTGCAAAGGCTTGGCGGCGACTTGCACCGCGAGATCTCCTTGGAGAGACCGAATGCTCTTAGGATCGCGGAGATGGCTCGGCAAGTGGACGTCATCGGAGATCAGCTCACGCCGCTCGAAGACAGGTTTTCCTCTGCACTGGGGGCTGGAGCACGCCAGGCAAAGCGTTTCTTTCTCCTAGTCACGTTCAGCGCAACTGCCATTTGCTTGATTGGAGGAGTGCTCTTCACTGCCTTCATATTGCGACACATGCGCCAGACCGAGCAGCGATACAAACATCTCGTCGACACCGCCAACGATGCGATCCTGGTGATCGACGTGGAGACAGGGATCGTGCTGGAGGCCAATGCGAGGAGCACCGCACTCCTGGGGCGGCCAACACGAGAGATTGTGGGCGCGCAGGCTGAGTCGATTGTCCTGGAGAGCGATCGCGAAGTGTACCGCGAAGTGTTGAAAACGACGCTAGAGGGTGCCGCTGTCGCCGGGATGGAGATGCGCCTGAATCATTACGATGGACACACGCTTGCGGTCGAGGTCAACGCGAGCCTGACGGAGTTTGAAGGAAAAAAGATCGTTCAGGGCATTTTTCGCGATATCCGGGAACGAAAACGGCTCGAAGAAGAGGTGCGCCAGACCCAGAAAATGGAGGTAGTTGGTCGGTTGGTGGGCGGGATCGCCCACGACTTCAACAATCTGCTGATGGTGATTCTCACGCAGATTGCGAAAGTGCACAGCTTGTCCCGCCAACCGCAAATCCTGGAGCATGCCGAGACAGTTCGAAGCGCCGCCGAAAAGGCTGCCTCGCTTACGAAGCAATTACTGGCTTTTGGCCGCAGGCAAGTACTGGTGCTTCAGGTGTTGGATTTGAACGAGATTCTTGGAGAACTCAAGGAAATGCTGTCCACCCTTCCCTCGGAACAGATCCAGTTGATGATGACGCCGAGCTCACGGTCTCTTCCTGTCAGGGTGGACCCTGGAAAGATCGAGCAGGTGATCATGAATTTGGCTGTGAACGCCTGTGACGCCATGCCCTCCGGAGGAGTACTGAAAATAAGGACGGCGCAAGTATCCAGACCGAGTTCGGAAGCGCCGGCAACGAGCCATTCAGCCCCGTATGCGATGGTGGAGATGACGGACACCGGTTGCGGCATGGATTTGGAAACGAGGGCTCATCTCTTCGAACCGTTTTTTACCACCAAGCCAATTGGCAAGGGCACAGGCCTCGGGCTGTCTACCGTGTACGGCATTGTGAAACAGAGCGGCGGCACGATCGAAGTAGACAGTGTGCCTGGTGAGGGCACTACTTTCAGAGTTTACCTTCCCATCGTGGAGGAACCGGTAAGCCCACGAAAAGTCCCCAAGGTCTCGAGTCCGGTAACGACTGGCTCGGAAACGGTGCTCTTGGCGGAGGATCAGTCTTCCATTAGGACCGTATTGCGCGAGTTCATGGAAGCCCAAGGGTACAAGGTACTGGAGGCTCAGAATGGTAACGAGGCGATTGAAATCGCGAAGCACTACACGGGATCGATTGAAGTGCTGGTCACCGACGTGATCATGCCGCAACTCCGAGGGATCGAGTTGGCGGAACGTCTCACCGAGATCTATCCCGGTCTTTGCGTGATCTTGATGTCGGGCTATTCCGAGGATGCGTTAGTGGAAAACCGGTTGTTGTCCGAGAGAAATATGACGTTGATCCAAAAGCCATTCGACCCAGAGGAGTTGGCTCAGAAGATCAGGGAGTCACTAAGTCGAAACTCTAGTCCGTCGTAGCCGGCACGTACCTTGCAGGTTGAGGGTTCCAAGGCGGAAATATAATGCCATGGCCCGAAACGCCCACAGGTGAGATTCGCTGTATTAAGATCCGGGAATCGATGATAATCTGTTGTTGTCGGAGGATGCGATGGCAAGGGCGGTCATAACCACTGATTTCGCTTCACCTGCCGAAACGGCGCAGGTTCTTGGCGTCTCGCGCGCCAACAGGGAGAAGCTGGTCCGCATGGCCGAACTCGCCATTTCACGAACCGGTAGCCGCAGAGGCAAGGCCGGGAGCAATGGAGCACGGACCATCTCTAGAAGGGCGCGCAAGCGCCGCTAGACAGAAATCGGTTTTTCTAAATCTTCCTTACGACGCTCGTTTCCGCAGTCTCTTTCTCGCCTATGTCGCGGGTACCAGCGCGCTCGGTCTGATCCCACGAGCGACTCTGGAAATACCAGGCAGTGCTCGCCGGCTGGACCGGATTTTGGCGCTGATGGAATCCTGTCAGTATTCCATTCACGATATGTCCCGGGTTCAACTGGACCGGCGGTCGCCGCCAACCCCACGCTTCAATATGCCCTTTGAGCTGGGTCTCGCGGTTGGGTACCACACCCGTCGTGCGAACCGAGCACACACTTGGTTTGTCTTCGAGACCAAGCCATGGCGACTCCAGAAGTCGTTGAGCGACCTGAACGGAACAGACGTCTACGCGCACGGTGGCACTCCTGCCGGCGTGTTCCGCGAGCTGCTGAGTGCCTTCGTGCGGCACCACAACCAACCAACGGTGCGGCAGATGACCGTGATATTTGAGGCGCTGCGAAAGAACCTGCGGCCAATTCTTCAGGAGACCGGTGCCGCTTCGCCGTTCGAGGCGAGCGTTTTCAGGCGTATTAGCGTGTACTCTAGTGCCTTGGCGGATGAACTCGTGAAGCATTGAACTCGGAATCTGGCGGCAGCTGGATTCAATGCTTACCGAGGAGGACCTTTGCCGCCTCCCGACAGTCAGTGTGAGGTACGATGAAAGCCGTCAGCGACGAGCGCGCCTGCTGATCCACATTTGTCGACCATAGAAGGCGAGATTTGAGACGCAGACGATTACCCCGGCGATGGTGAGCACGTTGGTGGAAATGTCGGGATACACAAGCTTGTCCAGATAGTGGAGCAGGAATCCGCCCTGGTACGGCTCGATTCCGCCGCTGCCTTCGAGCCAATTCTCCAACAGAGTCAATGGACACGGCCACGGAAGAACTTCGGTAAGGGTTCCCCAGAGAAGCGAAGCGATGTGCAGCCAGCGAAGGAGCGGGCGCGAGCGCGTCAGTAGGGCACCGAAAACCACCCACAAAATGAACAGCGCATGCAGGAAGAGGACGGCGGTCGCGAGCACAGCATAGAAACCAGAAGCAACAAAGGCTGAGGCTGCATGCACATCTTGAATTTACAGCGACGAGGGATGCCCTCCTTCCTGAAAAGGGTGACGTTCGTCGTTTCTTCGCCTATCATTGTCGGGTATGACGGGTCTGAATTTAGGGCTGCCGACGGCCTGGGTCGTCAAGTGCAAGAAGTGCGGATGCACGATCAATTGCCGCGCCATCGACCCTCAGATTGAGCATTCTCAGCCAGACAATGCCGATCCGCCCCCTCATGACAGTGTCATTGTTACGTGTTCATGCTGTCGGGCTGCATACCGTTACAGCCCGGCTGAAATATTCAAAGGCGCACCCGGTCCGAGTAGCACTTGCTCTGACCGTAGGAGACCCAATAATAAGGAAGAGAAAAAGCCCAATGCAGTCCTCCTGATCGCGGCCTCACTCATCGCTGCGGTGCGACTGAACCGAGAGGAGATCAAATCATCGCCAGTCGTCCACTCGAAGATCGCGGACAGTATCCGCCTGGCTGAAATGATCCAGGCAAGGCTACGAGGATGAGGAAAGACGCTCCCAACGGCCGCAGCTGCTACGTCTCAGCTCTCCGGCAAGAGCTAATCGCCCGAAACAGCTCCTATGCCGCCCTTAATCGCTTGCCTCACGTGACCACCTATGGCGAACTGCCGGTGGTGGTCTATCAGCAATCGGAATGCGGCCAGCATCATGGGAACTTCATTGCAGCCAGCTATCGAGCAATTCTCAGAAGGCCACAGTGGCGAAAGCGATTACAGAAAGTGCACAGTCAGGGGCGGCGCTCTCTGCCCGCGAAGGATGGCTCGTGGCGCGAACTCGATTCTTCGTTGAGTTCAGACGCTCTGCTGATGAACATCTTCTGCTACCCCGGGGTGACACGGCGAAGGGAGGTTTTCAGAATCCTGGGCCTCGAACCCGGAAGCGTCCCCGAATTTGGATTCATGCCACGTATTCCGTTAGTCAGCGAAGCGACCGAGAGGACTGAAATCGACATGAGGCTTGGGAATATGCTCTTTGAAGCCAAACTCACGGAGGGAGATTTTCAGGTCCAGCGCAGGGAACTGGTCGAGGGATATCGGGATCTTAGAGACATATTTGAGTGTCGACATCTTCCTAGGCTCGGGAAGAAATACGTTTCGTATCAGCTCATACGCAATGTGCTCGCTGCTCAGGCGTTAAGTCTCGATTTTTGCACGCTGCTTGACGCTCGCCGGCCGGACTTGCTCGAGGACTGGTACGGCGTTGTACGCTGCATACGATCCGCAGATCTTCGCGCGAGATGCAAGGTCTTGACGTGGCAGGAACTCACCGTTTGTTTACCCGCTGCTTTACAGAGGTTTCTGAGCGTGAAATACGGAATCGTGCCTGTTAGCTGAGATGCAGCAGAGCAATGCAACTATGCGCTTGGAGCGTGCTCACAATCGCCCTTGGGCCGGAATTAAGATTGTGACCAGAAGATTGTGCGAAAAATCATCCATGTCGATATGGACGGTGCGCCGTGATGGCGCGGGAGGTGGAAGTGACGTAGCTATTACCTCTCACGCTTGCTGATTCTCAACCGGCGGCTGCAATGCCGCCTTGTCTGTATAGAGCAACAGATGAAAGGGGGCCGAGAAGTTCGACCGGGCATCGCCGGTTGGATGTCATGAGCAGATCGGCCTGAACTGTACCGGATGCGGGCCATTAACCGCAGGTCGGGCTACCGCAGTGTCTATGACGAGACAACGAAGAGGGTGACGGAAGCCTCTGAATTTATCGACAACGCCTTCTCTATTGTGATGGCATTGGAGGCAGAGTGATCCGAGGTGGCAGTGTACGTCCATCCCTGCTGCTGGGCGCGGTCATCGCGTCCGAGACGGGAACAGCTCTCATGATCCGTCTTCAGCATCGCCAGGGGTAGAGCCCTCCGTCTAACGGCACAAAGGTTGGAAATCAGAACACGGGAACTCGGATCGCCTGCCCGGTACGGAACTGGGCTCGCCGCGATGGTCGGAGATGGGCGACACCGAGGGCGGAGCTTCCGTAGTAGTCGGAGCGCGGGAAAGCCGCGCACAAGGCGAAGGGGAGCAGGAAGAAGGTAGGTTTGCACTACGGAGGAGCGATCTGTGGACACGGATCACCAGACGGAAGAAGCCTGGGTACTCGGCGTTCAGCGCAAGCTCTATCAACAAAGCAAGGCGAATCCTGACGAAGTATGGCGGGACTTGTGGGGTTGGCTCACCGACCTGCGCATGATCCGCCACTCTTGGCGACGTGTGGCTTCAAACAAGGGCAAACGTTCTGCCGGGATCGACGGGATTACCGTGAAGCACATCCAGCAGAGGGTTGGTGAAGATTGTTTCCTCGAAAGCCTGCGGACGGAATTGCGCTCAGGCGCATACCGGCCTAGTCCATCGCGGCGCAAACTCATCCCCAAAGCTGGCAAACCAGGGCAGTTCCGACCCCTGGGCATACCCACGGTCAAGGATCGCGTCGTTCAGGGCGCGATCAAAGCACTCTTGGAGCCTATCTTCGAAGCGCAGTTTTGGTCTGTCTCCTACGGGTTTCGTCCTGGGCGGAGCACACACGGCGCTTTGGAGCATATCCGGATGTCCATCCAGCCTCGCAAGCCGGGAAGGGATGGACGCTGGCATCGACTGCCGTATTCCTGGGTGATAGAAGGCGACATTAAGGGCTGTTTCGACAACATCAATCATCATCTTTTGATGGATCGGCTGCGCAAGCACGTTGCCGATCGGAGGATGATGGAGTTGATCGGGCAGTTTCTTAAGGCCGGAGTTCTGGCGGAAGATCAGTTCTTACGCACAGACAACGGCACTCCTCAAGGTGGGATCATCTCGCCGTTGCTCGCCAACATTGCGCTGAGCGCAATCGAGGAACGCTACGAGAGATGGGTACATCACCGAACTAAAATCCAGGACCGGCGCCAATGCGATGGCGAGCAGGCGGCAAGAAGCGCCCGCGGTCGGGATCACAGAACGGGTCGCTGTGTGTTCTTCCCGATACGCTATGCAGACGACTTCGTGGTTCTGGTTTCTGGCACAGAGGAGGATGCCATTGCGGAGAAATCCGCGCTGGCGGAACACTTGCGTCAGACTACTGGACTCGAATTGTCACCGGAGAAGACACAGATCACGGCTGTGACGGACGGATTCGATTTCCTCGGATTCCATGTCGTCATGCGATGGGACAAGCGCTACGGATATTTTCCGCGCGTCGAAATTCCCAAAGCGAAGGTCGCTGATCTGCGTCACAGGATCAAGCAGCTTACTAGGATCGACACCACCTGGTGCGGGCTTGGTCAGAAGCTTCGAGAGATTAACCCCATCCTGCGCGGCTGGGCGGCTTACTATCGCTACTGCGCCCGAGCAGGTCGTATTTATACGGCCCTCGACTGGTACATTACCAGTTGTTTCTGGCGCTGGTCGCGGAAGAAGCATCGCAAAGCTCGGGTGCGCGACGTTATGCGTAGTTTTAGACGCAGTAGTCGTCGCCCGCAGCGACGGCTCTGGCGTGACGGATCCATCGAGCAGTATGTGCTCGCCTGGACCCCTATATGCCGGTTCCGTCTCGGCTGGATGAGAACGCCTAACTTTGCACTGTCTTCTGGAGAGCCGGATGCGTACCGAAAGACGCATGTCCGGTTCGGCGAGAGGCGGTGGGAAACCGACTGCTGAAAGGCAGTGCGGCGCTCATCGCCTACTCAACCGTTCTATGCGTCTGTCGAGCAGCGGGACAATCCGGACTTGCGCGGCAAGCCAGTGATTGTAGCCTGGCAGGCCAAACGTTCTGTGGTCTGTGCTGCTTCGTACGAAGCCAGGAGCTTCGGAGTACATTCGGCTATGCCGGCAGTACGCGCGGAACGCCTGTGTCCTGGCGCGGTCTTCGTGCCTCCAGATTTCACACGCTACCGCGTGGTCTCGCATGATGTTCGAAAGATCTTCAAACGCCACACGGACCTGATCGAGCCTCTGTCGCTCGACGAAGCCTACCTCGATGTCACCGAGAACAAGATGGGCTTACCGACCGCAACCCTGGTAGCCCAGACGATCCGCAAGCAAATTCGTGAGGAATTGAATCTCACAGCCTCCGCGGGCGTAGCGCCAAACAAGTTTCTAGCAAAACTCGCCTCCGACTGGCGCAAGCCTGATGGACTTTTTGTCATCCGGCCTGAGGACACGGACTCGTTTCTCCTGCCACTTCCGGTTGGACGCTTACCTGGCGTTGGCAAGGTTACAGGAGAGAAGCTGGCGAAACTTGGAATAAAGACGGTTGGGGATTTGCGAGCCTTTGATTTGTGCGTGCTCGAAGATCACTTCGGTCACTACGGTCGGCGCCTGCACGAACTCGCCCGTGGTATCGACGATACCGAAGTCATCCCGGACCGGCCTACGGAGTCGATCTCGGTCGAGGATACGTTTGAGCAGGACGTTCTATTGGCAGAAACAGAGCCCATGTTCCGCCACGGAGCGATCGCTCTTGATGAAGCGCCGCTCGATTGTGTGCCAAAAGTGTGCTGAATTCAGCAAACAATCGCTCGTCGATCAGCAATTCTCGACTCACGGCCCATAAGCCATCCCTTCTCCGATCAATACATCGATCGCGGCGCTCCTGCCCATGCAGTGTGTCGGAGGTGTGCCTCCTGCACCCTGCAGCCTCTGCCGTGTGAAGCCCGTGTGGGATTATGAGCGGTCGTGTTGATTCTGCGACAAGGCTTGATCTATCAGTCAGTTGCTGGCGGTTTGATTTCGACGCAAGCGGTGTTCATGGTCCAACAAGGGTCCATTTATGATCCAGGTTTGAGCCAAAACAGGCCGGCTCCGCCGCTAGGGTAGCGGTCATTTCCGTTCTGAATTGGAAAGTGCAACCTTACAGAATCCGCTATAGCGTGGAAACAAGAGGTTCGTTGCGGGCGCCAACCCGAGTGCCGTGGGAAGGAGAACGAGCAAAGAAGAATTAGGAGACGGAACTCGCTCTTCACCTATTACGGATGGGAGCGCGCGTCATGATCAATGCTCTACCGTCCAACCGCTGCAGCAAGGGCTTTCTTTGCCCGGCTGTAGGAATCCTTCCGGCTCTTGTAAGCCGCCCTCTTGGCAGCTTCGGGGTGCAGCGCGTAGATGACGGCTGCGGGGTCGTGGTTGATCACTGTGAGGAACGCCCTTGCTGGGGCCTCGGGCTGGCGGCGGCGGGATTCCCAATTCTTCACGTTGTCGAGGCTGAGACTGAACGTGATGGAGAACTGGGCCTGCGTGAGACCGAGGCGTTTGCGGACAGCCTTCACATCGACCTCTCCGGGGAGGGTGGTCTTGTGGCCTTTGTTATTTCCCTGGAGGTAGGTCTCGACCTCGCTAAGTCCGTTCATGAGTTTGTCGAATGCGGCGGTCATGGTTTATCCCTTCCTGTATGTGTTAAAAATTCCGTCTGCGCGTTTCTTAAGTTCGTTTCTCTCTGCCTTGGAAAGATTGGCTTTCTCGTTCTTCGGAAAGACCGTGATGAGGAAGACAGGAAACCTCTCATTGCGCCAGATGTAAATAACGCGAGCGCCCCCGCTTTTTCCCATGCCCTCGCGGGCAACACGAACCTTCCTGAAACCTCCGGTCCCACCCATGACATCTCCAGTTTCCGGGTCGGCTGCGACGAGACTCACGATGTCGGCACGGTCTTCCTCGCTGAACAGTTTGTTCGCGATGGCGAGGTAGGACGGTGTTTCGACAACGGTTTGCATGACTCTGTTGTACGCCAATGGACACCTCAAGTCAAGCGTAAAAAGTGTCCATTGACACCCATTATTTTAAGCTAGTTGACGAGTTTGTTCCTTATTGTTCGGGAAGGCAAGGTTTGATTTTGATACAAGCAGTGTTCATGGTCCGACGATGGTCCATTTATGGTCCAGGTTTGAGCCAAAACTGGCCGACCTCTTCCGTTAGGGCAGAGGTCATTTTCGTTTCACGACTTCACTTCCAACCTGCCCGAGAAACCTTATAAGAGCCTGAAAGTTGAACGTGGGAGTCCCGTCGTTCCCGCCATTTCTTTACTTCCAGTGCTGCAAGGACTGGCAGTAAGGATTCCATGAGGAGCATTATGACACCGATGCTTCTTGACTCTGGAATGCATTCCAGGCTTGATAATTCCTATGGTGCAAGGCAGCGGGTCCAAAATTCTCTATTCTGGTGATCTGGCCAAGATGGCGGTTTCCCCGAATTTTAGCAGTTCTGCATCGCCGATTTCCCGGTGAGACTCAAGTTTTCCTTAAGTCCGCTGCGTATAGCCTCTGCACAGCTGTGACGATGACTTAGATCTGCGCCGTGCCGCCGTCGACGAAGAGTTCGATGCCGTTGACGAAACTTGAATCGCTTGAGGCGAGGAAGAGCGCGACGGTCGCGATCTCTTCGGGGCGTCCCATTTCGCCGCGAGGGATCTGAGATTTGAAGAACTCCTTGGCGTCTGGCCCGAGCGGATCTAGGACAGGCGTGTCGATGGTGCCGGAGCTGAGGATATTGACTCGAATTCTGCGTTCCTTGAGCTCTACCAGCCAAGTACGAGCGAAGGAGCGCACCGCGGCCTTGCTGGCGCTGTAGACGCCGAAGGCCGGGAATCCCTTGATACTTGCGATTGATGCGTTCAGGAAGATCGAGCCGTTGTCGTTGAAAAGAGGTAGCGCTTTCTGCACAGTGAAGAGCGTGCCGCGCACGTTGAGGTCGAAGGTTTTGTCAAAGTGCTCTTCGGTTACTTCTTCGAGCTTGGCCAACTCGCCCCGTCCTGCGCTGGCGAAAAGGATATCGATCTTGCCCTTCTCGCGCTTTACCGTATCGTAGAGCCGGTCGAGGTCGGCTAGGTTACTGGCGTCGCCCTACACACCGGTGACGTTTTTGCCGATGAGCTTGACGGCCTCATCGAGCTTATCCTTGCGGCGCCCTGTGATGAAGACGTACGCGCCCTCTTTGACGAAGAGCTTGGCGGTGGCGAGCGCCATGCCGGACGTCGCCGCTGTGACGACAGCTACTTTTCCTTCGAGCTTTCCCATGACTGTTCTCCCTTCATTCTCGCGATGGATTAATGCGAGAGTCTCTTTCGGCACCATTGAACTCAGAGAATCCCGGGGCTATCGCGCTGGGCCGCCCCGCACTCGCTTCCAGTGAGTAGATGGAATTGGATCCTGAAAAGATTCAGTAGTTCTGTATAATAGAACTATTGAACCCTTTCCCTTGAATGACTACTCTTAATTGGCATGCGGCCTCTGTTCCACCCATCGATTGAGGAGATCACGGTAGAAGGCATTCTCCACGCCTTGTCCGACCCGGTACGCGTGGCAATTTACGCGGATATCGTTTCGCAGGAATGCTCGCAGAACTGCTCGACGTTTCTGACAGTCAGCGACAAGACCATCCCGAAGTCCACACTCTCTCAGCACTTTAGGGAACTGAGAGAGGCGGGGCTGATCCGTGGCGAGCGTCGCGGCGTGGAAGTCCACAACATCTCGCGTTGCACGGAACTCCAGCAACGCTTTCCGGGACTAATTCGGGCAATCGTCAATGCGCATGCCATCCAGTCGAGGGGCGAAGCGCAAGGAAAGAAACGTACTGCGCAGAGAACGGCCAGACGTGCACTGACGAATAAGTAAAGAACCCGACTCTTTTCCCTCGATTAATCCGACCCCGTCATCGTGCATCGCGTATACCGAGGCGCGGCTCCTCAGAACGCTCACTCCGTTAGAAATCATCGATATCGGGAAGTCTTAGTGCTGTATCTGAAGCGCCCCCGAGCGAGGAGCTGGGAGTTGAGACGCTGTGTAGGGGGCGCTTCAGATACAGCGACTTGAAGGAAGCCGCCCCGGGGGACTATGGGATTTGTATCCCGATGAGCCTCACGACGGATACTCCGAACTCCTTGACGCCTACGAGCGCGATGGTTTGTACTTCGGAGCCGTGCGTGTGACCGTTTCTGGGGAGTCCGCTGCATTCGAGTTCGGGGTTGAACAGCGCGGGTACGTGTCGCTGAAACAGATTCTCCAGAAGCGCCCATCACCACTGTACGTGTCAGTATCCGCAGCTCGCACTTGTGCCTCTCGGCGGTGGTTCCTGCCTTCGCAGAACCGCACATCCATTCGCTGTCTCGGGCCCCTGAAGGCCGTCACAGAAGATTGAGTCTGTGTTCGCTGCCAGTCCTGAAACAATCCGAAGAGAGCCTCGGGAGTTTGATCTCCGTCGCTCAGTCGGCAAACGGCAGGACCTGGCAGCCTGCGCGCTGTTGATCTTTTGTTCTTCCCCAGGCGGAGGTTTCTAGGCCGCCGCTCTCTGGTAATGGTTCTGTGGGCACGAAGTCCCGTTCTTCCCGATCTACGGCGAGCAGATACGCAACCATCTTTCGAGCTACGGCCAGAGTCGCTCGATTGGCATTCCCTTTCTGCTTTTCGGTTTCATAGACCAGAGCCAGATCGTGATCCTGTCTGGGCGCCAACTTCGCGGCTTCCACCAGCACCCGTTGGATATGCTTGTTGCGTTGTTTGGAAAGCGGGGTGCGCATCACCTTGTCCGCGGAGCTTTTTTCCTCACCGCAGAGCCCGCAATAACTGATGGCTTGTCGGATCGACCGAAAGCGCGCAACGTCACCGATCTCCAGTGCCCAGGCCAGCGCCGTGATGGGTCCTACTCCGGGAACGGTTCTGAGCCGCTTGACTTGATCGGCCAGCAAGGGGTCCCGCTGCAGGGAGCTGACTAGGGCATATTCCGTTTTCTGCAGTCGTACGACGGTGTCCCGGCTCAGCTTCAGCAGAGGACGAATACTCTCATGCACGTCCTCGTTGGTCGAAAGCAATTCGCGGAAATAGCCCACTTTGTGCAGCCGCTGCTTGTTATAGCTCACTCCGGTTTCCATCAGCAAACCCGACATTCGATTCTTCATCTGTACCATCTGCCGCACCAGCAGGTGGCGGTAGCGCAGGGTTCGCCGTCGGTCCCGAATCTGGGTCGATGCCATGTGGCATTCCGGCAGGAAATCGCAGCGCAGGCAATCAGCGATCTTGCCGGCATCAATCCGATCGTTCTTCTTCTTGGCCGCGGCGATGTCGCGCAGCATCAGCGGATGCGCCACCTTCACCTGCTGCGCGTGCGGAAGCAGATGATCGTAGATCCAGCCGGTGAAAATCGTGGCTTCCATGGCCATCGTCCGTGGTTGTGGAAGGGCCTTGATCCAGCTATCCAGTTCGCGTCGCGTCGCTCCCACCTTGCCTTCTTGATGGACCTGCCCGCTCGCATCTTTGACGCAGTAGCTGATCGTCTTCTTGTGAACATCCAGCCCGATGTAATACATAATGTCCGTTGAGGAGCCTCCGTGGTTGCCCGCGCAAACTACCTTTAGCCGCCGGGTCGCGACGTCGTTCCCAAGTTCTGGCTGAAGAACTCTAGGTTTTGGCAGTAGTCGAAAATCCAAAACTCCCGTTTGTGCCCTCCCGGACCGAACAAGTCTGGCCGTAACCGTGTCCCGCGACCCACCATCTGCCAGAACTTCGTCCTCGACCGCACCATTTTGAAGAACACGAGACGTGGAAATGTCACGAACCCACATAGCGCCAGGGGGCAATCGTGGGTGAGAGGTTCCGTTTGGGTGGAACAAGAGATTGCGATTGCCGCGTTTATTTCGCAGGCTCTTGAAAAGCCGATGCGAGTCCGCGCGTATATCCAGGAAAGCATTTTGCGTGAAGGGCTGCGCGACAAACTGCATTTGAATCCGAAATCGTTCAAAGATGACTCAGAAATTCTGGCTGATCTCGCTACGGAGCTTCCGTCGTGGCGAGATTTGTCCGTTCTTCAACAGGGGCCATTCGATGTTGGGCACAGACGCTTGGCGAAGGAAAAGGTGGGAAGGCTTTCGGAAACGAGTAAGAATCTAGTGATCTGTCTGCTTCACCACGGGAAGACGGAAGCAACTGAATTGATGAAGAAATGCCAACCGCAAGAACAGTTCAATGAAGCCATCCAGCAGGCGCGCGGAGAAGGGCTGGTGAAGGACTGTGTGAGTGGGAATCCGGCACGGCCAAGCACATTGTATTTCTGGGAAGTGAACCCCAGTTTCGAAGTAGTCCTGCGAGAACTGTTGGGCGGGTAACGTACAAACTGAGATAGGCTTTGATCATCGGCCCGAAGCTCGTGCAAGAGTAATGCGGAGCTGCGCAGCGACAGCCACCATCGAAAAAAGCGTAATACCGTCAATCGGTCGTCGCAGAGCTGGTAGTTCGTGCCCGGTGGGAAGTTTCACATGTCCTTAGTAAAACTTCCGCATACGCTTCAGCGGTACGTCGGGCCGATGCCTCAGTTACGAATAAGAGCAGGAACGCCACGCCGACGCTTACAGCCAAGGGGATGTACGACGGGTTTGGAATCTTTGCTGCGTGATGCCAAATGAGAACGATACCCACGCCAAATCCGAGCGCCGATATACACAGACCGATCGGCTTTAGTCCCAGCAGATTTCGAACAAAACCAAAGTTGCAGTTCTCGGCAAAAACTAGCCGATAGGTTTTGCCACGCCGTTTCTCGATCAATGCCTTCACGGCAGAATCATAAATCTGATCCGCGCCCCGCGGATCGGCTGACTCCTCCTGTTGCGTGGGGAACGATTCATTAAATGACTTTGCGAGTGTGCGCTTATAGCGATCTTTAGTAATCGGATCTAGCCGCTGATCGGAATGCCGGAGCATAGCGGTTGTTGGTTTGCCTCCCCACTTTGTGTACAAGCGATCTTGTATACGCTTGCCACGATCTCGCGCGATTCGCGCGATCAGGAAAAGAAAAGCAGATTCGATGATTGCCCCACCAGCGATACCGCCGAGACTTCGTAGGCTAGGAATAAACGCATAGGCCGTCACTACAGCGCAGCGTTACTATCACGGCCGGAAAAACACGTGCCCGAAGTTCGTATTCGTCGAACTTAACGATTTGCTTCGTCATTTGCCCGCCACTTCTCCCAAGAACGACGAGATTCCCTGTGGGGAAATGATTAGTATATGTGCTGGCAAGCCCGCTGCATCCAGGGTTGACGAAATCGACGCGAGAGCTTCCAAGTCCGTGGCACTGGCCTTGGGTGCACCCTTTGGGTGGGTGTGCCACTCGCCTACATAGCCCAACATGTTGCCCGTGAGATGATGTATCCGATCGAGCATCTCTGGATAGTCCTGAACGCCCCTTCTAAAAGCATAGGGAGATCCCGCGGAATCTGGTGACGGCGGCAACAACCGAGTCACATAAATCGTCCTGCGCTTTTTGTGCGCAAATCCAATGAGCAATCCGCCGGTTTCATTCTTGCCCGCTGACTTGTGAGCTGTTTTCAAATCCTGAAAGGCCTTCATGCCGAGGCGAATCTTCCACGAGGAATCCCTCATGCCCATTGCGACTACCTCGCGTACGGCGCGGGAAGAAGACGTCGCCACGGTGGGAATCTGCTTAATGCAATTAATGTGAATAATGCCTTGGCCCACGTCGCGTTGGATCATGTCTCGGATCACAACCGAAAAAAGTGATGAGTGGTACGACACGACATCGTCCGCCAAACGCATCGTGTCGGAGCTGCAGCTGATTCCAATGCCAATCTCTTCCAAAGCTGGACCGCGAAGCAACGCAGTTTGTTCACGATGGCGCTTCAGCCAATCTGATACCTGCTCGTCTTCCATTGCCGAGTCAAACAACGCTGCTTGCAAGTCATCGATGCGAGGGTTGCGGCCTGGTCCTTCGGACAACAGAAGACCCAGTTGTCCGTCGTCCGCCAGTTCACACCGCACAAGTCGCACGCGATGAGGCACGTTGCTCTGGATAAGAATCTCCAGCACGGAGGCCTGAGGCGGTAGCATCAATTAAAAGGTCAACATTATCGAGAAGGTGCTGGTCGCGCAGAATTTCGATAGCGCCACTCCTGCGAGCCGAGAATGCCTTTGTAGAATCCGCGTAATAAAGGATGTCGAGTTCATCGCGGAGAGCTTCGGCTTTGTTCTTTCCAAGACTGCTGGGCAACAGCGCATGACGAATCAGGTTGTGAGGCGAGAGACTCGCGTGGTCAGCAAAATCGATGTTCGTGAAGCCCGCTTTCCCTAGATGCAACCCTAGTTTGGACCCTTGTGCTCCGCAGCCGAGGAGCAAGATTCTGGGATCAGATTTTTCAGCTCCGCTAACGGACGAAAGATACCTCGCAAACTTTCTGGTTACGGGCCTGCGATGCTCGAGAATTGAGACCGTCGCCTCTGGACTGAGTTCTCCATTTGCCTGTCGATTTTCTTTGTTGCCCAAGATGACAAAGGAAAGGAATTCAGTGGCCGAATTCGCACCAATGAGTTTTTGCGGTCTCGGAATCGCAATCAGGATCGGAATTCCACCGATAATCCGCAGATCGTTTTTCGCATAACTTGCGAGTGCCTCCTTGAGCCCGAGTCCCAACGAGACAGCAAACTCCTCCAGTCCCTTGAAGTCTCCCGGAAGTGATCCAAAGTATCTCGCGACCGGTTCAGCCGATGGCCATACAAGAATGCCGAAAATGATGCGGTTATCTCCCGGCGCGCTCTCTGCCAGGTATGCATGAACGCGATGAGCCTTTTCAACCAGATCCGAAGGAGTGTCTTTCACTGGGAACTTTGCTGCCCATGCAAAGCCGACATCTTTGGTCGGATCTTGGCTGAAATCGCGTAGAAGATCACCTATTATGAATGAAGTTCCGCCCGATCCCGGCAACGATTTCCATTCGTTCTCGACATAACGGCAAAATTGGTCATCGTCATAGACGCAGATTCCGAGCGCACTCTCTATTCTGGTCGCCTCAAATCTGTCGTCCTCGCGAATTAAGCGACCACTAGCTGCATCCCGAAACCATCCGCGAATTCGAGTGACAAGATCGCAAACTGTGTGCTCAGCGAACCAATCATCCAGATTGCCTCGGTGGAGGCACAGATAGGCCGGAATCGATTTTGTGGTGGGGTTGATATGCGGTAACTCGCTCACTGGAAAGTCAGTTCTGTCGGAATAAGCTCGGGGACAAGAGAAAGGGTAATTTTGCTGATTGAATACGAGGAGAATGGGTTCCTCGGGCCGGATATCAACATTCCCAACCGTGCCACCGGTTGGGATGTCTACCTTGAGAACGAATGCAAACGCTACATGGGAGGCGTTCCATCTGACCGTACGAACGCGCTGATAACCAGCGCCCAAGAGTTCGGTACGCGCCTGCCTGATTTGTTCTGAACAATCGGTATCGGCAACGTCGGAGAGCCGGGAGGAAGAGAGCCCCGGCTCACCCATAGGTTTTGGGGCTCGATACCGTTGCCGCGATTGCTGCCGAGGATAGCGAGTCCCGCTCGCCGACTGCAAATCGTTCCCTGAATTTCCCTGGCCTGGAAAATCGATCGCAATTATCCGGTAATCGAAGGCCATTCTTCTCGTCAGGTCCTCGAAGTCCCTGGCACCATGCCCGATAGCGTGAAGGCAAATGATGGTGAGGCCAGGGCCGCCGGAATCTGTATAGGCGAGCGTCACGCCGTCGACGATGGTGGTTTGGCGCGGGTCCTGAGCACCAACGGCGGAACGAAGTCCGATCTCGCGATGGACTGAAGTGGTTTTTCCGATGAATCCCATAATAAACAATCCAGTTCCGAAGAATAGTCCGCCTACGGCTAGGCTTGCGAGCATTTTTGCTTTTGTCATAGCGGTCTTCTCTCAGTCCACACCAATTGCGCCCGCGAGGACTATGGAGCGCGTGCAGTTTAGTGATATGTTTATCACTACGTTGAATAGTGATATCATTATCACTCATGGCTGTCAATAGCGACTTGAAGAAGAAATCTGGAGCACGGGCTCTGGTACCGCGCCCTAGGCGGGGATCTCCCGAACTCACTCGCGAGCGGATTATCGACGGAGCGGCAACTCTTTTTAACCAATTCGGCTACCACGGCACAGACTCCAACAGCATCGCGAAGGAAGCGGGATATGCCACGGGGACTTTCTACAAGCATTTTCAAGACAAGCGTGAAGTCTTTCTTGCTGTGTATGAACGTTGGCTTACAGCTGAATGGCAGGCAATCGATGAGGAATTATCCAAGGGGCGGCTTCCGGATGAGACCGCAAGGCGCATTGTAGACATCAGTATCAAATTCCACACAGAATGGCGTGGCCTGAGAGCATCATTGATGGAGCTTATCTTTTCGGATGAAGATGCGCGGAGGTACTTCAGAAAGCAGAGACGCCGACAACTGGAAGTCATGTCCGGACTCCGTCAGCGTCTCGGACTTCCGCAACGAACTCGCGAACAAGATGCCATCCATCTGTTTCTGACCGAGCGCGTCTTCGACGCGCTCGGTCAGGGAGAGATTCAAGCCTTGGGTCTTGACCGCAAGGTTGTTGTAGAGTTCATGGTGGAGAGGGTCTTGACGCTATTGCGATGAAATGAAACTAAGGGTCAACACAGACACTACCGCATTTCTCTTAACAACAATATGCGATGTTGAGGCCCGATGAATACCTAGTTTTACGTTGTCCTCGGAGAGATTTGTGATGAAACAAAGACGGCTTGGCCACCATGGCCCCTCTGTATCCGCAATAGGACTGGGTTGGATGAGCATCGGTATCGCCGATGTGTACACCAGCAGCGTGCAGGATGATAGTAAGGCCATTGAACTGATCCACCATGCGCTGGGCCTGGGTCTCACTTTTCTGGATACGGCGAATATCTATGGTGATTCGGAGATCAAGGTAGGCAAGGCATTGGTCGGGCGGCGAGACAGTGTCGTACTTGCCACAAAATTTGGCATCGTGGCAGGCTCTGACATTCAGAATCGGGGTGTCGACGGGACTCCGGAGAATGCACGCCGTGCCTGCGACAGCTCGCTGCGGCGTCTTGGAGTGGAGCAGATCGATCTCTACTATCTACATCGCGTCGATCCCAGCGTGCCGATCGAAGAGACGGTCGGCGGGATGGCGGAACTGGTGCATGCCGGGAAGGTTCGCCATCTTGGACTCTCGGAAGCTTCCCCGGAAACGGTGCGCCGAGCGCATAAGATCCATCCAATCGCGGCAATGCAGACGGAATACTCGTTGTTTAGCCGCGAGCCGGAAGATAGTCTATTGCCTGTGCTGCGCGAACTTGGGGTCGCGCTAGTGGCCTATAGCCCGTTGGGCAGGGGATTCCTCGGCGGGCGGTTTCGCAGCGTCAATGATCTTGCGCCTGGCGATTGGAGGAGAAGCAATCCTCGTTTTCAAGAAGAACAATTTGGCTCGAATCTCGCGACTGCCGATCGCCTGCGACAGATTGCGGAGGAGAAGGGCTGCACAACGGCGCAGCTCGCTCTGGCATGGCTTCTCCATCGTTCCGAGGATGTCATACCCATCCCTGGTACGAGCAGCATGTCTCGTCTTGAAGAGAATATTCAGGCTGCCGTTATTGAGTTGAGTGACGAAGAGGCTCACGCAATTGAGGATGCGTTGCCTAAAGGGTCGGTAGCCGGCGAGCGCTATCCGCCGGCGCTGATGGAGATCATCAATGGTTAGCGCTCAGGCGATGCCTCCCGTCCGTCTCTTCGGTAGAGCCAGCACGCCTATTCTTGAGACGCCTTGCCTAGTCTTGTTACGGTCGCATGTAAGAATATCTCAGCGGCTCTGTCGGAGTTGGATATCTCGAGGAGGGACCACTTCGATGAGCAATTAGTTCGCTTCAGTGTAGGTGACAGGGCTCGCTGCGAAATCAAGCACAATTTCCCATTTCGCTCCGGAGTTTCTTTTCCATACGGTCACATCGTTCACGCTCTTCGTGCAGGGTTGCCCATCCGGTCCGAGCAATCTAAGTTTCACAACGCTTAGCACATATCCCATGTCCGCGACCGAATCAACTTTCATGACGTGTATCGTGCGTTCCTGGATCGCCCCGCGAGCACTGGCTTGCTTCCAGAATTCCTCGATAGCATGGCGGCCACCCGATACGTCCGCATCTTGGGCGAGAATTTTCGCATCATTGGCATAGTACGCGGCCATTGCTGCGGCTTCTCGTTCGTTGAACAAAGTTTCGAAGCGACGCGCAAAAATCCGAATCTCATCCTCATTGAAAACGCTTATGCCTAATTCCATAGGAGCACTCCTCTTTTGAACTGGTTTTTGTTTCGTTTGTGCCACCCTCACGCTAGAGCGTGTCATCAACTCCGGCCTTTGTTCATAGCAGCGCGTTTGTACGGCCAAGCATTCATCCTGAATAACAGTTTGATGACACCCTTGGATGATTGATGGCGAGCTTGTGAGTGTTACCAACCGGATTTGAGTTGAGTCAAGATCAGCGCAGCTCCGAGCATTGACATATTCTTCCAGAACATCGCTTGCTGAATATGGATGGAGTTGGGATCGTGCAATCGCCAGAATGCATGCATGCCCAAGGTCACAGGTACGAGAAATGCGATCAGCATCCAAGCACCCCATTGTGACTTGAAGCCAGTGGCTACGCTTAAGCCTCCGAGCAGGGCCAATATCCCGGATATCGGGACTAGAAGACTAGCAGCTGGCACCCCAAGATCGGTGGCGTGTTGAATCCCTTCGTGCGTGAAGTGGCGTGGCGCAGCTGAAATGAAGATCAACGCAAACAAAATTCTTCCAATGGGAATCATGTACCGCATATGACGTTCCTCCTCTTTAGTGATAAACACGCATGGCATTTCCCCAGCCGACTACGAAGCGAGTCGTCGACCCACCGCCGGGGAACTCACCATGAGTGTTCTCATCCTGGCCAAAACGGGTCTCGACAGAAGCAATGCGGATGTCTGCAACCAAGTGCACCTATTGGGTCAACCGCCCGCGTGTCGTAGCCAGCGGTATAGCCCAAAACACCCACACCCAAACGCGAACGCAGATTACCGCATTGGAAATCCTCCCTGCTGCTCCGAATCCAGTCGACTGTCCACTCTTGTCACACTCCGCTCTGCTCGTTCGTCATAGGGATGACGATTCAATCGTCGCTTCTGTGACAGTGGCGAGCAAGATTTATTCCCTAAGCCTCCGAGGAGGGCCAATATCCCGAATATCGGGACTCGAAGACTGGCAGCTGGTACTCCAAGATCAGTGGCGTGTTGAATCCCTTCGTGAGTGCAGTTGCGTGGCGCAGCCGAGATGAAAATCAACGCAAACAAAATTCTTCCGACGGGAATCATGTATCGCATATGACGTTGCTCGACCTATAGTGATATATATATCACTATGCTTGATCCAAGTATCGGGAAAGCAAGAGTGATTTGTCAAACGGCTTCGATCTCAGCCTGCGAGACCGGGCTCCACTGATACAAAGAGATGTCAATAGCAGCGGCAGCTACTAAACGCCGACGGAGATTCCAACAGGTCCATAAATTGCCTCGGAAGGATTATCGATTTATATGGTCCCTAGCCTGCCCGCACACCGCTCTCGGGCATGGATTGGCTATCTTCCTTGGCCAACAGATCTCAAATCTCAAATTAGATACGGAGAGTAACACGTGAAGAAGCAAGCAAAAATTCAATCCTACATACCCATCGTGGCCGTAGTGGTCGTAATCGCATGCGCTGCATCGCAGCTGACGGCTTACAGTCATGCAGAGCATGCCATCTCAAAGCAAACCTCATCGCAGACTGCCGATGCAACAGTATATTTCGGACTGAAGCTTGCAGTCGGCCAGAAATTCGGAAATGTATTCGCAAAGATCGTGTCATATAAAGGAGGAGGAATCGACGAGTATGCCAGGCGCATTGGAGGGAGTGCTCTCTATGAAGTACTTGACGCGACCCCCGAACGCCCGAGGTTTCTCTTGCGCGACAGATACGACGGACTTGGCAGCTCCTCCACAACTGTGGAGAGTCGCGATAGTGGTGCTACATACTGCTCGGGAGATACAGGTAAGTGCCAAGCGTACCTCGACGACAGCGGAGTAGCTTTCGATGCGTTCCTATGGGGACATCCATCCGGACCTATCGTTCCAGGAATGACGTGGAAGGTAGAGCTGCCGGTGCCTTGGGAATTGGGACCGCCGGGTACGCAACTTATATCGGTGGTACAAACCGACTCGGCCAACCATGAAGTCATGCTGAAGCGCGAAGGGAGTGGAGATGGAGTCTTTGCAAATGACCAGAAGCAGATCAAAGTGAAGAAGGACGGCAAAGAATATACCGTAGACGTTACGCCGGGATCAGCCCACTGGGTCGGGTACACCATCTTCCAAAATGGGATCACCATCAGTGACGAACTGGTGGTCACGCGCTCATTGAAGACCTCCTCAAAAGAGTTCGGCTCAGCCGACATCAGCGAGCGTCAATTTACTCTCCTGAATCTGGCACCGCCGGATCTCCTCTAACGGGATTCCACATCTGTAGCACAACGGCAGTCATGACAATCGAGATCAACAAATATGTTAACTGAATTCAAAACGAAAGATGCGCTGTGGTGACATGCTAAGGAGATGAAAAGATTGTTCGAGGCTCGCAGCATCGTTCTAGTCTTCATTTTCTTGGCAGTGACCAATGCTGTTGCGCCGATGGAACCGGGCAGACTCCTCAACACGCAGTGCAACCTGTAAGCGAACGGGTTGATTTGGACATGTATTCGCGCATTCGCAGCGAGGGATTGCAGCATTCACGGATCATGGATTATGCAACCGCATTGTTCGACGATATCGGGCCGCGATTGACGGGCTCTTCCAATCTTGCGCGAGCGACCCAATGGACACGCGAGCAGTTCGTAGCAATGGGGTGTGCGAAGGCACACGAGGAGAGTTGGGGAGAGTTCGGTATGGGATGGCGCCAAATCGCGACATCCATCGACATGAGCTCTCCTGACAATGCGGTATTGATAGGGCAGGCATCACCATGGTCGCCTGCGACAGCGGGTACAGTGCATGCAAACGTGTCAAAGCAGTACCTCCAAGAATCGATGCCGCACACAGAAAGATCAGATTTCGGTTCATGACAACTTCACTTTCTGCCTTGGACTGGAACCGATGCCCAAATCGATGAGCCATTCTTTGATATTGGAACCAATGACATCCGGATGATCCTCCTGCAGATAGTGAAAGCCAGAGCAAAGCAGTACCACTCTACAGTTCTTGAGTCCGTTCGCAAAGCTGTCAGCGAAAGCGGGCGAGATCAGAGCGCCTGGATTCCCCACGAAAAGCAGCTTCGGATAAGACGACTCAGCCAGAGCGTGATGTGCTTTCTCCATCGTCAAATAAACGTCAGCTGGTTTGCCTTCGATCGGCAGCTCGTTCGGAAATCGCCAAGTAGGTATTCGCGATGCAGGAGTCGGAAAAGGTGCTCTGTAAACAGACATCTCCTCTTCTGTCAGCTTCCGAACGGTTGCTACAGGAAGCACTTTTTCGACAAATGCATTGCCTTCAAGGATCATCTCCTCGCCAACACCGGGAGTCCTGAATTTCTGGAAGGTTTCAATCTGATCTGGATGAAAGTCATTCCACGTAGGCATCGGCCGGATGAACTCCATGAAAGCTAGTCCGCGAATAAAGCCGGGCCGGCGAGCTGCCAGGTCGAATGCCAGTCCAGATCCCCAGTCTTGCGCGATCACGAACGCTGAGGTGATTCCTGACTGTTCGAGGAACGCATCGAGGTACCGCACGTGATCGGAGAACCGGTACTCGATGTCGGGTTTTCCCGATTGCCCAAACCCGATTAGATCCGGTGCGATGCAGTGCGCCACTGGCGCGACCATCGGAAGAATCTTCCGCCATATGTAGGATGAGGTCGGGTTGCCGTGCAGAAAGACCACGACGGGGGCTTCGCTGTCCCCCGCTTCACGGTACGCCATCGTGGAATTCAGAACCTTGACCTGCGGCAGCGCAATATCAGAATGGATCGTCATTTCTGCTCCTTGAATACGGTTTGGAAGATGATTTTTCGGAATCGATCTAGCGCGGCAGGTCCGCGTTCCACCTTCATGCGAAGAATTGCCCCTTCCCACGAAGAGAGGAGGAATTCGGCGAGATCTGTAGGGTCAAATGTTGAATCGATCTCACCGATGGCTTGGGCTTCAGCGATACATGAAGCAAACGGCGCACGCCACTCCTTAAAGATTGCTTCCAGTCTTTGGCGTAAAGGTTTGCTCTGAGAGACGGTCTCAAGGCTGAAGTCACCAATCAGACAACCGCGATTCCACTTCTCGTCTGCCAGGACGCCACTGATGATCTCCAGATAACGCTCTAGACGCTGCCGGGGAGTAAGAGATTTGTCGTCCAAAGCCTCTCGGACATGCCTTTGAAGGTTGGCAAAATACCGGTCTAGAACTTCCTTGGCGAATTGCTCTTTGGAGCGAAAGTGATTCGTAAACGAACCGTGGGGAGCGCCTGCCACGCCGCAAATATCGCGCACCGACGCCCCCACATATCCAGACCGGAACATCACTTTGAGGCCGGCTTTGAGAATGTCTTCGCGAAGTGAAGGCTGCATGTAATTTATAATACGCACGTGCGTATTAAACTGATGCCTGAAGGTCGTTGCAATGAATGCCGAACATATTCACGTGCTCGCAGCAGATAAAGATCTCCGGCTCATGGGATGATCCGTTTGTCCTTTGCGTTTGACAACCTGCCTTGGCCCACCTGTGCTCACCACATTTGGCCCACCTTCCGTTGATGTTGATTCTCTGCTGGGCAACATTCAGCGTCGTTGCTGCCGGAGCGGAGACCTGCGCGGTCCGA
>JBAVQD010000063.1:0-34735 GCA_049693675.1 Candidatus Sulfotelmatobacter sp. | reverse complement strand
AGCGGCTCTATCTTCGGATAGATTTTGAAAGGCTGCGGCCGATTCGCCCAGTCCAGAAAATGAGGACTGTTACGGATACTCCAGTAGGAGTGCTTCGTGCCGTCGTGATACTTCCAAGTCGCCTGCAGGTCGCGGTTGTTCATCGGCTACTACGTCAGACTAGCACCTGTAGTGGATCATGGCCGCAGGCAATGCATCTGCGACTGGGATTACGCTCCCATGACGGGCAAGCGGGAAGTAATTCCAAGGTAAGTTTGCCGACGATCTATCCAGAATCGCGGGTAGTGGCTCAATTGAGCCACTACCGAATCGCGGGATCCGTTGACTAGCAGATGCCGTCTCCGTAAGATGTAGCGGCCCGCAAGCGACGGCTCATTGTGATCGACCAGACCATCTCGCACTACCGCATCATCGAGAAGCTCGGTGGTGGCGGCATGGGCGTAGTTTACAAGGCTGAGGACACTCGGCTGCACCGGTTCGTCGCTCTGAAGTTCCTGCCTGACGAAGTAGCGCGCGACCCGCAATCTCTCAGTCGCTTCCGTCGAGAGGCGCAGGCCGCCTCCGCCCTCAATCATCCCAACATCTGCACCATCTACGACGTCGGCGAGCAAGATGCACAAGCATTTATCGCGATGGAGTTTCTGGATGGTCAGACGCTCAAGCACAAGGTTGAGAACCGCCCGCTCAAGATAGACGAGTTGTTGGAGCTTAGCATTCAGATTGCCGACGCACTCGACGCAGCCCACAGCCGCAGCATTGTGCATCGTGACATCAAGCCGGCCAATATCTTCATCACCAGTCGGGGACAGGCGAAGATTCTCGACTTCGGGCTTGCCAAGCTTAACGCGAGCCGAAATCTTACTGCTTCAATGACCGGCTCAACCATAGCCGATGTCAGGGATGAACAACTCACCAGTCCCGGCAGTACCGTGGGCACAGTTGCCTATATGTCCCCCGAGCAGGCGCGAGGAGAAGAACTCGACACCCGCACGGATCTATTTTCGTTTGGCGCAGTAATGTACGAGATGTGTACCGGCACAGTGGCCTTCGGCGGCAGCACCTCCGCCGTCATCTTCGATGCCATCCTCAACCGCGTCCCTACGCCGCCACAGCTCAATCCCATCTTGCCATCTGACCTCAACCGCATAATTGGCCGTGCGCTTGAAAAGGATCGCGAGCTGCGCTATCAGACGGCTTCTGAAATACGCGCCGAATTGAGGCGCTTGAAACGCGACTTGGATTCAAACCGGAATGCGTCGGCGCAGAGTTCGGTCTCAGCGAAGGAGGCCGTAGTACTGTTAGCACCTGCAAACGCCTCGGCCAGAAAGACACATTCCATCCGATCAATGGGACTGATCGCCTGCGCGGCGCTCCTGCTAGGCGCGGGTGCGGGCTGGTTTCTCCGCGCCAGTTGGATGCCGATGTCGCAGCCCCTCTACCATCAGCTCACCTTTCGCCGAGGTACTATTCGATCCGCGCATTTCACGCCCAACGGACAGTCGGTTGTTTACGGGGCTTCCTGGGAGGGATCTCCGATTGATCTATTCATTACCAGCCCTGAAAGTCCGCAGTCGAGGTCGCTTAATCTCGCTGGAGCTGCGCTGTTGGCTATCTCCTCATCCGGAGAAATTGCGGTGTCGATGGACAGCCGCCCATCCGGAGTTTATGCCCAGATGGGCACGCTGGCCCGAGTGCCACTCAACGGTGGGTCCCCACGCCCTGTACTGGAAAACGTCCAATGGGCAGACTGGTCACCGGATGGCAATAACTTGGCGATCGTCCGGGATGTTAACGGTCGAAACCGTCTGGAGTTCCCCATCGGAAGAGTGTTGTACGAAACCTCAGGCTGGATCAGCCATCCACGGGTTTCTAGAAAAGGCGAACTTGTGGCATTTCTGGACCATCCTCTACCGGGCGATGATGGAGGTTCTCTCCGCGTTGTGGACCTGAGCGGAAACGTTAAGACTTTGGCTACCGACCTCCAAACCATACAGGGACTGGCGTGGTCCGCTGACGGTCGCGAAGTATGGTTCACCGCTGACCGCCTCGGGCTTAAACGCGCCATTTACGGTGCCACGTTGAGCGGGCACGACCGGCTCATTGCACGGGTTCCTGACACTCTGTCGCTGCAGGATATTTGGCAGGATGGGCGCGTACTCCTTTCCCGAGACACCTGGCGACGGGAACTAATTGGTCTGGCCTCTGGCGAGAACAAGGAACGTGATCTGTCGTGGTTCGACTACTCGTACCCATCAGACATCTCATCGGATGGCAAGGAGTTGCTCTTCACCGAGGCAGGTGAAGGCGGAGGTCCGAACTACTCCGTTTATCAGAGAAAGATCGGTGACACGTCGGCCGTCCGCTTGGGGGACGGCCTTGCCATCGCCGTGTCGCCGGATGGCAAATGGGTGATTGCCAGTCCGCCCACCCCGCCTGCCCAACTCGTTCTTCTTCCCACCGGGCCCGGCGAGGCCAAGCCTCTTACTCACGATTCCATCAATCACAGCCGGGCGAGGTGGCTTCCAGATGGCCGCCGCTTTATTTTCTCCGGCAAGGAACCCGGTCACGCTGCCCGTATTTACCTCCAGAATTCCTCCGAGGAAAAGCCGATCCCGATCTCCCCAGAGGGAATCGATCCTCTCGTGTTGGTCCTTTCTCCGGACGGTCAGCAGGTGGTTGGCGTCGGCCCGGATGAAAGGGCGTATTTCTACCCGGTTGCAGGCGGAGAACCGAAGGCCGTTCCAGGTATTGACATGGGAGAGCAACCGATTCAATGGAGTGACGATGCAAAAGCGATTTATTTCTATAAGCCCGGAGATCTACCTGCCAAAGTCTATCGTCTGGATTTGTCAACGGGACACAAGACTCTGTGGAAAGAACTCATGCCTTCCGATTCAGCAGGTGTAAGCCGCATTGGTCCCATCCTTATCACTCCTGACGGCAAGTCATGCTTATATGGCTATCACCGCATTCTGTCCGACCTCTATCTGGTGGAAGGCTTGAAGTGAGGGAGGTCTCCATGGCTCGTGCAGCGAGTGATCTTTTCCGACCAAGCTAGACGAAGCTGAAGTAATTACGATGCTCAAGCCTTGAAAGCGTCTCCACAGTTCGCTGTCTTATCCAACCGCATAGGCAAGTCGGTAATTACGGGCAAATCTTCGCTGATCCGCTAAGGTAAGGCTTGCCCGACTAAGCGTCCAGAATTGGTAGGCATTCTCTGGAACTCGTACGGGCTATAATTGCGCGCATCGATGGCGCTAACCTCGGGCACCAAACTCGGGCCGTACGAGATCGTATCGCCAGTAGGAGCCGGCGGCATGGGCGAGGTGTACCGCGCACGCGACACGCGGCTCGGGCGTGATGTCGCGATCAAAGTGTTGCCAGAAGCGCTGGCTAATGATGCCGACCGACTGCGGCGTTTCGAACAGGAAGCGCGCACGATTGCGGCGCTGAACCATCCGAACATCCTGGGAATCCATGACATTGGTGAGCACGACGGTGCACCATTTCTGGTCAGCGAATTTCTTGAAGGACAAACACTGCGCGACAAACTCGTATCAGGGCCGATGCCGATGCGGCGCGCGATCGAATACGCGCTCGGTATCGCGCACGGACTTGCGGCGGCGCACGAGAAAGGAATCGTGCACCGGGATCTGAAACCGGAGAACGTGTTTGTCACTCGTGACGGACGGATTAAAGTGCTGGATTTTGGGCTGGCGAAGCTGGTCAGGCCGGAGGAAAACCACGAAACCGCGCTCACGCTGACGAACCCGGCGACTTTGCCGGGCATGGTGATGGGTACCGTAGGCTACATGTCGCCCGAGCAGGTACGGGGGGAACCGTGCGATGCCCGATCGGACATTTTCAGTTTCGGTGCAGTGTTGTACGAGATGCTCACCGGCAAGCGCGCTTTCAAACGCGAGACGCCCGCGGAAACGATGACCGCCATTTTGCGCGAAGAGCCACAGCCGCTGAACGATACTGGCTGGCAAGGTCCGCTGGAACTACAACGGATTCTTGCGCGATGCCTGGAAAAGAATGTCGCGCGACGATTCCAGTCGGCGAGTGATCTGGCGTTTGCCATTGAATCGCTCAGCGAAACCTCGACAGGAACGTCGACTGCGAAGAGAGTGCCGCAGCCGAAGTCAAAGCGAGCGTGGATCCCGTGGGTTATAGCCGCTGCACTGCTGATGGGAACTGCGGGCTGGGAAATGGTTCGGCCGGCGGCAGCACCGGCTAACCCGCTCGAAAAAGCGCATTTCGCGCGCGTGACCGACTTTGAGAGCGTGGAAGCGGCGATCTCGCCGGATGGCAGGTTCGTGGCTTTTATCTCCGATCATGACGGCCCCTTCGATGTATGGCTCACCCAGGTGGGTACCGGACGTCTGATTAATCTGACCCAGGGAAAGGCGGGGCCGTTACCTGGGCCTTTACGAAGCGTCGGTTTTTCCGGCGACGGCTCGGAGATTTGGGTCGGCGGTGGTGATGTAGGGCTGCGGCTGAGGCTAATACCCCTGACCGGAGGAGCGCCGCGTAATTTCCTGGGCGAGGACACCGCCAACCTGGCCTGGTCACCGGACGGCGAGCGGATTGTCTATCATACCTTCACCAAGGGCGACCCCATGTTCGTGGCGGATCGCACCGGCGCCAATGCGCGGCGGATATTCGGCGACCTGCCGGGACTTCACAATCATTTTCCAACTTGGTCTCCGGACGGCCGTTGGATCTATTTCGTTCATGGGACACCAGCGACAAGGGAGATGGACTTATGGCGCATCGACCCGGCCGGCGGGAGTCCAGAGCGCCTCACTCAACGCAACACAGACATTGCCTATCCCACGCCGGTCGGCGACCGCACAGTATTCTACGTGGCGCGGGACGAGGACGGTTCAGGGCCCTGGCTGTGGGCGTTTGATCTGAAACGGAAGGATTCGCTGCGGGCAAGCGTCGGTCTTGAGCAATATACGTCGGTGCAAGCCAGCGCGGACGGCCGTAAGCTGGTGGCCACCATCAGCAATCCGGTCGCGGCACTTTGGACGGTTCCAATTCTTGATCGCGTCGCCGAAGAACACGACGTAAAACCGTTTCCAGTGCCGAACGTCCGGGCTCTGGCGCCTCGTTTCGGTGGTTCGTCGCTGTTTTATTTATCTTCCCTGGGGACGGGCGACGGACTGTGGCGCCTTCGGGACGGACAGGCGACTGAGATCTGGAAGGGCGCCGATGGTGCCTTGTTTGAGACGCCCGCTGTTTCGCCGGATGGGAGTCGCGTAGCCATTGTGCTGCGGCGGGACGGGAAACGCCAACTCCATGTGATCTCTTCAGACGGCGCAGAACTCCAGCCCATCGCGGAGGGAATTGTCGCCCAGGGTTCGAGTTGCTGGTCGCCGGATGGCAAGTGGGTCGTTACTGGTGGCAGCGACGCCACCGGTCTCGGGCTCTTCAAGATTCCGTTGGAAGGCGGATCACCAGTTCGCTTGGTCAGCGGGCCGGCACTCAATCCGGTCTGGTCTCCGGATGGAAGACTGATCGTATATGCGGGCACCAATGTGAGCACATTCGCTCCGCTGCTTGCGGTACGTCCGGATGGAACCAGCGTTGAAATGCCACATATCAGCCTGCGGCGCTTGGGCGAGCACGTGCGCTTCTCGCCCGATGGCAGGAGTCTGATCTACATGCAGGGACTGCTCGCATCGCAGGACTTCTGGCTACTCGATCTCGCCTCGATGAAGTCGCGCCCCCTCACCAAGCTGCAAAACCGAGCCACCATGCGGACCTTCGACGTCACAAGCGACGGGAAACAAATCGTCTTCGACCGCTTACGCGAAAACTCGCAGGTCGTCATGATCGATCTTCCCAAGGAATGGCCTTAGCCCGATAACGAACAGCTAGCAGTTCCTCACCACTCGATTTGAAATGACCTGCTTGGGTCGCCGCGAGAAGCGTGAGGTCTCTTGAAACGCCCGAGTTAGGAGCAAACCGGAAACCATTCCGGGCCAGAAGTTCGCTTCGGAGAGATCATCCATCGATTTCCTCGAAGCCCATTTTCGGTTGCCCGACCACGCGGGTTAATCGTCAGCCAATCGCGCTGCTTGCGTCATGAGGTAATTCTGTTCTGGAATGCTCTTTGTCCGTGCTGCCGCATTTCGGTAGTGTTTGATGGCGGCTTCGTGATCGCCCATTCTTTCAAATAAATGGGCGCGACCACAGACCGGCAATCAAGTTTCCGGCCAGAACGGATGCACCGAGCAATCCGAGCACATGCTGCTTACGAATGTTCGTTGTCGAAACGTTCGAGGACGCTTCGGCATTTGCGGCGCGCCACGGCGTCAAGAGAAACACGGGTTGCTGCCCGCACGGTGCCTCTCCCAACAATCTGTCCGACAACCTTTATCGCCAAGGCTTGTTGCAGGTCCCAGCCGGAGCCGCGCGGGATAAGGTTATTTCGATCCTGCATCCCCAGGTCCTCCATCCAGACAAAGTCTGGCCGAGCATAATGTATCGCGGATCTTCTTTCTTGCTTCCTTGCTTCGAACACTACCAGCTGCTTCAAGGATAGAACAGCGTAACTAGGCGTGTGACCAAAGTCACGCAAACGGGATTGGGTTTTCCTGTTGAGTGTGCAATCCTACAGTCAGCAAGGTGTTGGGCTGACTATCGCAAACTAGGAGCGATAATTCACGATCGTTCACTTCGTCCATGGCTCCAGAATTCAGCATTATCGTAGCCGTCTACAATGATTGGGGTCCGCTCGTTCAGTGTCTGGAATCCTTGCGCCACCAGACCGACGCCCCCACTTTCGAAGTCATTGTGGTGGATGACGGTAGCACAGACCCTACTCCGGAATTTATTCGCACTCCGAACCAAGGTTATTCCCTAACCTTAGTCAAACAATCCCACGCCGGCATCCCGGCATCACGGAATCGAGGTGTTCGAGCTTCTCAAGGCGCCGTGCTGCTGTTTGTGGATGCCGATGGCAGGCTGCGGACCAACTGTCTCGCGGCATTACACTCAGCGATTTCGAAATTTCCCCAGCACGATTGCTTTCAGCTGCGGCTTAGTGGAGATTGCTCAAGCCTGGTCGGACGAGCAGAAGAACTAAGATTGACAACTTTTCAGGATCACGTGCTTCAGCCGGATGGCCGAATTAGATACTTAAACACGGCTGGATTCGCGATTCGACGCACGAGAGCGGATATGGAGACTCCCGTGTTTGATCCGATCGCACTCAGAGGCGAAGATACGCTTTTGCTCGCAAGTTTAATGCAAGTTGGCGAACTGCCACTGTTTGTCCCAAATGCTATTGTCGAACATTCCATTCCTTTATCTTTACTGGAGGCCCTACGCAAGGATTTTCGCTCCGCTTACTTGGAGCGACGAATGTACACAACAGTTGCTGAAAGCGGAATCAGAATTCACTTAACTCACCGGGACAGGCTGCAACTGTTATTTACAATGTGGAAAACTGCCGGTCGAGATTCGATCGGGAGATCGGCGTGGTTTGCGCTTTTGCTAAGGCAGGGATTTAAGCGCATGCTCACTTTTGGTTACCAGTGTTTTGATCGCAGCTACTCGAGGCAATCCCCCAATGCTCGGCAATCACGCATTCGTGAAAGATAGCAGTTTTAAACAGCACGTACCTCTTCGTTTCATCACGGAAATCTATTAATTACTCTCCGAGCTATGCCTCGGCACCTTAAGCGAATATTTCACAGAACTACCGGGAGACTCTTGAGGCCCCTGAATCCAAACGTGGAAGCCCACTCTGGTCGTGGGCCTGTGAGCTTCATCCTGGGAAAGCGCTGCACCAGATTTAGCAAAGCAACCTGACCCTCCAAACGCGCGAGTTGACCGCCGATACAAGCGTGTGGACCGGCACTAAATGCCAGGTGTTGATTGTTTAGCCTCTTCAGATCTAGGCGGTTGGGTTCCTCGAATCGCTTGGGATCGCGGTTAGCCGCACCGAGCATGCATAGGATCGACCACTTTTTCGGTATGCGCTGGCCACAGATCTCGATATCTTCCTTGAGCACGCGAGCCGTGAACTGTACGGGGCTTTCATAACGTAACAGTTCCTCGACGGCCGTGCGGATCATCTCCGGCTTCTCTCGTAACTCCGCCGTCTCTTGCGGGTGCTTGAGCAGCGTATACATTCCGTTGCCAATAAGATTTCGCGTCGTTTCGTGTCCGGCAAAAAGCAGCGCAATACACTGAGCATAGAGTTCCTCTTCCGTCAGCACTTCTCCTTCTTCCTCGATGTCGATGAGAAGGCTGATCAGATCGGTCCCTTTGTTGCGTCTCCTTTCCGCAACGGTCGTTCGGAAAAAATCGGTTAGCGCGAAAAGAGCATCTTGCGCCGCCTGCGCCTGTTCCACGGTGCGATTTGGACTGCCGCGAAACACGGCGATGGCCCGCGACCAATTGACAAATGTGTCGTGCAGTTCCTGCGGTACTCCGAGCATTTCCGAAATAATGCGCACCGGCATGGGGTTGGCAAACTCACGCATCAGGTCCACTTCGGAGCCATGCTGCAGAGGCTTCAGCATTCGATCAACGATGACTTCGACCTGCGGACGCAGGCCTTCGATTGCGGCGGGCGAAAATCCCTTATTGAGAAGTTTACGGAGACGGGTGTGCTCCGGCGGGTCCATAAAGATCAGCCATAATCCGAGCATGCGCACAAGTTCGCTGAACTCAGCCTGACGGCTGAGTGGCAGAGGCAATAACATCTGCTGCGCGCGTTTTGCGGAAAGCCTGGGGTCTTTGGCAGCGGAAGAGCACTCGGCATGGCTGAAGATCGACCAAACGGCCCACTTGCTGCCAACGTCGACGTAATGCAGCGGGCCCTCTTCGAGCAAGTGAGCGTATGTGGGATATGGGTCCTGTAGAACTTCCTCGCTGAAAACCACCTTTTTGACGGGAGCGATAACCTTGGACAATCTTCACCTGCCGGCAAGATGATCAGATTTCATTGGAGAAATATGCCGAAAACATTAAAAGTCTAGCACAGCAAGTCCGCGCAAATTCCGGCGGCGAGCGACACAAGACATTGTGGATTCAATATGATATTAAACATACAAGGAAAAGCAATTCGAGTTCAATGCGATCAACACTTTGCAGGAGTTGCGCAGATCAAGAACCGACTGGCAGGCGTTGCCAAACCAATTCAATAGTTTGATTTTTTCCGTTCACGCGCGTCGGCGGTGTGATCAATGTGATTTGATCACCTTGGAATTTGACGCTCCGGACCAGATCCCGATCCACGTAGTTCTGAATCGAAGAAATTTCGACGTGATGGGTCACTTTGTCACCACTAAACGTATAACGTCCAGCATAAGCAAGAAATGTCTTAAAGGCCTCGGCCTGTTCTTCGACGGTCCCGCCGCCAACGGAGAGAGACTTTCTACCCTCGTAGCTGATCATGGCTGTCACCCTGCCATCTGCCGTATAAGTGAGAAAACCTAAAGGCTTCGCGCCATAGGGAGTTTCGTTTCGCTCTCCGCTGGATGTTGTGCTCGAAGCGGACACTAACTTCCACGCGCCCACGAGTTTTTCCTTTGCGTCCCCAACTACACCATCAGAAACGGCGCGCGTTTCCATGCTTCATTCTCCTCTCAACTCTACATGCGAGCGCCCCTACAATAGAAAATAACACGTGAGCTCACCTCTCTTCTCAATCAAACGCTCGGGGATATCCGTTTGACGGAAGCTTCATCGCCAGCCTAAACTCTCGTTCTGACTTGAGAGGTCTGATTCGTGCAGGAAACTCAGACAACGGAATTGGACGGCAAAGTCGCGCTCGTGACTGGTGGAACCTCGGGTATTGGCCGCGATGCTGCCGTACTTTTCGCCAAGGCGGGTGCCAAAGTGGTGGTTGCCGGACGGCGCAAACCGGAAGGCGAAGAGACGATCGAACTGATCCATGCCGCGGGCGGTGATGGCCTGTTTGTAAAGACTGATGTTTCGAAAGCAACCGAAGTTGAGCTATTCATAAAAAAAGCGGTGGAGAAATTTGGCCATGTTGACATCGCTTTCAACAACGCTGGGATTGAGGGCACTTGGGTACCAATCGTCAGACAATCCGAACAAGACTGGGACCTGATTATCGCCATCAACCTGAAAGGGGTCTGGCTCTGCCTTAAGTACGAGATTCAGCAGATGCTCAAGCAGGGGGCTGGCGGCGCGATCGTAAATATGGGGTCGGTAACAGGACTGATCGGTTCTGTCGGGGCAGCCGCCTACAGTGCGAGCAAGCATGGAGTAATCGGCTTAACGAAGAGCGCAGCGCTGGAAAATGCCAAGAGTGGGATTCGAATCAACGCCGTGTGCCCCGGATTTACCGAAACTCCTATGGTCGATCGGGTCTTTCGCGTTCCGCAAATTCAGAAACACGTTCTCAATTGCCATCCCATCGGCCGTTTGGGAAGGCCGGTTGAAATCGCCGAAGCCGTGGTTTGGATGTGCTCGGACCGCGCATCTTTCATGACCGGCCAGTCCCTCATTCTCGACGGCGGCTACTTGGCGGGGCGCTAGCTGGAGTTATTCGTGCGAGTCCTGAACCGTTTTTACCTGCGGACAAGGGTGTCTTAAAAAAATGAATGGCGCAGAAAGTCTAATCCGCACGCTGCTCGCCGGAGGGGTTGACATCTGCTTCACCAATCCCGGCACATCCGAAATGCACATTGTCGCTGCACTCGACAAGATCGCGGACATGCGTTGCGTGCTCGGTCTTTTTGAAGGCGTTGTTACTGGAGCGGCCGATGGCTACGCCCGGATGGCTGAAAAGCCGGCGTGCACGCTCCTGCATCTCGGCCCCGGCCTGGCGAATGGCACCGCGAATCTACACAATGCAAGCCGGGCTCAGGTACCGATCATCAATCTGGTTGGCCAACACGCAACTTATCATCTACGCCACGACACTCCACTGGCCTCCGATATCGAAGCAATCGCGCGGCCTTATTCCAGATGGTTGCGTACATCTCTCTCCTCGGCTGAAGTTGGACGCGACGTAGCCGACGCGATCGTTGCTGCACGCGCTGTACCCGGCCAGATTGCTACGTTGATCCTGCCCGCCGATGTGGCCTGGACCAACGGCGGAACAGTGGCAGCGCTTCCCTCTTTACCTAAGCCTCCGTTACCTGCGGCCGCTACGATCGACCGCGCAGCTGCCATGCTCCGCTCCGGCACGCCGACCGCGATTTTGATGTCCGGGAATGGTCTCTTCGGCAAAGGCCTGGCGGTGGCTGGTCGCGTTGCGACCGCTACGCACGCAAGACTGCTTGCGCCGTATCCTGTGCCGCGGCTTGAGAGAGGCGCTGGTGTCCCGTCAGTCGAACGGATTCAATATGTTCGTGAAATGGCGGTCGAGCAGCTAAAAGGTTTTCGTCAGATGGTTCTGGTGGGTGCCCAAGCTCCGATCGGATATTTCGCTCAACCTGGGAAAGACAGTGTTTTCACCTCACCGGATTGCGAGATCTTCACGCTGGCAAGTCCGGGTGAGGATTATGTCGGCGCTCTGGAAGCGGTCGAGTCAGCTTTGTCGCCGCATCAAGAAATGGCGGCTCTCCAGAAGACTGAGCGGCCTGCACTTCCGAGCGGGAGCATTACTCTGCAGGGCCTCGCAGCGGTCGTAGGCGCGCTCCTGCCCGAGAATACGATCGTAGTGGATGAGTCCATGACTTCGGGACGAGGAATGATGGCCGCCACCAGAGCCGCTCCCCGACACGATTGGCTGGGCAATACGGGCGGCTCGATTGGGATCGCTCTGCCTCTGTCCGTGGGTGCCGCGGTCGCATGCCCGGACCGTCGCGTACTGTGCCTCACCGCAGATGGGAGCGCGATGTATACGTTGCAGGCACTGTGGACGATGGCTCGCGAAGGACTCAGGGTCACGACGGTCGTTTTCGCCAATCGCGATTATGCAGTCCTCAAGCGTGAATTTTCTTATCTGGGTGTGGGGAATCCCGGCCAACGCGCGTTAGACATGTTCGAGATCGGGCGCCCTGATCTTGACTGGGTACACATGGCACGGGGCATGGGTGTACCTGCAACGCGCGTGAATTCGTTGGAGGGTTTTGCGAAAGCGCTTCGCGAAGGATTTGAAAGCGAAGGTCCTATCCTGATCGAGGTTCCGCTATAGGCTGGACGTTCCCGCTTTCTTCAGCGGGACGGAAGAATGTTCCAGCATCTTGGCAAGCTCAGCTTTGACAACCTTCCCGGTCGGTGTGAGCGGCATCTCAGGAACGAGAAGAATCTGCGACGGCCGTTTGTACTGCGCGAGGTGCTGCGCAGCATACTCTGCAATATCTGCAGCTGTCACCGCGGTGTTCGGCAGAAGCTGAAGGAAGGCGATGACCTCCTCGTCCCCTTCCACCGAGCGTCCAATCACTCCGGACTGAACGACTGCAGGGTGAGCATTCAATACCGCTTCCACTTCCGCGGGATAAACGTTAAAACCACGGCGGACGATCAAGTCCTTAGTCCGGCCGACGATAAACAGATTTCCATCTTCCAGGCGGGCGAGATCGCGAGTGTTGAACCATCCCTCGCCGTCGATCGCGGCGGCTGTTTCCTCAGAGGCACGATAATAGCCCTTCATCACGTTCGGTCCGCGCACCCATAGCTCCCCGGCTTCTCCCTCGGGTACTGCTTTGCGGTCGGGCCCAACCAACTTGATTTCAACTCCGGGAAACGGTGGTCCGATCGAAGTGTCGCTACGAGGAGACTCCACGCGGGTCTGGGCAATAGTTGGAGAGCACTCTGTAACGCCATATCCATTATGAAGCGGCATGCCGAAAAGACTCTCCGTCCCCGACTTGGTCGAAGCATGGAGTTGCGCTCCGGAAGAGGCAATGATTCGAAGCGCAGGAAACTTCAGGGACTGCACGTTTCTGAATTTTGCATACTGAAGAAATTGATTAAACGTAGCTGGAGCGCCGAGAATTACCGTAAGCTGCTCCCTCTCCAGAGTGAGGCGAGCATTCATGGGATCAAATCGCGCTGATAAATAAAGTGACGCCCCGCTCAGCAATGAACCCAGCAGGACTACTGAGAGTCCCACTGCGTGCGACATTGGGAGAATGCCGTAAAAACGATCGTCAGCCGTAAGTGCCCGTATCCTGGCGGATCCAGCCGCGAGAAATAATAGATTGCGATGGCTCAGCATGACGCCCTTCGGCACGCCGGTGGTGCCGGACGTGTAGATCAACGCGGCCACACGGTCCGCGATGTTCACCTCCATCGGTTCCGGTTCCACACTCTCGTTAAGGTGACCGATGCCGACCGTTCCCAACCCTTCAACCGCCTCGACCGCAGCGCCGTGGCGGCTAGCGTGCTCCGTTGCATGAGTCGACACGCTGGCGGTGTAGAAAACACGGCGCGCTCCGCAGTGGTCCCGGATCTCGTCGATCTCGCGCGCCGATAGATTTGCGTTTACCAGTACTGGCCACGCATCCATCCCGGCCGCAGCGAGTAGGAGCGCTACGAACTCGCGGCAATTCTCACCCACAATCATCACGCGATCACCCGGGCGCATGCCCCATTCTCGAAGTCGTCTCTTCGTCTCAGAGATGGCGGATGCCAACTGCTGGTACGTCCAGCTGCCCGAGGCTTCGACCAGAGCCGGCTTCTCAGGCGATCTCTCAGCCCATGGCGTCACCACGTCGCTGATGCACGCAGGCAGCGTCCGCAGAATCTCAGAGGCCTGTTCTTCAACAGTCGGAGTTGGAGCAGTCATTTCCTGGACAAAATGTGGCATCAAATCCTGGTTACAGTACGGCAGAGCCTTTTCCTTCGCCATACGAATCTGTGACGGGCGCGAACTGGGACGCCTCCGCGGTTTTCGCAAATACATACTGCAACCAGTTTTGGTATATGCACGTCGCCGAGGACTGCCATGTCTTTTGCAACGTCCTGGCAACCGCTTCGGGGAATAACGCCAGGTGCTCTTCACGCCGATCCGCAACAGCCATCCGTTGAAAATCTGTGAGGATCCGGGCCGCGCCCTGGTCGAAGTATCCGTGCGGCATCGTGGGATAGTTTTCCCGTTCTCCCCGCAGAAATCTCTTTATATCTCGACGGTATTCCTTGAACAATGTCTCGGCCTGATACTCCGGGTGACCCTGGAAATGGACGAATAGACTCTTCTTCTTTTGCTTCACAAAAACGTCAACCCCGGCTTGATCCGACTTCGTGAGCACCTCATAGCCGCAGGCGGTTAGCGCGTCTTCCTTCAATTCATTCCATCGAGAATGCGGAAACCGTAGGAGTGGTGTGGCATGTCTTGTAAGTTCGTGGTCAGAGACTGTTGTCGACTCAAAGACACCGAACTGTTTGTCAGAAAGTAGATGGCGTTGAATACCATCGCTGTGCAGAACACCAGCGTGCGCCGCCAAACAAGACAGGACCGTAGAAACAGTGTTGCGTTCGGCCCAGTCCAGGACATCGGTGAGAGCTGACCAGTATGATTCCTGCCGCAAGTCGGGCTGGCGTGGCTCAGTTCCGGTAACAATGACGCCATCGAGCTGGCTCTTCCAAAGTTCGTCCAAGCCGAAGTAGAACTCATTCAGATGCCGCTGTCCGCGGTCAGCTCGCGGAACTCCGGTGAGCGAGTAGAGCTTGAGGAATATTGGAACGTCACCCGACGCGATATCCAATAGCTCAAAGAACTGCAGCTCCGTATCTTCGAGGGCGGCGTCTGGCATGTTATTGATCAACCCAAGATGAATGCACTTCGCGCGCTTCACATAACCGTCAATGGAGACGACAGCGCGCGAATCCGATTTTTGTGCCCAACGGGTCGGAACTCGTCCCTCGATGATTAGTGGCATATCATCTCCCCACAACGATACGTGCTCTTCTCCCGCAATTCAGTTCGCAGCCTTGTCCAGCGCCTGGCCAAGGTCTTCAAGAATGTCGTCGATGTGTTCAATGCCTACGCTGAGGCGGATCATCTCCGGAGTAACCCCCACCTTCGCCTGTTCTTCTGGCGTCAACTGCCTGTGGGTGGTCGATGCAGGATGGCAGGATAACGATTTTGCATCGCCCATGTTCACCATCCGCTTAAACAACTGGAAGGCGTTGAAACACTTCCGTCCCCCTTCGTAGCCGCCCTTCACACCAAAGGTCAGGAGCGAGCAGAAGTTCGAGCCCAGATATCGGTGTGCCATCGGGTAGAGTGGACTGTCCGCGAACCCGGCATAGTTGACCCACTCCACCGCCGGATGATCACGCAGGAATTCCGCCACTTCACGCGCATTCTGTACGTGTCGCTCAACCCGAAGGGCAAGGGTCTGAATCCCCTGCAAGAACAAAAACCCGTTGAATGGAGACAGCGTTGCGCCCGTATTTCGCTGACACACAGTGCGACACCGAGCGACGTACGCCGCATCTCCGAAATGGTCCACGTAGACCACGCCGTGATAGGCGATCTCGGGCGAGTTCAACATATAAAACTTCTTGGCGTGTTGTCGCCACGGAAACTTCCCGCTATCGACGATCATTCCGCCAATACTGGTGCCGCCGCCCCCGATGAATTTCGTCATCGAATGCACGACCACGTCCGCGCCATACTCGATGGGCCGCAGCAGAATCGGAGTAGCGACTGTGTTATCAACGATGAGCGGCACGCCGTGCTTGTGCGCTACTCGCGCCAGACCTTCAATGTCAGCCACGTTGCCTGCTGGATTCCCAACGCTTTCGCAGTAGACTGCGCGTGTATTCTCATCGATCAACTTTTCAATATCTTCAGGGCGATCGGTCGCGCCGAATCGGGAACTGATTCCGCGCTTCGGGAAAATGTGAGCCAGGAGTGTGTAAGTGGCGCCATACAGCTGCGGAGTGGAAACGATATTGTTCCCCGCTTCGGCAATATTAATCAGCGAATACTCAATCGCGGCCATTCCCGAGCTGACGCTGAGTCCATCGACTCCACCTTCGAGCGCGGCCATGCGCTTTTCGAGAACCGTGTTTGTGGGATTCCCGATACGAGTATAAATGTTCCCCTGCACTTCCAGGTTGAACAAGGCGGCACCATGCTCGGCACTGTCAAACTCGAATGCGACCGTCTGGTAGATCGGCACGGCGACGGCCTTGGTCGCGGGGTCCCCGTCATAGCCTGCGTGGATTGCGATGGTCTCTCTCTTCATCCGTATCCGTTAGCAATCTCCGCGAGTGAAAACGGTCATGAAGCAACTGAAGACCATTTCCAGATCGCTTCGTCCGTTCATTCCGCTGTGGAAACCACGCTTCGGACCGCTACCAGGGACGCTTTGTGGGAGAGGGATTTCGTCAGAGCCCGTGTCACCGTGCGAGCGGCAAAGTCAGCGCCGAAAGCAAACCGCATGACAGGACCGAAACTGTTGGCCGCCGCAATACCAACGAAATAAAGTCCCGGTACCGATGACTCACAGGTCGAGGAGAGCGCGGGAGTACCCGCCAGAGTGGCCAACTTAGAGCGAATCCCTGAACTTACAAAGTGCAAGCGATCAAGATTAACTCGATAGCCAGTAGCCGCGATGACGTGATCCGCCTGAATCGCTCGCTCCGTGCCGTCCTGCGCGCGAACCTGGAGACAAACTTTTTGCCCTCGCACCTCGGCTCGCTGTAAGGTGTGTCCGAGTAGTTGAGGCACGTGATTCATTACTGTGTCTTTCACAAACCATCCGCCCGACGGACCCAGGGTTCGTTTGACAATTTCCAGCCGTAGACTGTCCGGTAAGCGATGAAAGGCTGCAGGAGCATTTGCATAGAAGCTGGATCGCCAACCCGGGCCCAGCCCGGTTTGCGGACGCTGGATGCGCTCCCACAACGAGCGTTTGTTCCCTGTAAGCTTGCCGTGAAATTTCAAGGCTTCTTGTCGCGCCACCAACCGAACGTCCGCCCCGGCTTCTTGTAACAGCGCGGCCCAATCCAGCGCCGAGGAACCTCCACCAATCACGACAACCTCGCGGCCGCGAAATTGTTCCACATCGTTATGCCGGGAGCTGTGGGATAGAAACTCCGGCGGGAGCTGTGCCAGATTTTCTGGAACATAGTCAAAGTGAGTGATTCCCACGGCAAGTACTACATTCCGAGCATTTATGCTCTCGCCGGTATCGAGCTGCAACAAATACCCCTGAGCAGAGCGCTCAACACTGACAACTAGCTTGTCTTCAAGCTCGGGCACCATCCGTTCCTTGAATGCCAGTCCGTATCGTGTGAACGTGTCAAGCTGAACTGGAATTCCTGTGTCGGAGTACTCGATGCCTTCTTCGGCACAGAACTTCCCCAAAGTAAATTGATCATCTGGATCAGAAATGTTCGAAGCAAAACCATCCGACTTGAGCAGCATGCCCTTCGGCATGTGTGCTCGCCAACTATCCATCGGACGGCCGAAGATGCGGAATGGTATTCCGCGACTTCGAAAATGTGCAGCAATCGACAACCCATAGGGACCCGCGCCAATGATCGCAGTGTTTAGCATAGCCTGTGGAAAGCCCGCCTTTAATGAGGTAAGAGACAGCAAACGTGCGGGGGAAAGTACCACGGGGGGGATCGAACGAGACAATAATATCACATTCTTCTGGGAATGAAACAAGAAACCGATTGCGAAAGTGGAAGACAATTTCGAGTCGGCATGAATTAGCTTACAAATGCCTCAGCCACAAGCACATTGGAATCTCGATGCTCGATGCAGTTGGTCGGAGTGACAATTTTTGTCACTGCCACGAGTTACGGTCGGTAGGTTACTAAGCTCGCGCTGTCTACTCGATGTCGATTGCCCTGAAGAAGAAGAAGTCTTTATCGCCGCGTCTTATTTACCCCGAAGCTTCCCTTCCACGAAAGCAACAACGTTTTTTACAGAACCCAGGTTATCTGTCGTCACTTCTTCATCACCCACCGTGATCATGAAACGCTCCTGGAGAAACACGATTAGCTCGATCACTCCAGTAGAGTCGATAACATTGCCCAGAAGCGGCACATCGTCAGTGAGTGCCTCGCTGCGGCCAAACAGAAAGTTCTCGGTGAGAAACGTCCGAACCTCTTGTCCGATATCAGTTGTCTGCATTGCAGATAGCCCCTCAGTTTTTCGAACGGAAGCACTGTAACGACGACGCGTCGTACCAGCCGACATTCGGCGGCCGGAACTTATACAAAGATACATTTCCGCTACGCAATAAGACCAGTCACGAAAGTCCGGCGGCGAGGTGTCCGCAAGTGTGGTTATCGCATTCCGATTTCAAGAAAGGCTCTGCAGAACATCGGCAATGCGTTCCCCGGCATGACCGTCCCATAGCGGTGGGATAGTTCCCTTCTTGCCTTTTCCCGCAAGAATCTTCGACAACTCGAGACTCAGCTTGTCTCGTTCCTGCCCGACAATAACGTTTGTCCCCAACGTAACTGTCACCGGACGCTCCGTATTATTGCGCACGGTTAAACATGGCACTCCCATGTAGGTGGTTTCTTCCTGGATCCCGCCAGAGTCGGTGATGACGACTGCAGCGCCGTGCTGCAGAGCCAGGAATTCCACATAAGGTAAAGGCCCAGTGAGGTGAAGATTTCCAGCGCTGAAGCCAAACTCCTCAATGCGTTGACGAGTCCGCGGATGCACCGGGAAAACCACGGCCAGGTCCTGGTGTATTTCCAACAGTGATTGGAGAATGCTTTTCAGGCTCTTACTATCGTCAACGTTGGATGGCCGATGCAGGGTCACCAGAGCATAGCGTTTTGGAAAACCATTTTTTGGACCTCGCATAGCGGCAGGCAGGAGCCGCACCAACGAATCGATCATTACGTTGCCGACGCGAAATATCTTCTCCGCCGGAACCCCTTCCTGTGCAAGATTTGTATCGCCGTCTTCAGAAGGCGTGAACAAGAGATCGGCGAGCCGATCTGTGACAACCCGGTTGATCTCCTCTGGCATACTCCAGTCAAACGAACGAAGCCCCGCTTCCACATGCCCAACCCGGAAGCCTAATTTCGCACTCACCAACGCCGCCGCCACCGTGGAATTGACGTCCCCGTAAACCAGTACCACGTCCGGTTTTCGCTCCACAACAACTGGTTCGAACCGGCTCATGATCTCGGCAGTTTGCTGCGCGTGCGAACCGGAACCGACACCCAGATTGGCATCGGGCGACGGAATCTCGAGTTGCGAGAAAAAGATGTCGGACATATTCGCGTCATAATGCTGTCCGGTGTGCACCAGCGTCTGCTTCATTCCGGATTTCTTGCGAAGAGCATGCAGCACCGGAGCTGCCTTCATAAAATTCGGCCGTGCGCCGACGACGTGAAGAATATGCATCGCTACATCTTACTCAGATTCGGTCTCAGCGCTCCATCAGTGGAAACTGTAGCCGTCGAGACCAGTTCCTTCTGATCTGCTCCGAGCGGGCGAATGCATCCCAACACCCATTTTTTCTGGACAAAGTCGTATTGCTTAACAATCCTTGCGGGATCGCCTGCGACAACCGAATACGGAGGAATGCTGCGTGTAATCAAGCAATTCGCGCCTACCACGGAGTGGCGCCCAATGACCAGTTCCCCTTCCTCACAAACAATCACGGCTCCAAAACCAATCCAGCACTCGTCTTCGATGCGTATGGTCCCGCCTGTCCTTTCGCACGTTCCGATTGCGACATGATCCGTTTGCTGTTCGAGACCATGGTCCATGACGCGAGCAGAGAAACCAAAAATAACTTCTTTCATGATATGAACGCGATTTCTCGCCGAAATCATTCCCCTTCGTTGCAAGCCGCTACCCGCCTCCATAATGAGAATTGGTAATTTCGCACCCGGAGCTGCGGACACGTCCAGCCGGACACCTTGGGCAAAGCCAACTCGTTCAGCGATGCTGATGTAGGGCGCCGACGATCGGTCCACTTGCCAGGAGTAATGCGCCCAGGCGCCTTTGCCAATCGAAAAGAAAGGATACGTGTGAGCCAGCCATAACGTGCGCAGTTTGCTGAGCAGTCGCGAGATCCACCCCCTGAGATCTTGCTCGCTGATCGTTTGCCAAACACGCGAGATCAGGCCCCGATCCTTAGCTCCTTCCTCAGCACCAACCTGGCGCCCTGCTGTAGTCCTTTCGGAATCGGTAGAATAGGGTTCAGCGGCGATTTTGTCCCTCGCTCCTCCCACACCCTTTATAGAACTGCCAGATCCGTCCAAGCCAAGAGGCTCCGCGGCGTCCAACCCGCGAACGATCCGAGCTGGATTTCCCGAAAGCAACGAATGCGGAGGAAAGCTGCGCGTAACTACGGATCGCGGTGCCACGATGGAGTTTCTTCCAAGTCTCAGTTCACCCTTTTCGCATACGACAGCAACCCCCGATCCGATTCTGCATCCTTCCTCGATCCGGATCGTGCCGCCCCGCGTTGTGCCCTGCTGGGCTATTGGCGTAGCCACATCTTCGTAAGCATGGTTGTTGTCAATGATCAATACGTCAGACGCGAGGATGACGTCACGCTCCAGGTGAATAGAGTTCTTGGCGCTGATCGTGCACCTTGCGCCGATGCGGCAGTCATCCTCAATATTGAGCTGTATTTTCTGGTTATCCTCCGAACCGGTGGAAAGCCATGTGTGCTTCCCGATCTCGACTCGGCTTCCTAGCCTGATGTGGCGCGCCAGACGGCGCGAAACATCACTCGCATAGTGGAGCGATAAGTTGCGGGGCTTGGCGTCAAATGAGTACGTTGCGCTAACCCACATGCTGTTCAGCTTGGTTAAGACTCGCGAAAAGAATTCCTCGCGGTCATCGAGATCGGACAAAGCTAGCCGAATGGGCTGAGTCATTCTAAGTGCGACTTGGGACAAAAGACTGCAGTGCCTGGATTAACAAATCTACGATCGCAACTTCGTATCTTTCGCATAACAAGCGACTTGTTGGCTTCGTTTCGCATGACTGATGTCGGTTAACCTTCAAGATCCAGCCGTTCCGCCGCTTTTGAGTTTTATACCTTCTAGAAATACCTTTGAATATGTACTTATCCATATGAATGGGTTGCTGAAGCTCATACTCCATCCTCTTGCCGTGCTGACTCTTCGGGCCGGTAGAGCGAAGCGCATGCTTGCGCTGGTATCTACTCTACGCTGCGAAGCCGGCGGCTCGCCGGCGGAATTGGCTGAGGGTTCACTGAGTGCTGGGTAAGTTATCTCACTAGATAAAAGCTCCTTCATCGGAGTCTCCTCCTCCTGCCCATGGGGTGTCCCATCGCTCGTGCCCGGTTGTTTACCAGGCGAGGTCGCTTTGTCGTGCCCCGGTGCTTCGTCCAGCCTTTCCTCTTCCTCAGGGTCAGCCCGCTTGGATGTGGGAGTTCTTCCATTAGAAATCAGGATCAATCAGGATGGTCAAGAGTAATGCGTGGAATTCAGGTTACGCGCGTAATGAGCACGCTGATACCTCATATCGAAATCTGGAGGTGGAATCTTTCAGGTGGAGTGTCGCATATACGTTCGCAGTGGGCTTTTTGCGCATCCGTGCAGCGCGCACCGGCGTTTCTGCGGCAGACTATTCGGTAGCGGAATGCTACTCCCTACCAATATCTCTGAGTGCGAACGAACTCCCATAGAAAACGTGCAACCTACGTTACGGATGTCACGTGAAGGCGCGTTGAAATGAACGAAGCGCGACGCAACTCCGTGGAGGACGCCTCTACGATGTCAATGAAAAGGTCGGCGAACTCTAACAGCGAACGCTTTGGAAATTGTGGTTCTCTTCAAATGCGACTCCTACTGAACCGATTCAGGGGAGGCACGCATCGACTGTTGCGGATCAGCCCATAGCAGATCATCGCCGACGGTTGCCCGAATAGCGCGTTGTGTCGTAACAAAGTCTCCGATTTAGCCCCATTCGCCGCGCACGAGAAAAAGAAGACTGAGCTATGCAGCAAGTGACAGATGTGCGAATGCGCCCTCCGAGGAACCGGGGATCGCCTGCTCCAGGCGCCGGTTAGCTGTCTTGAGGATAGACCGGTAAATGTGCTGCCTTAGGGCATCGTCCGTGATCATTTTTCCCTCCGGCAAACCCCTACCCGAGAGCGGTACACAGAGTTTGTTCTCTTCGTAGCAGACGCGCTAAGCCAGCGCTCACATGCTTCAGGATTCATTGTTTGCAGACCTCCTCGCCTGCCGCATCCAGCCTGCATAGGCTGTCACCACCGTGGACTCTTGTTCCTAGTCTCGGTTGGGGAGCCAGAGCACGTCTGGCTCGCTCTTGATGCACTTCTAGGATACCGCGAAGGAACCGACTCCGTCCATACGCAATTTCATTCTGCTGTCGCTGTGTGATGACTTCGGTCCCGATGGGTCCCCCTGCCTTGGTAACAACCCCTCAATCTCTAGAATCGACCCCACTTCGAGCCCCTGTGCAGATCCTGGGCGCTACCATCATGCGATGAAGAAACAATCTGCTTTCAGAAGGCGCAAATTGTCCGCTGTGGCAAGGAATAAGGCCTCGGGGCGAGTTGTGTGCCGCGCCGAAATATCGACGATCCGTGGGCGAGAGATGCGATTCGTCGGATTAGAAGAGCTCGATAGCTGCGGCATGGCCCGAAGCAGAAGCGAGTCGACCATCCCGTGTCACTAGAGCAGCTCCGAGTTTTTCGGCAAGCACAATGTAGGCAGCATCGTAGGCAGAAAGGTTGTGACGCAGTTGCCAAATTCGTGGCAGGAGCACGACATGAGGATACCGAGTAATACGAAGATCCAGCAGATCCCGAACGGCCTCGTCAGCACGAAGCACGGGCACCACCCGTTGCAATACGAGACGCCTTAGTATCTGCGTAACCTCAAGATCTAGAAGGTGAGGCGCGTGTAGCGTTTCGTTACGCGAATAAATTCGCTTCTCGATGCTCTGCCCCGCAGATGTCTGAAGAAGCCAGTCAACTGCGGCGGACGCATCCAGGACGATCATCGCGCCTGGCGCTCTTCTCGCACCAAGTGAGCGGTATCGATCCGAGCTGAAACCGGCTTACGTTTGTGCAGCCGCTCCCGCAATTCTGCGAGCGTTGGCCGCTCCGCGATTTCCTTGATCTCCGCTAACAGGTAGTCCGAAAGCGACATACCTGCCATGGCAGCGCGAGCTTTCAAGCCACGATGTAGGGCGTCGGGTACATTACGAAGTTGGATCATCCTTGACATGTTACAAGCATACTTTCATGTCATGCACATGTCAATGCGCTCAACTTTATGAGGCTCCTCGGAAGTCTACGTGAGCCGCTTTAGCCCCGTCGGCTTGATCGCACGAAGCTGCAAATTCAAAAGCGACGCCAGGCCGGCCGCGATCCTTCGATGAAGTTAGCCCGCGTATAGATCCGCGACCGGCTTCTCCACGGCGTCTCGTGCCGCATTGACTTTGTCCAGTCGGGCAGCGCATCGGGATTACGAGTTCTATAAGAGGAAAGACGTTGTGGAGGTTTGACTCGGGTGCAATGGTCATCGAATATCTTCTTCTTCTTCGCGGAGTCGCTGCAATCTTTCGAGTTGGTTCCGTATCTTGCGGAGTATCAAGCCGATGTCCCATGGACCATCTCTATGACCGAGGGATATTGCCGGTTAATATACCTAGGAGGCCCGTTGGATCAAAATAACAAATAGCGGTGCTACGATAGTCGAAGTGAAAAACTCACATGCAGGATTCAAAAGACGCAAGCTGTCGGCAATCGTGAGAAAGGCCATCACCTCCTATTACACCGACCAAGAGCAGTGGGAAATAGAGAAGGCCGCAAAGCAGCAGAAGATCAGCAAGAGCAGCTTCGTTGCCTCAGCCGCTCTAAAGGAAGCTCGCCGCGTAACCCACTGATTTCCATTCAGAGTTAGAAAGTTTCTCCAAAAGGTCTTCGGGCATCAGACCTCTAAAATAATTCCGTTTGCACTGGTATATTATAGTAGTACACTACAGTAGTAGTGTACTACTATGCTGCACACTCCTCTACAAACAACGTGAGGCAATAGATGACGCGTCCAAGAAACCTGATCCGACAGAACAAGCGATATGCGAGATTACGCTGGGGGCGGCTCCTCGGGGTGATTTCCCTAAGGGCACTGACAAATCTTACGGAAAAGTTCAACTTCTCCGTTGCGAATGGCGACTGATGTGCCCCCGTTCACTGTTCCAATCGCTGTGTAAGTTCTCGGTTGATTTTCGGTTTTAGCGGGGATGAGGTCCGGAGCAGGGGACGGCGCCTCTTCCCCTGCTCGTCTCTGCAGAAGCCTTGGTGGATAGGGGTGCACCAGCAGCATCATAGCGACCCAGGCAGTGCGGCCCGTGGGTGAGACTCAAAGTTCCATTCAGGTGTTGGTGCAACACCACCTGGCAACCCGCCAAGGTCGCACGCCAGCGCACCCGCTCGATCTGCAAGCTCAGATTCTGAAAGCTCACGGTGTTGTCGCGGTTTACACTACGTTCGAACTGCAGGGAGAAAATGCGTTCCAGGTCACGGCTCCGGCAGGGCACAAAAGCGTTCCCCCGATCGCTGTACAGCGCGCAGAACACGCCTTGGCGCTCGATCACTTCCCGCAATCCCGCCATCACCGTCGCCGTCGATTCCTCCTCCACCAGCTGGGCGTAGTAAATCTCGCTGGTGGCATCGTCCAGAATCACGATCAGGTCGTACCAGCGTTCATCCTGAAACCACTGATGACGGCTGCCGTCGATATGCAACAGCATCCCCGGCAAGGGCCGCCGCTCCCGCCGTTTGCGATGCGCCCCGCGATTGCGTCCGCGCGCCACCAGGCCCGCTCCCTGCAACGCCTGCTTCACCCAGCTGTAACTCAGTTCGATCCCGTGCTCGGCCTGCAACTTCTCGTGGAAGTGCTGCACGTTCAGATCGAAATACTTTTCCCGGTACAAGGCGAACACCTTCTCCACCGTCGCCACCGCCACCCGCCGACGCGAGGGCTGGCCCCGCCGCCGGTCCAGCAACCCGTTGTAGCCCTCTTCCACGTAGCGCTCCCGCCACCGCCGCATGTGTCGGTCGCTGATGCCCAGAATCTCCGCCGCCTGCCACCACGTGATCTTCTTCGCCATCGCCTGCAACATCACGTCCTGTACTTTCATCGCCCGCTCCATCGCGGCCCTCGGATAAGCTTCCATGCTTCGCATGGTCTCCCATCCTCACCGCCCGCAAAGCGGACATTTCACTTGCTATCTCAACCGGACATATCATGTGCTACCGACACGAACAACGAACTTGGTTGACACGCGAATGCTAACCGTACTAATATCCCCGTCAACGCGCTGAACTTGGCGCACAAAACTCCCAGCAGAGCAGTTCCCCCGCCGCATCTGTTTGAGGTAATCCCACAATAACCCACTCACGCGTGGAGGGACGCCATGAAGCAAAGAATTCTGATTGCCTTCCTATCGTTGCTTGTGCCCATCGCTAGTGCACAGGTTTATACAATCACTGATTTGGGCTCACTATCTCCCACAGCGATTAATATCTGGGGGCAGGTTGTTGGGAACTCCAACGGACAAGCTTTTATCTGGACACAATTTACAGGCCGCAAGCGCTTGGGCAGATTGACTGGGGGTACATTCAGTTACGCTGCAAGCATCAATGACCTTGGAGTTGTAACGGGGACTGCTGATGGGCCCGGCACGGTGATCAGCAACGGAGTCGGCCAACCTCCATTGTACCCAGCTCCGCCACCGAACCAAGAATGCAGTGATCTCACTCAGCCCTTCGTTTGGGCACCGCGAAAGGGTATGATGGGCTTGGGTGCGGTGGAGGTGCCAGACCCAGATTTTGTTCTGGATTGGTGCCAGATTCCGTTCTATGGCGCAAGCATCAATGACGTCGGTCAGGTAGTTGGATACACCTCAATTTTTGGTCCCGAGTATCAGTACGGACTCCTGCGAACGACCGCTGCGGGCATCACTTTATTCGGGGGTAGTTGGCCACCCACGTTCGCCAGCAGAGTTAGCAATACCGGCCAAATAGTCGGCCAAAGCGACATCTCTCCTTATTCGGGGCATGCGACATCTTGGAAGAATGGCATTGCAACGGATCTAGAATGGTTAGGTGGTGCAGCGGGTTTGGATTTCTACAGCAGCTCGGCGAATGGTGTGAACGACTTGGGACAGATTGTCGGATGGTCCACCACCACCCTTATATCTGATGATGGTTGCTGGTTCTTTGAACCGGGCGCCGTCACGGGCTGCCCTATGCATGCAGTGCTCTGGGGGGCCAGTGGAGAAATACGCGATTTGGGGACTCTTCCGGGTGATACGTTTAGCTCCGCATCAAACATAAATTTCTTCGGACAGGTTATCGGTTCATCAGGTAACACGGTTGTTTGTCAGGAGGCGGAGGGGACTGCCGGTTCGGGTCTTTTTGGAGACGCTCCAATCGCAGTTATTGGTCGCCCCTTCATCTGGTCTGAAAGCAGCGGCATGAACGATCTTAACAATCTGATCTCAACCAGCTCCGGCTGGGTGCTTAACTCAGCAACCGGAATCAACATCTGGGGGCAAATCGTAGGATCGGGAACCCTTAACGGAAAAGTCCATGGATTTCTGCTAACGCCACGATTCTTCTAGCGAGTTCCTCCAAGGGGGACTGCGAAAGCTGTCAAAACGGAACAGACACTTAATTGTCTACCATTTCTCATTCACGGATAAACCTGAGCGCATCTAGCTACGTTCGGACCAAATTCTCGAGAGGTAATCGCATTCTTACCTAGCAGGAATGAGTGTCATGCAAGAACAGTATTCTGCGAGCTGTCATCTGCAAAACCAAAAATTACAATTGCGGGGATCATAGTTGGGGTGTTAAAACTAGCGAGGCTTGCGCCTACATGGGCGACCGCGCACCGAGCGGCGAGGAGTGCAAGTACACAAGGTTCGCATGTTACCTCTAAGCAACCAGTTTGCAGTCGTTACAGGAGCGGGAAGTGGCATCGGTATGGCCATAGCACAGGCGCTGGGCGCACATGGTGCTACTGTTGGATTAATAGGTCGTACTAAAAGCAAGTTGGACGCGGCTGCAAGCAGCTTCGATCCTCAGGGACGAAGTCCTGTGGTGCTACCAACTGACTTGAGCGTCGACGAACAACTGGATGCTCTAGGGGCCGAAGTGGAGCGGCGCTTCGCACAGGTGGATGTGCTGGTGATGTGTGCGGGCGAGATTGCCCATGGCCCTGTAGCATCCGCTCCAGTCGCAGATTTCGACAGACTCTATCGTACGAACGTGCGTGCGAATTATCGCCTGGTTCAGAATCTGCTTCCGATGCTGCGAAAGGGTCCTGGGCAAATCGTATTCGTTAATTCCAGCGTCGGGCTCTCAGCCCGTGTCAATGTCGGTCAATTCTCCGCTACGCAGCATGCATTGCGAGCGCTTACAGATGCACTGCGAGGCGAAATCAATCCTGACGGCATCCGCGTATTGAGTGTGTATCCCGGCCGAGTCGCCACCCCACGGCAAGAGAAGCTCTATGATAAGCGAGGCTCCGATTACGATCCTTCGCTGTTGCTGCAAGCTGAGGATATCGCTTCTGTAGTGCTAAATGCGTTGCTTTTGCCTCGCAGAGCTGAAGTCACCGAAATCAGCATTAGGCCAATGCTCAAGTCGTATTAACCTTCTGCCTATCACCTTAGCCTTCGAATCGGACGATCAAAACTGCACGGCACTCCTGCAGTCGTCGGCTCAAATCGGAACAATCGATTCAATGAACATTATGGTGCTCGAAATGCCACCATCTGCATGATCCATTGGCTGGCTGGACTGAGAGGAGCCGTCGCCGCATAGGTCCCCGCCGCCGTGACCATGGTGTCTTCCGCAATATCGCCATCTGGCGACGTCAGCAACCGGCTGGTAAAGCCGCTACCGGGCCCAGTAGTTTCAGTTTGAACTAGGTTCGCGCCGAAGAGCAGATCAGTCGGGTTTGTGGTCGTAACTGACCCGCTGCTACTGGTTCCGCTATTGCCACTGTTGGCCACCGTTACATCCACGGGATTTACGGGATCTGCTCCACTGTATTCTAGGATCCGAATGTCGGGATATACAGCACTAGTCGAAAACGTTACAGTAAGAGTATTTGCTCCAGCAGCCGCCGCAGCAATATTCTTTGCGTAGTAGATTGACTGGGACGCCACGCCGCTTATCGAGGTTGGGCCCACTGCAAGCGTGTAGACATTGCCGGCTGTGTCAGTTACCGTGCTCACACTTGCTTTACTGTCGCTCCACCCAACCGCGATAACGTTAAGATCCCCCGCGAACTGTGCAGCATTGAATTTGACTGGTACGGAGGTCTGGGGCGTCTGAGGTGTAGCATAGTTGCTCTGCACATAACTGATTATTGAAGTGCTCACGGTCAGCGAGATAATGACAGTTTGCTGAATTCCTCCACCATTGCCTGTCACTGTGATCGGATAGCTTCCTGTCGCAGTACCTGATCCCACTGTGACGGTCATTATCGAATTTCCGCTGCCCGGAGCCGCAAGCGTGCTTGGACTGAAGCTTACGGATGTGCCGGTAGGCATACCTGAGGCTGTCAGGCTGACCGCGCTGCTGAAGCCATTACTGAGCGTGCTTGTGATTGTGGAACTGCCCTGACTACCGGGTGCGACACTAAGACCTCCAGGCGAGGCCGAGAGAGTGAAATCTGGCGCCCCAGATGTCAAAGTCGTAACGCTCACCACGTTCGAGTATGAACTCAGGTTTCCGGCTGCGTCGGTAGCGCGCACTCGATATTCGTAGGTGGTGTCTGCCGACAGGCCGGTGTCGCTATAGGCGGTACCCGTCGACACCGCTACACGAAAGAATAGGGTGCAACCAGCTCCCTGGCACCGTTCTATAAAGTAACCGGTTACGCCCACGTTGTCGGTCGAGGCCGTCCAACTCAGATTGATTTGGCTAGTGCTCGGTGCAGTTGCGGTCAGATTGCTGGGCGCCGTGGGCGGCTGGGTATCGGGAGTTGCTGCGGTGGCACTGGCCAGATTTGAGTATGGGCTTACGTTACCGGCAGGGTCCATTGCCTGCACTCGATAGGTATATATGGTACCGTTCGTCAAGCCAGTGTCCTTGTAGGTAAGCGTCGCTGAAGTGCCTATTTGCGCAAAATTGGTGCAGTTTGCACTTTGGCAACGTTGCACAAGGTAATTGCTGACCGTTCCGCCAGTCTCCGTGGATGCCACCCAGGAGAGATCGACCTCCGTACTGGATGACGACGTGGCGACGAGATTTCCCGGCAACGACGGTGTTGTCACTGGTGTCGTGGTGGTCACGACAACTGAATAAGGTCCTATGTTCCCATTTGCATCCACAGCTCGAACACGATAGCTGTAATTTGTGGATGAGGTCAGGCCAGTATCGTTGTACGAGAGAACCGTCGTTGTGCCAATCTGGGTAAAACTGCTGCAACCTGTGCCCTGACAGCGCTCTACCAAATAATTGCTGATCGCTCCGCCCACCTCAGTCGACGCCGTCCATGACAGAGTCACTTGATTCGGATTGTTGGCAACCGCCACGACTGCGGCCTGCCAGGTTTCCTGCGAGTCAATTGTGAAGGTTGAAGCGTAGGTCCCGGCGGCAGGTGCGGGGCCCGTCTCTGCGTCGAGGAAGTTCGACGACGCCGCTGTTTGCTGCGTAAAGCCAGTACCCGGCTGGAAAGTGACGCCAGCAGAAACCTTTGAAAAACCGATCAACAGCTCGTTCGTGCCTGCAGTGGTTATGTTCGGGCTCGTCACATTCACGCTCTGGGTACCGTTATCACTGCCGATCAGGGATATCGCATCAATCGGCGAGGAAATATTCGAACCCTTTACAACAATGATTGACATCACGAGAGGGAGACTCTGCGAGAGATTCATGGTAACGATCTCGCCCGGACCAACGGTCGGATTCGGTGCATACCAGATTTGCGACTCCAGATCGAAGCCCAGGGCAGTTGTTGTCGGCCCGGCTATGGAGATCCACCTATTCCCGAAGTTGTCGCTGGGATTGAAGGTCACGCCAAAATGGGAAGACGCAAACAGGACTATCAAGTCTCCACCAGTACTGTCGAAAGCAGCGGTCGTGTGCGTCGTTAAGAATGTTGAATTGTAGTAGCCTTGAACCGTATCGACGATTGGCCCAGGTCCTGCACCCGGGGTTAATGCGCCAGGGGCAGTCGGCACATTTCCACTATAAGTAAACCCGTTGGTCAGACTTCCGCTCTGACCGCTCACTGTAACCGTGACTGTTACCGCTCCACTTCCTGCCGGCGTGGTCGCCGTGATCGTCGTGCTGTTCACCACTGCCACATTCGTCGCCGCCGTCCCGCCAAACGTCACCGTCGCTCCCGTGGCAAAATTTGTCCCCGTGATCGTCACCACCGTCCCACCCGCCGTTGTCCCACTGCTCGGACTCACACCTGTCACTGTCGGTGGTACTACGTACGTATACCCATTCGTCAAACTCCCAGCCAGCGCTCCAAGGTTGGTCACCGTCACCGTTGCAGCTCCCGCACTGCCCGCTGGAGTTGTCGCCGTGATCGTCGTGCTGCTCACCACCACCACGTTGGTCGCCCCCGCACTGCCAAACGTAACCGTCGCTCCCGCGGCGAAGTTTGTTCCCGTGATCGTCACCGCCGTTCCACCTAGCGTTGACCCACTGCTCGGACTGACACTCGTCACCGTCGGTGGTGCCACATACGTAAACCCATTCGTCAGGTTCCCACTCTGTCCGCTCACCGTCACCGTCACTGTCACTGCGCCTACCGCATGCGCCGGTGAAGTCGCGGTAATCGACGTGCTGTTTACCACCACCACATTCGTCGCTGCCGTCCCTCCGAACGTCACCGTCGCTCCCGTGGCAAAGTTCGTTCCCGTGATCGTCACCGCTGTCCCACCCGCCGTCCCACCGTTGTTCGGTGTCACACTGCTGATCGTGGGCACAACTACATAGGTAAATCCACTCGTCAGACTTCCGCTCTGACCGCTCACCGTAACTGTGACTGTTACGGTTCCACTTCCCGCTGGCGTGGTCGCGGTAATGGTTGTACTGCTCACCACCACCACATTGGTCGCCGCCGCACTTCCGAACGTCACCGTCGCTCCCGTGGCAAAGTTCGTCCCCGTGATCGTCACCGCCGCTCCTCCGAGCGTTGACCCACTGCTCGGACTCACACTCGTCACCGTCGGCGGCGCCAGGTAGCTAAATGCGCTGGCTGAACTTCCACTCAACCCACCCGGATTGGTCACCGTTACCGTCGTAGCCCCCGCACTTCCCGCCGGCGTGGTCGCCGTAATCGTCGTACTACTCGTCACCACCACGTTCGTCGCCGCCACACTGCCAAACGTCACCGCCGCTCCCGTGGCAAAGTTCGTTCCCGTGATCGTCACCGCTGTCCCACCCGCCGTCGACCCACTATTCGGGGACACACTGCTCACCGTCGGCGCTGCAACGTAGGTAAACGCACTGGCCAGGCTCCCGCTCTGCCCACCAGGATTACTCACCGTCACGGTCGCAGCTCCCGCACTTCCCACCGGCGTGGTCGCCGTAATCTGCGTTCCACTCACCACTACCACGTTGGTCGCCGCTGCGCTTCCAAACGTTACCGTCGCTCCCGCAGTGAAGTTTGTGCCGCTGATCGTCACTGCCGTACCACCCGCTGTCGTTCCGCTGTTCGGACTCACATTCGTCACTGTCGGTGCTGGTCCTGACCGAGCGAAGAACGTCACCATCTGCATCACCCATGGTCCGCTCGATGTCAGCGTCGCCGTCGCACTATTGCTACCCGTCGTCGTTACCACCTTGTCTTCCGCCAGGTCTCCATCCGGAGAGGTGATGATTCGCGCAGTAAATCCGCTCCCCACCGCGGCATTCTCCGTCTCCACCATATTCGCGCCAAAGATTAACTCGTTCGCACTTGTCGTTGTCGCCGAGCCACTGTTCGCCGCGGTGCTGCTGCCACTCGCTCCCGCTGTCACATCGACCGCATTTACACCCCGATACTCCAGAATCCGAACATCCGGATATACGGCCGCTTGGCTGAAGGTTACCGTCACCGTGTTGGATCCTCCCACGATGTTCGGCGCATAGTAGATCGATTGCCGCAACGCCGTGCCGCTCGTCGGTCCAATCGCCAGACTGTAGCTGTTCCCCGCACTGTCCTTCACCGACTGCACTGTTGAAGTGGTGTCATTCCACCCCACCGCCACCACGTTCAGGTCTCCAGCCGTCTGCGTTCCCGGGTAAGTCGCGTTCACCGTCGCCGTTGGCGACTGCGGCGTCGCCGACGCCACCTGCGCAAAGGAAGGAGCTCCTACCGAGGTGATCACGTAGGTTCCAACCGTAACAGTGCTGGTACGAAAACCCGCACCTACCGCAATGGCGCTGAGGGTTGCAGCGGTCGATAGCTGCACTGGACCGCTGTACACATTAGAGTTTGTGGTTGGCGTGGTCCCGTCCGTCGTGTAATAGATTGTCGTGCCCGAGGACGCACCGGAAATCGTGACTGATACTGGGCCACTATAGGTTCCACTTCCCGGGCTGAATGTAGGTGCGGCTGCCTGCGGCAACGAGCTTAGCAGGCCGTAGACAGCAATCGAAGACTGGGTTCCAACATAAACCTTGCCGTTCACGACCGTCGGCATGGCGAATTTCACGGGAGCACCGGCCAAGTCGGACGAGGCTTGAGTACTGTTGTAGAGTTCATCGCCTAAATTTGCAGCATTGTAGGCATGCAATATAGCGGTAGTCGCAGTCCGGATTCCAACAATAGGACCGGCGTTCTCGATCATCCAAAGGATTCCGTTCGTTGAAACATCAGCGGAAATTGCCGGATTGGAGCCCGGAAACTGGTACACCTCAGTCGATTGCGAAGCCGGCGACGTGGAGAGCAGACCATTCGTGAAGGGAAACTGCTTAACGGCATCTTTCACTGCTCCGAAGTACACACTTCCCTGCCAGTATGTCGCCGTGGTATGGCAGTTTGCGACGTAGGTGGAGCTATTGGGGTTGACGTGAGTGCCGCCGATGACATTGAGCAGTTCCTGAATGATCTGTGTATCGCCTGCGGAATTGAAGTGTCCCAGGTTGTCGCGATCGACCACGTAGATGGCGCCGTTCTTGCCGCATCCAATCATAATGTGGGGATGCTGGGCTGTCCCCGCACTGTCAGGTAGAAGAAGGACGCCGCCGGCGGCAATATCCAAGTCGCCAGCATCCAAGGTCTGTTGGTTATATGGCGTAAAGTAATCCGAAACAGCCAACGCCGGAGTCAGCTTGAGGTATGAATCCCCGAAGTTGTCAACACCGTCAAAGTTTCCGTTTCCTGTGGAGAGATAGAAGTATCCGTTGCTGTCAAACGCCAATCCTCGACCCCCCATCCAAGTTCCGCCTTCACCCTCGCTACCGTTAGGCGTGGAGTTGAACACAGCAACCTGCTGTAGGGAAGTCTTATCAAAACCGATGAGCCAGCCATGATACGGAAGCGTGTCGCTCCACGAACCAAATCCTGCGTATACGGTATTGCCGTTCAGGGCGAGTCCGGGTCGTTGCAGCTGAAGCAGAGCTGAGAAAATGACGTGACCGGCTCCGTCACTCGGACTACCCGTACCGGTGACACTGGCGGAGATGCAGGGCGTTGGACTTCCGGTATGTTCGACCCCAGAAGTAATATCGAGGGCATGCAAACGAAAGCATGGCGTGGTTGTCGTACCAGACGTCTCATCCGTCTTTGCAACCACATAGAGAGTGCCCGTTGTGGAGTCAATAACTGGTGTGCCCAACACGCCAATTTCCGAGTCGATGTCACTATTGTTCGAATTGTCGCTAAGGGGTTCAGTATTGACGCCGGCCGCGGGATTAATAAAGCTCGTGTGCCAAAGGGGCTGAACGCTCAGGCCGTCAGCATCGTAGGCGTAGACACTATCGTGCGCGGTGGCGACGTAAACCACATTGTGAGTTCCCTGCCCCACAATCGAAACATTCGGTACGTACAACGGCTGCGCATAGAGCCAGCCGTCAACCGGCAAATTCACGAGTTTGCCAAAACTTCCGACGCTCACGTTACTCAATGTCAACGTGCTCTCATTGGCGTTGAGCCCATCGCGTGCCGAGTCGTAGCCTTGAGTCAGCACCGACACTTGTGCGGCAGCTAGACAGGACAGCAGAAGTACGAGAAGGAGAGTCTTGGCGCAGTAGGGTCCAAGTGAACGCATGATTTGCTACCTTTCGATCTCTGGAAGATTTACGTAAGACTTTGAATCGGGGGGAGGAGCCAGGAACGGCGCCAGGCGATGCTACGCGTTTGTCGGAACATAAGCAAGATTTTCAGCGCAACGCATCCTGACAGGAGTCAAGGAGCCGTTGCGCATAAGTCCAAATGGGCAGAAATATACCGTGGATGCTTAGACTTTATCGAAGATGCCTACCTGTGATTCTTGGTATCAAGGACGGGAGCTAGGTACCGTGCACCAAGCTGCCACTTATCATGGTTAGCTTCCCAGACATCGACCATGAGGTAATCGGACTGAAGATCTTTATCACCAACCGTCATCGTCCGTCGGCAAACAAAACTAACTACCGCTACGCCCATAAATGCGCGAATTGTCATTGCCTCGTGACTGCAGGCACGAACATTCTGGCGGGCCAGCATTTCCTGAATCCAGGTATTGCGCGACAGCGGATTGTCAGGATCCGTCGATGTTCGAAGCGCAAATTCGGGAGCCACAATTGCGTCTAACGAGTCTTTACTTTTACCCTCGATTGCCTCATCGAGATTGAGCTCCAGCTTTGTAAACAGCTCCATGAAGCTTCGCGCATCCGAGATC
>JBAVQD010000062.1:0-47861 GCA_049693675.1 Candidatus Sulfotelmatobacter sp. | reverse complement strand
CTTTTTAATTCACGCATGATCGGAAGACAGCGAGGACGGGCGTTCGCCAGTTCGTACCGTCTCCGTAATGGTTAGGTTGCAAGCATGCGCCCTTAGCTCAGCTGGATAGAGCGTCTGGCTACGAACCAGAAGGTCGGGAGTTCGAATCTCTCAGGGCGCACCATTTTCGATCATTTAGCCGCTCAGCTGCTACGAGGCTTTTTTCACGGGATGCAGGCGGGAGCGGTGCTCTTCTTTTCTCTGCTCCATGGAAAGAACGCGGCGACCGAGGTCAGCGACCTGGGCCAGTTCCTGCTGGATTTCCTGTAGTCTTTCATGCCTCTGGCCGTGAGCCACTTGAGCTTCTGTTTCGGGGTGGGGTTGACGGCGGTACTGCTCGTTCAATTGTTGGAGCTGAGCGATTTCAGCGCGAAGATTCCCAATCTTTTCACGAAGCACTGCGAGATGATCCATGACAATAGAATAGCGCACTCGAATGAATTCTTTAAGCGGAAGCAAGAAAATGACAGTGGCGCAACTTGGTTCTCTTTCTTTCTGAGGAGCGCCGTCCGAATGCCGGGGCAGTTCGGGCGAGTGAGGGATCTCCATGGGTAAAGGCGTGTGACAAGGGAGATCCTTTCGCGCTGCTGCTGAGAGCAGGCTCTTCGCTCCGCCTGAAAAGCGGCTCGGCTGAGGATGACACTCGTCGTGCAATGGTGAGAGTGCGCCACTACCAGGCCGGAGAGCGGTGGGCTGGGTAAGCGGAGGGAGTATCATCGTTTGAAACCAAGTTTGAAACCAAAATTGAAATTTAAGTTGGATGAAAATGGAGTGAGGAATGCCTCAGTCGATTGACTGGCCACGACCGTCGTCCCCGCACCGGCGCCGGCGCCGGCGGTTTTTTATTGTTGTGATCGTACTTGGCGTCATTTTCTTCGGGAGCCGGAGCGCACTGTCCTACTACGTGAATCTGCTCTGGTTCCGCTCGCTGGGATATGGAGAAGTGTTCTGGAAGACGTTAAGCCTGCAGGCGGGGGTGTTCGCGGCTTTTGCGGCGGCTACATTTGTGGTTCTGTATGGAGCGTTCGTAGCGCTGAAGCGGGCTCACCTGCCGGATTTGCCGGAGGGGCATACGATTTTTATTGGTGGACAGCCGCTGAAGTTGCCGGTGGAACCGGTTCTGCGGCTGATTGCGCTGGGGCTTTCGCTGGCGATTGCGGCTGCAACCGGCGCCGCGCTGATGGCGGAGTGGCCGACTTTGGCGCTGTATTGGTACGCCCCACGAACCGGCGGAACCCTCGATCCGATCTTCGGCAGGCCGGTTAACTTTTTTCTTTTTACATTGCCGGCGTGGCAACTGATGGCCGGATGGCTGCTTACGCTGGCGCTGATTACGTGTGCGCTGGCAGGATTTTTCATCCTGATTACCGGGGGTGCGCGAGCGCTTTCAGGCCGGCTGAGCCGGGGCGTGATGTTGCCGTGGGGTGGTCTCTCGGTTACGTTTTCGTTTCTGTTGCTGGTGATTGCGCTGGAGGTTTATCTCGGGCGGTTTGAACGGCTGCTGGACGACCATACGATTTTTGGCGGGGTGACCTATACGGATGCGCACGTCACGCTGACCGGAATGTTGGTAGTGTGCGCGGCGCTGATTGTGGGTGCGGCGATTTCGGCGGTCAATGCGGCGCGGGTGCCGCGAGGGCGCTGGCTGGTGGCGGCAATTATTCCCGCGGCGGTTTGTTATTTTGGCGTGCAAGGGATTGCGTGGTATGTGAGCAGTTTTATCGTGAAGCCGAATGAGCTGGTTCGCGAGAAGCCTTACATTACGTTCAATACGGAGTTGACGCGGCAGGCTTATGGATTGGATAAGGTGACGCAGCGGCAGTTCCCTGCCGAGACCACGGTGGAGGCGGCCGATCCACAAGATAATCAGGCGACGCTGCAAAACATCCGGCTGTGGGATTGGCGGGCGTTGCAGGATACACTGCGACAGATTCAGGAAATTCGGACTTATTATGACTTTCCGGATATTGATATTGATCGATACAACATTGACGGCACGACTCGCGAGGTGATGCTGGCGGCGCGGGAGTTGAACGTGGACAAACTGCCGGAAAGCAGCCAAAACTGGATCAACGAGAAGCTGATCTATACGCATGGGTATGGCATCACCATGAATCCGGTAAACGGATTCACGGCGGAGGGGCTACCCACGCTGATTTTAAGCAACATGCCGGTGCAGAGCACAGTGCCGGATCTGAAGGTGACCCGGCCGGAGATTTATTTTGGCGAGCTGACCAACACTGACGTTTACGTGAAAACGCGGCAGAAGGAGTTTAACTATCCGCAGGGGGAGAGCAATAATCTGACGTCGTATGAAGGCAGCGGCGGAATTGAAATCGGCGGCTTTCTGCGGCGCATGGTGATTGCGTTCGATCAGGATGATCTGGCGAAGCTGCCGTTCAGCGATGATGTGAACAAGGATAGCCGGCTGTTGATGCGGCGCAACATTCGCGACCGCGTGGCGGCGCTTGCGCCGTTTCTCACTTTCGATCCGGATGCCTATATTGTGCTCGATGACGACGGGCGGCTGTCGTGGATGATGGATGCGTTCACGGTGTCAGACAGCTATCCGTATTCGTCGCATTACCGGCTCGGCGATAACGCCATCAACTATATGCGGAACAGCGTGAAGGTGGTGGTTGACGCCTATGACGGAACCACGACATTTTATGTATTCGATCCGCAAGATCCGATCATTGCGGCGTACCGGCAGGTTTTTCCCAGCTTGTTCAAGGATGCTTCTGCCATGCCTGCGGGACTGCGCAAGCATGTGCGCTATCCGGAGTTGTTGCTGAAGTTGCAGGCGGAAGTTTATGGGTTGTATCACATGACGGATCCGGAGGCGTTTTATAACCGCGAAGATTTGTGGACGGTGGCCACGGAAGTCGGAATGGGTCCGGGGGGCGAGCAGACCACGCAGCCGATGCAGCCGAATTTTGTGCTGATGAAATTGCCGGGAGAAGATGGCGAGGAGTTCGTGGAGATTCTGCCATTCACGCCGGCGAACCGGAATAATCTGATTGGGTGGATTGCCGGGCGCAGCGACGGGGCACAGTACGGGACGTCGGTGGTTTATAACTTTCCGAAGACGAAACTGGTGGATGGTCCGCTGCAGATCGAAGCGCGCATCGACCAGAACGCACAACTTTCCGGGCAGTTGACATTGTGGAACCAGCAAGGCTCGCACGTGCGGCGCGGGGCGCTGCTGGTGATTCCAATTGGGAAGGCGTTGCTGTATGCGGAACCGATTTATTTGCAGGCGGAGCGGAGTCCGATGCCGGAGTTGCGGCTGGTGGTGCTGGCGCTGCAGGATCGGCTGGCGTATGGGCCGACATTCGAGTCGGCATTAGCGTCGCTTTTTGGGGGAACGGTTTCGTCGTTAACCGCGACGGCGCCAAACCAAGCGGCGCCGGCGGAGGCGCGTAAGGCGGGGACATCCGCTGGAGCGCAGCCGGCGGCGGACTTGAATGCGCTCATCGCCGAGGCTGCCAAGGATCTTTCCGATTACCAGCGGCTGACAGCGGATGGCAAACTGGGCGAGGCAGGACAGAAGCTGGAAGAGCTGAAGAGAACGCTGGATAAATTGAATGCGCTGAAAAAGTGAGTTCGCGGCGCTAGTCCAGCCCTCAGCGGCTTTAAAGCCGTCAAGAGAGGTAGAGCAGGTGATCGCAGCGGTGAACCGCTGCGCCACCCAAAAGCGAAAAGCCGAATGCGACGCAGGCAAAAGCAAAACCGGAATGCGGTGCAGGGTAAGGAGTGGGTACTTCGGTGTATTTACCGGGGTCCAAGACCGGGTGAGTTTGCAACTTTTCTGCTAACTTTGATTCAGCCCTGTTGTTTTAGCTGTTTCAATTGCAATCGAGGGAGAACTTTTTCGAGAGCTCGGGTCCGCAGCCACCATGCCCAAGGTTATTGCCCAGGAAGTGTCAGTACTGGCTACGTCCAAATACGGGTTGGTTTATCTCACCGCCAACGACTGGACTTTGGTAGCTGACAAAGCGAGCCGGGTGAACTTTCGCAAAGGTCAGACGTTTGTGACCCGGGGCAAGAAATCGAATGGGGTTTATTTGTTGGTGAAAGGCGCGGCGCGGGTTCAGATTCCATCCCAAAAAACCACTCCTGAAATTGGGCCGGGGGAGATTTGTGGCGAAATGTCGTTTCTGGATGACGTGCCCGCGAGCGCGAATGTAATCGCGCAAGAAGATGTGGAGGCTTACTATCTTGACCGGCCTACGCTGGAGAGCCTTTTTGAACTTTTCCCTCATCTCGCGTCGCGCTTTTACCGATCATTGGCAACGAATTTATCGCACCGTTTGCGGGAGTGGATTGAGCCGAGGTGACGGTACGGCTCAATCCGCGACCTCTCAAATCCGCGTCGAATCAACGCTGCGCTCGATCTAACGCAATTCCTCCATCGCGGCTTCGAGGGCTTCCCGGCCGGGGCGCGTTATCGATTCCGGAAGCGTGGCCAGGGGCTGATCGACCATGTTCAGCATATCGAGGAAGCTGGGCGCTTTCGTGTTGACGTAGAAAATTCCGGTGAGGACTTCGCCTTTGTCATGGGCTTCGCTCAGGCGGGTCATGGCGGCGATACGGTTGGTGGGGTCGTAATCTTCTTCCAGCTTGCGTAGCTGGAGATGCGAACCATCGTGCATCGTGACGCTAACGGTGGTGCCGGGATCGTACTCCACGTCGATCTCTTCGAAGTGGGGGACGAAGCTCATATCCTGCAGAGTCTCTTCGTGATCTTTCACGTATTTGTAGGACTTGGTCGAGCCTTCGTGATCGTTGAAGGTGACACAGGGAGAGACGACGTCGAGCATGACGGTGCCTTGATGAGCGATGGCAGCCTTCAGCATGGTGCTGAGCTGGCGCTTGTCGCCGGAGAAGGAGCGGCCGACGAAGGTTGCGCCGAGTTCGATGGCGAGACCGCAGGTATCGATTGGCGGGAGATCGTTGATGACTCCGGATTTCAGTTTCGAGCCGAGATCGGCGGTGGCGGAGAACTGGCCTTTGGTGAGGCCGTAGACGCCGTTGTCTTCGATGATGTAAATCATTGGAAGATTGCGGCGCATGAGGTGAACGAACTGGCCGATGCCGATGGAAGCGGTATCGCCATCGCCGCTGACGCCGAGTGCGATCAGATTGCGATTGGCGAGCATGGCGCCGGTGGCGACGGAGGGCATGCGTCCGTGGACCGAATTGAAGCTGTGCGAACGGTTCATAAAGTAGGCGGGGCTTTTGGAGGAGCATCCGATGCCGCTGAGCTTGGCGACGCGCTCGGGCTGAACGCCCATGTCATACATGGCTTCGATGATGCGCTCGGAAATGGCATTGTGGCCGCAGCCGGCGCAGAGCGTGGTCTTTCCGCCTTTGTACTCGATAACGCTGAGGCCGATGCGGTTGGTTTTGGGTTCTGGTGCTGCCGTGGTCGCCATTATTTCCTCTCCATTTTTACTTACCTTCCATGGTACTGAGTTCGTCGGTGACGGAACGCGCATCGAGCGGCAGGCCGTCGAGATGGCTGATGCTGCGCAGGCGCGTGGTGAATTCTGGTTTGAGGTCGAGTTTAAGCAGGCTGAGCATTTGCGCGTCGCGATTTTGTTCGACGACGTAGATGCGGTCGTGCTGCTCGATGAATTCGTGGACTTCGCGGGTGAACGGATAGGCACGCAAGCGGAGGTAGTCAGTCTCGATTCCGTATTCGCCGCGAAGCTGGTCGCGGCTCTCGGTTATGCCCCAATGGGAAGTTCCGTAGGCGATGATGCCGATCTTTGTATTGGAAGAGCCGGCATTTGTTCCCCTGAAAATTTCTGGACGCGGCACGAAGGAGCGCGCGGTATCAAACTTGCGGTTGAGGCGCTCCATATTGTTTTCGTAATCGTCGGGACGTTCGCTGTAATTGGATTTGTCGTTGTGTCCGCTGCCGCGAGTGAAGTAGGCGGCGGCGGGATGCTCGGTGCCAGGCAGGGTGCGATAGCCGACGCCGTCGCCATCGAGATCTTTGTAGCGGGCGAAGCCACCGAGTTTGGTTAGCGCATCTTTGTCGAGAACTTTGCCGCGCTTGATCGGGATGGTCGGATATTCGAAGGGATCGGACATCCAGTTGTTCATGCCGAGATCGAGATCCGACATGACGAAGACCAGAGTTTGAAATTGCTCGGCGAGATTGAAGGCTTCGGACGCCATGGTGAAACACTCTGCCACCGAAGAAGGAATCAGCATGATTTGTTTTGTATCGCCGTGAGAGAGAAAAGCGGTAGCGAGAATGTCACCTTGTGAAGTGCGCGTCGGCAGGCCGGTTGAGGGGCCAACGCGTTGAATATCCCAAATGACGCCGGGGATTTCGGCGTAGTAGGCCAAGCCGGCGAACTCTGACATCAGCGAAATGCCGGGACCGGCGGTTGCCGTCATGCTGCGTGCGCCCGCCCAGCCCGCGCCGATGACCATGCCGATGGCGGCGAGTTCGTCTTCCGCCTGCACGATGGCGAATGTTGCTTTGCCATCGGGGCCGATACGGTGGTCTTTCATGTACTCGATCATCGTCTCGACCAGCGAAGACGAGGGGGTGATGGGATACCAGGTGACGACGGTGCATCCGGCAAACACACAGCCGAGGGCGGCGGCAGAATTTCCGTCGATGATAATTTTGCCGGCGGTTTTGTTCATGCGCTCGATGTAGAAGACGCCGCGTTTTTGCAGATTGGCTCTTGAGTATTCGAAACCGGCTTGGGCGGCGGCAAGATTTAAATTCGCGGCCTTTACTTTTTTTGCGAACTGCTTGTGGATGGCTTTCTCAACCTCACCCATTTCAATTTCGAGGAGCTGGGCGACCACGCCGACGTAGACCATGTTCTTGACTAGTTTGCGCAGCTTGGCTTCGGGACAAACCGTGGCCACGATTTTGTCGTAGGGGACGGAGTAGAAGATCAGGTCGTTGCGCAATTTGTCGAGAGCGAGCGGTTCGTCATAGAGAACGGAGCCGCCGGGGGCAAGGGACATGACATCATCTTGCGCGGTTTCGGCATTCATCGCGACCAGGAAATCGATTTCTTTTTTGCGGCCGATGTAACCATCTTTATTGGCACGGATGGTGTACCAGGTGGGCAGACCGGCGATGTTCGAGGGAAAAAGATTCTTACCTGAAATTGGCACGCCCATCTGAAAGATGGCACGCAACAAAACTGTGTTTGAACTTTGCGAACCCGAGCCATTCACGGTAGCGACCTGAATGCTCATATCATTGACGATGCGCTTGCGCCCCAGTTGACCGCCTGCTCCCTGGGGCACGACATCCGTAGTGGCCATCCCAACACCTTCCTTCATTAGTTAGAGGGCGGAGTGCTCCGTCCGAATTTAAGTTGAGGGAAACAGACTATTATACGGCGAAGGGGGCTTCAGGGTACGCCAAATCGCCCATTCGTGCCGGAAGGAACCTGTCTGGGAAATGAGAAGAAAGTTAGTCTGGGCTCAAACGGTTTTAAAGAATTGGGCCATGTTGCGGAACTTACTATATCGCGCCGCGAGCAAATCGTCCGGGGAGAGTTTTTTGAGTTCTGCCAGATGTTTTTGCAGTGTGATGTCGAGTAGATTGGCGGCGGCTTCGTAATCGCGGTGGGCGCCGCCTTCGGGCTCGGGAACGATATCGTCGATGCAGCCGAGTTCGCTGAGGTCGGTGGCGGTGATGCGCATGGCTTCGGCGGCCAGCTCTTTTTTTGTGGCGTCGCGCCACATGATGGCGGCGCAACCTTCGGGAGAGATCACGGAATAGATTGAATTCTCCATCATGAGGACGCGATCGGCCACGGCGATAGCGAGCGCGCCACCACTGCCGCCGACGCCAATTACAGTTGCGATGATGGGGACCTCAAGGCGCGCCATTTCGCGCAGGTTGTGCGCGATAGCCTCGGCCTGGCCGCGCTCTTCGGCGTGAATACCGGGATAGGCGCCGTCGGTATCGACCAAAGTGAAAATGGGACGGCGGAATTTTTCCGCGACCTGCATGATGCGCAAGGCCTTGCGGTAACCTTCCGGGTGCGGCGTGCCGAAGTTGCGATGCACGCGCTGTTTCATGTCGCGGCCTTTTTGCGTGCCGACTACCAGGATCTCGTCGCCGTGGAAGCGGGCCATCCCGCAGATGATTGCGGCATCGTCGCCGAAAGTGCGGTCGCCGTGAATTTCGCTGAAGTCGGTAAACAGGCGCTCGATGTAATCAAGCGTTTGCGGACGCTGAGGATGGCGGGCGAGTTCGGTTTTCTGCCACGCAGTTTGCGGCGCCTTCATCTCTTCCTGCAAAGTGCGAAGGCGCTCCTTGAGTTGCTCCAGTTGCTGGTGAGCGCCGTTGTTGCTGGCCGTGGAAGCCTCGATCTGGGCCACCTGGCGCTCGATCTCTTCCAGTTCCTGTTGCGCTTTGTTATCAGAATCCATGGATTGTGGCTGACCGCGTTCTGCCAGTCATTATCAGCTGATTACGCGTACACTGCCACGGCCGCATAGTTGCTCGACGCGGGCGATGAAGTTGCGGTCCGGTAAGACATTATAGCCTTGCGCCTCCATCACCACCATGAAATCGCCGGTGCGTTCCACGTCAAACAATACGCGCGCCTCGCCTTTTCGTTCCTGGAAGAGGGCATGGAGATCGTCGACTGTGGATTCAGCGGCGGTTTCGAGCGGGACGCGAATGCGAAGAGCGCGAGGCAGCGGGACCTTGGCGTCTTCGAGCGGCATAATTTCGGCGGCGGTGATTTTTGGATTTGCTCCTTCTTCGATTCTTACTCCGGCGCGCACCAGCACCGGGACTTCGAGTTTTACTTTCTCGCCGAGGCGCTTGTAGGCTTCGGGAAAAACAATCATATCGATCGAGCCGGACATGTCTTCGAGCGTGGCCTGGGCGTAGAAATCTCCGCGCTTGGATTTGAGAACGCGAAGATTGGCGATGATACCGGCGGTGGCGATGGTTTCATCTTTGCCCGTGGATTTCGTCATTGCGCCGATTTCGATAATGCTGAGGGCCTGCAGGTCTTGCAGCTTGTCTTTGTATTTTTCCAGAGGATGGCCGCTGATGAAAAATCCGAGAATTTCTTTTTCGGAGGCGAGGCGAGCTTGTTCATCCCAGTCTGGAATGTTGGGAAGCTTGTCGTTATGGGCTTCGGAGTCTTCCTGCTGGAAGACTCCGAAGAGGCCGTGCTGGCCGGATTCCACGTCACGCTGGGCTTTTTGCGCGCGATCCATGGCGCGATCGAGAACGGCCATTAATTGTGCGCGGCGACCGAGGGAATCCATGGCGCCGCTTTTGATTAATGATTCCAACACGCGCTTGTTGAGCAAGCGAAGATCAACGTTCTCGCAGAATTCGTAAATCGTTTTGAAGCGGCCGAGCTTTTTGCGGGCGGTAACGATGGATTCAATGGCATTGCCACCGACATTTTTTACTGCTGCTAATCCGAAGCGGATAGCTTCGCCGTGCGGAGTGAAATTCGCGTCGGAGACGTTGATATCGGGGGCTTCGACGGAGATGCCCATCTCGCGGCATTCGTTAATGTACTTCACTACGTCATCGGTGCTGCCGGTCACGGAGGTGAGCAGCGCGGCCATGAACTCGACGGGATAGTGCGTCTTCAGGTAGGCAGTGTGATAGGCGAGGAGCGCGTAGGCGGCGGAGTGCGATTTGTTGAAGCCGTAGCCGGCGAACTGCGCCATGAGATCGAAAATCTTTTCGATCTTCTTCGGTGGGAATTTGCGCTGGGCTGCGCCTTCGACGAAGCGCTCACGCTGTGCCGCCATTTCTTCGGGCTTCTTTTTACCCATTGCCCGCCGCAGCAGATCGGCTTCTCCGAGCGAGTAGCCCGCGAGCTTGTTCGCTGCCTGCATCACCTGTTCCTGATAAACGAAGACGCCCAGCGTCTCCTCGAGAATCTCCTTGAGCTCCGGCAGTTCGTACTCAATCTTGCGCCGTCCTTGTTTGCGCTCGATAAAGTCGTCAATCATCGCCATGGGCCCCGGGCGATAGAGCGCATTCAAGGCGGTAAGATGTTCGATGGAGTTCGGCTGATAACGCCGCAGGACATCTCTCATGCCATGGGATTCAAACTGGAACACGCCGGACGTCAATCCCTTGTGGAAGACTTTTTGGTAGGTCTCGGCATCGTCGAGCGGAAGGCCTTCGAGTGTAATCGGGGTGCCACGGGTTTGCAGGATAAGTTTCAGAGCGTCGGTGAGAATCGTGAGCGTAGTAAGGCCGAGGAAATCCATCTTCAACAGGCCCATCTTTTCGATGGCGACCATGTCGAAGGCGGTGACGATTTCGTCGTTCTTGGTTTTGTGCAGCGGGACTAAGTCGGTGAGAGGGCGCGGCGAAATTACTACGCCTGCGGCGTGGACGCCGGAGTTGCGCACCATGCCCTCGAGGCGCTTTGCGGTCTCCATCAGTTCGCGAATCTGGCCATCTTTTTCCATGGCTTCGCGAAGCTGCGGAGAATCTTCGATGGCTTGATCGAGCGTGATGTTGAGCTGCGTGGGGACCATTTTGGCGATGCGATCGACATCGGCGTAGGGGATGTCCATGGCGCGGCCAACGTCTTTGATAGCCGCTTTGGCGGCCATGGTGCCGAAGGTGATGATCTGGGCGACGTTGTCGCGTCCGTATTTTTGCGTGACGTAGTTGATGACTTCGCCGCGGCGGTTCATGCAGAAATCGATATCGATATCGGGCATGGAGATGCGTTCGGGATTGAGAAAACGCTCGAAGAGCAGCTCGTGCTGGAGGGGATCGATATCTGTGATGCCGAGGGCGTAGGAGACGAGCGAACCCGCTGCGGAGCCGCGACCGGGGCCTACGGGAATGTCGTGGTCTTTGGCGTAGCGGATGAAATCCCAGACGATGAGGAAGTATCCGGGAAATTTCATTTGCTGAATGATGGCGAGTTCGCGTTCGAGGCGCTGCTCGTAATCTGAGATGGGATGCTTGAGTTTCGCTTGCTCGTGCAGCGGGCGCAGCGCTTCGAGGCGGCGGGCGAAGCCCTCGCGGGAGACATGCACGAAATAACTGTCGATGGTGTAGCCGGGGGGGACTTCGAATTGCGGGAACGGGGTTGCGACTTTTTCCAGGTGCAGGCTGCAGCGTTCAGCGATGTCGAGGGTGCGGGTGAGGACTTCGGGTGAATCTTTGAAGACGCGATACATCTCGTCGTGGTTCTTGACGAAGAATTGGGTGCCATCGAACTTCATACGCGCGGTGTCGTGAATGGACTTGCCGGTCTGGATGCAGAGCATGACGTCCTGGGCGTGAGCGTCGTCTTCGCAGAGATAGTGGCTGTCGTTGGTGGCAACGAGTGGAAGAGCAAGATCTTTTTCCAGTTGGAACAGGCCGGGATGGATTTTGTGTTCCATCGCGAGGCCCTGATCCTGAATCTCGAGATAGAAATTTTCTTTGCCGAAGATGTCGCGGTAGGTACCGGCGGCGGCGCGAGCGGCATCGTACTTCCCTTCCATCAGGCGCTCGGCGACTTCGCCTTTCAGGCATCCGGAGAGGCCGATGAGTCCGGCGGAATGTTCGGCGAGGAAATTCTTGCTGACGCGCGGCTTGTAGTAGAAGCCGTGCAGTGAGGCTTCCGAAGTGATCTTCACCAGATTGCGGTAGCCCTCTTCGTTTTGCGCGAGAACGAGGAGGTGGTTGTAGGTGTCGCCATCGGGCGGGGTGCGCTCGATGTTGTGGTCGTCTTTTTTGCAGATGTAGAGTTCGCAGCCGATGATGGGCTTGACGCCGTATTTGTGGGCAGCGTTGACGAAGTGGACTGCGCCGAAAATATTTCCGTGATCGGTCATGGCCACGGCTGGCATGCCGAGTTCTTTTACGCGCTGGCAGAGCTTTTCGACGTCGCAGGCGCCGTCGAGAAGAGAGTAATCGGTATGGAGATGCAGGTGGACGAATTGGGACATGAGTGAATTGTTGATTGATGATTGTTGATTGATGATTAAAACCCCAGAAGTCATGGGCCGTTAATCATCAATCAACAATCATCAATCAGAAATCTTCCGTGACGCCATTCTATCGGGGAAATGGCGCCACACAAGAGGCCATTTATCCACAGCGTGCTCGTCTTGGTGGTCTGGCGGCGCAAAAACTTATGGACCACTAAGGACACGAAGTATCACGAAGGCTTGGTTGGCGGGCTTTCTTATCGCTGCTGTTTGGGAACATCGGCTACTGGGCTTCATTTGCTCCGGGCAGATGGAAATCGACGCCGCGGTCTTCATTGGCTTTTTCTGTTGCCGGAAGGTCGAGAGTCGAGAGCGGAATTTTCTGGGTGTGCTGCGGGGAAAAATTCCAGAGCGTCTGGCCTACGATGGCGTAATTTTTTATTTCCTCTTTGTGCTGATCGCGGAAGATCAGCACAGTGGCGGGATCGGGTTCTGTGGTTTCCGCCGGATGCGGGCGAGCAGGCGAGTACCGCGCGTAAGTATCTTGATCGTTCTGGCGGCGCAGTTGTTGTTCGTCGAGGCTTTGCTGATTCATCTCTTCGGCCAGTCCGATCTGGTTTTGCTGATCTTGATCGCCGGATGAATCTGAATCCCACCACCAGTAGGGATCGACTCCACCGTCGAGGTAGGGATAGCCGTAGCCGTAACCGTAACCATAGCCGCAACCATATCCATATCCGTAACAATTTCCGTAGCCGTAGCTGCGTAGCCGAAAGCGGTCGCGGGAGCGGTCGAATGCACGGGAGCGATTGAAGCGGTTGGAGTTGAATCCGCGAGAGTTGAAGCCGCGGGAAGCTAGCGGGCCACGAAAAGAAGAGGTTGGGGAGAAAGAGCGCGCTGCGAAGCCGGAACCAGTTCGTATTCCGCCGAAAGAGTGACTGCCGGCGAAGCCTCCGCCAAAACTGGCATGGCCGGAAAATCCACCGTGGCCTCCGGCGGACGCATGGCCGCCGCCACCACGCTGGGCTTGAAGTTGCAGGGACGCCGCCAGGAACAAAAACGCCGCAACCGCTACAAGGCGCCGCATAACCATATTATAGGCCTGATTCGAGCTGCAGGCGCGGGAATTTCTTGCGGTAGTTTGCTAATGTTTTTTTGTCTTTTTTGGGGCTGATTTTTTCGCCGCGGGCTTTTTCGCCGAGTGCTTTGCCGCGACTGCCTTGGGCACAGGTTTGGCGGATTTCTTTGCCGGTTTGGCAGGTTTCGATTTTGAGTCGGCCTTGGCGGCAGCCAATGGCTTTGCATTCTTTGGAGAAGCAGCCAACGGCATGGGAGGAGCGGTTGGAGCAGCTATGGCGGCTCCCTTTTTACCTTTACCCTTCCCCGGTTTGCCGGGTACTTCTGCAATTGTAGGAGCGACTGCGGCAGCGGCTTTGGGTCCGCGTCCGCGCCTTGGTGGAGGCGGTGGCGGGGGTGGTGGTGGGGCAAAGGGCTTGAGGAACTTTAAGGCCTCGGTGCGCGAGCGCAATTTTCCATCAAGCAAGAGCATGAAGACGTCGCGCGCGATTTTTGGATATTCGGGAAGCTGTGGAGTAATCAAAAGCTCCGTCATCTCCGGCAGAGGTATGCGCTTTTGTACGTCGCGCCATTTGGTGAAGAAGTTCTTGATCTTCTGCGCGACGGACTGGTTCTTCGCGGTTACCGCTAAGAACAGAACCATCTCCGGACGAGCGGAGGACAGCAGATTCCAGGTGCGCGAAGGGGTCGCGGCTTCCTTGCCCATCAGGCGCTTGGCGAGTTCTTTGGCGTGATCCTCGATGTCGCGCCAGGCTTCGATCAGATCCTTGCGCGGAATTTGGCGCCGGATATCGGAGACATCTTTTTCCGGCAGGTGCGCGGTCAGGAAATGCATTACGGAGGCAGAGGGATCGACGGTGTAGCCGAGATCGACAATCTGCTGGCGGGTTTTCATCAACTGGCTGAGGCCGTTGACATCCACTTTGGCGACAGTCCAGTGCGGATGCAGAACCTTGAGGAAGTCTTCTTTCTCGAGCGCGCGGACCACGTTCAGAGGATCATCTTCGTGGGCGAGTTGAGCGATTTCGTGTCCAATAGCGCTCTTTGAGACGTGCTCGATGTAGTTGTTTTCCTTGGCGGAGTCGAAGCGCTGCTGGGTTTTCTCTTCTAACGGCCAGTGGAAGCGTGCGGCGAAGCGGGTGGCGCGAATCATTCGCGAAGGATCTTCGACGAACGCGTAATTATTCAGGACGCGCAGAAGTTTCGCTTCGATATCGGCCACGCCGTTGAAGGGATCGAGCAAGAGTCCGCGAGAGCCTTCGTTTAACGAAAGCGCCATGGCGTTTACGGTGAAGTCCCGGCGGCGTAGATCTTCCTGGATGCTGGCCGGGGCAACCACGGGAGGCTTACCGACCTTCTCATAGACTTCGGTGCGCGCCATACCGATTTCGGCGCGGACGTTTCCGGGGAGAACCAGGAACAAAGTGCGGACGTCCTCGTCGTGGCCGGCCAGTTGGGCGCCGGCGCGTTCGAAATCCTTTTGCAACTTGAGGGGATTGCCCTGGACGGTGAAATCGAGATCGCGGATGGTGAAGCCGCTGATGATATCGCGGATTGCGCCACCGGTAAGATAGAGGGTGATTCCCGCCGTGCGGGCTACTTCTTGCACGAGGTTGACGCCTTTCATCTGATCCGGCGTCAACCGGATTTCCATGGTGTAGATGTAATCAGCCATTCGTCTTCAAACGATCGAGTTCAAGCAGTCAGGCTTCAGTTTTGGCGTGGAGACCCGGCTTTTCCACAACATTTCCACAGCCAGAAATGGGCCGACTTCGGCAAATCCCCTTCGCATCCTACACAAGCCATTCAATACAAGACACTTATACTGACTTGAGTGGCGTTCAGGCAACTTAAAGGAATAACACAACGTTTACGATTTGGCTACTGCCATCGTGGATTCCGGGGAATTTCGGGGAAATGGTGCGAGAATCATGAGGGCGGCTCGGGGCTTCGACTGCGGGTTCTGCCGGAATTTGCACGCTTTTTCCAAAGATTACTATTTCACTGAAAGGGTTGGAGTTGTAACAGGCGGAGCCGGAAGCTTGGTGGCTGCTCCCGATTTATGGCCTAGAGGTCTATGCCTTCGACGCACAAAAAGGTGATCGTCCGCAAGATGGACCGGGATTCGGTCTCGGGATATGTTTCGCCCGCGCAGTTTGTGAACGAGGGCAAGCTCGAATTGCTGAATACAGCCGGCAATGTGGTGGCGATGGATCTGCGGGAGATCAAAGGGGTTTATTTCGTGCGCGAGTTTGGCGACTCGGAATCGCTGACCCGCAAAACTTTCACATCGCGTCCACGGTCTGAAGGGTTGTGGGTGCGCCTGCGATTCAAGGACAATGAGATTCTTGAAGGTCTGATGCCAGCCGACCTTACCCAGAGCACGCCGGAAGGTTTTCTGGTGAATCCTCCCGACCAGCGCTCGAATACGCAGCGGATCTTCGTGCCGCGGACGGCGCTGGAGTCGCTGACAGTACTGGCGGTGATCGGCGGAACACGGCGGCCACGGCGTGGCGCCCCCGGCGATCAGCGGCAAGTGCCGATGTTCGAAGAGTGATCCGCTTTATTCCATCGTGTTCATTCCACGGGAGTCAGCAGGAAAGCGCGGTTCTGTCCAGCCTTGGTGCCATAGCCGGTAATCTGTCCTACGGAATTAATAGCATTCGCGTTGATCAACACCCACCCGGTGCCTTTGGGAATCAGGTCGTTGAGGTCTAAGACGCCGCGGGTGGAAGTCCAGAGCATGGCGTGGGGGACGCCGGGTGCGACGTCTCCGTAGCCGACGATTTCGCCGCTATCGTTGATGGCGAAGGCGACGCTGTAAGTTCCTCCGGGGAGAACTCCGAGGTCATCGATGGCATTGCTGGCGCTCCATTTGACGGCGTGCCAGGCCGAGTTGGCCTTTGAGTTCGACTGCCCGACGATTACGCCGGAGGAGTTGATGGCGTTGGCAATGCTGGTATTGCCGCCAGAGAGTGTTCCCAGATCTTTCAAGCCGTCTCCTGAAGTCCACTTGAAACCGTGAGAAGTAAACGGAGGGCCGTAGCCGAATATCGATTCTCCGACGATTTCATTGCTATCGTTCAGATCGAGGGCGGCGGTAAAGATACTTCCCGGCAAAGCGCCGAGGTTTTTGATTTTTTTATCTGTCCAACTGGCCGCATCGACGACAGTTGCATTTACAAACGAATCTCCGGCAATTACTCCGGAAGTATTAATTTCGAAGGCGCAACTGGAATTTCCGCTGGAAACCTTGCCGAGATTGACCATTCCGCCGGTAGGGGTCCACTCGAAAGCAATGAAGTTGTACAGGTCAGCCGGATTAGTGCTGGTGTTGGAATAGCCGACGACTTGTCCCAGGTTGTTAATACCGATGGCGCCACTGATATTTCCGCCGGGCAAGACCCCCAGATCTTTCACTCCACCAGTGCGAGTCCAATAAAAAGCGTGCTGGCCGGCGCCGGTGCCGGTGCAAGGATAGCCCTCGCCGTTGGCAACGTCAGCACAGCCGACGACGGCGCCGCTGGAGTTGAGCCAAAACCCGCTGCTCTCGTTGGTGCCTTTCAGTAAACCTATTTCCGCGAGGGTGAAAGTTTGCGCGGCGGCGCAGGCGGTGAAGAGCAAAACTGCAAAAGATACCCGTAGATAATAATTTTTCGTCATAGCTTCTTTCCCTGTTCCCCAGCTCAGATTGCCTTCGATGCAGTTGGTCGAAATGGCGGTTGGCTCACAATCATATTGCAATTCGGGAAAAGTTGGGATAAAAAGGCTGCTCCCGCGCGCCGATAAGTGCGGCGCGGCGAGATGGACGGGCCCACTCCTTCCTCTACCCTGTCCAATCTCAGGGGCGTAGCTATCTCTTAATAAAGGTGCCGAAGACATGTTCGCTCTCTGCCGCCTCTCCTATCAGTATTTTTGTGCCTTGGCAGTGATTGCCGTGGCGATGCAATTTTCTTCCGCGTTATGGGCGCAGGAGACAAGTGCGCGACTTGCGGCGGAAGTGCCGCAGGGGCTAATTGCTCAGCCATTGATTACACAGCCGGTCGATGAGGGACAACTGACCGTTCTGAAAGGCAACACGCATCCTTTGGCGAGGCCGGCATTTGACCTGGGAACGGCGCCGGCGACGCTTCCCATGCAACGCATGCTTTTAGTTTTGAAGCGGAGTCCGGAGCAGGAAGCGGCGCTGAGAAAACTGCTCGACGAGCAGCAGAGTAAAGGTTCGCCCAACTACCATAGGTGGCTTACTCCAACGCAATTCGGCGAGCAGTTCGGACCCAGCGACGGTGACATGCAAACGATTACTTTGTGGTTGCAGTCGCACGGGTTTCAGGTGGGGTCGACGAAGGGGCGCAGCGTGCTGGAGTTTTCCGGGTCGGCCAGCCAGGTGAAGGAAGCGTTTCACACGACGATTCATAAGTACATTGTGAAGGGAGAACAGCACTGGGCGAATGCCAGCGATCCGTCGATACCGACGGCGTTGATGCCGGCGGTGGCGGGGGTGTTGACGCTACATAACTTCTTGAGTAAACCGCACATTCATTTTTCGCCGCAGCCGGTGGCGGCGAAACTCGTATCAGCGGGGCCGGGTAAACGGCCGCAGGTTACGTTTCCGGCGCAGAATGGGCAGCCGGTAACTTATGCTCTTGGACCGCAGGATTACGCGACGATCTATAACACCAACCCGGTCTACAACAGCGGCAACAGCGCTTCTGGCGTCACGATCGGAATAGTCGGGCGAAGCAATCTGTTCAATGGCGGCAACGATGTCTCGGATTTCCGCAGTACGACATTCGACCTTTGCTGCGGATTTTTCAACATTGTCCTTGATGGCCCGGACCCGGGCGACTTGGGCGGACAGGAAGAAGCGGAAGCTACGCTGGATAGTAGTTGGTCGGGCGCTGTTGCACCGGGCGCCACAGTGAATTTGGTAGTCTCTGCTTCGACTAATACGACCGATGGGGTTGATCTTTCGGAGTTGTACATTGTGGACAACAATCTCGCGGACATCATGACCGAGAGTTTCGGTACGTGCGAGTACTACTCAACTGATTCGCAGGTAGCCGGGGTGGATGCCGTGGCCCAGCAGGCGGCGGCGCAAGGGATCACTTATTTTGTATCTGCGGGGGATGATGGAGCGGAAGGCTGCGATGATCAAGACAGTGAAACGGTTGCGACCGGGCCTCTGTCGGTGAATGTGTTGGCATCGACTCCCTACACGGTTGCGGTGGGTGGGACGCAGTTTAACGAGAATGGTGACGACACGAAGTATTGGACGAGCACTGCGCCGATCTCGGAGACAGCAATCTCCTATATTCCTGAGGATGTCTGGAATGCCAGCTGCTTGAGCACGTCGTGCGGATCGAACGCAGGTATTTGGGCGGGAAGCGGTGGGGTGAGCTCGGGCAACGCCGCTAACGGTGGAACTTTTGCGGGATTCCCCAAGCCGGTGTGGCAGATGGGTTTTGGCGATGAGTTCAGGGACGTGCCTGACGTGGCGCTCACCGCTGCGGAGCACGATCCCTATTTGCTGTGCGTCGAGGGCTCCTGCCAGCCCGATAGTCAGGGGGAGATCTACGTCTACTTTACGTGGGGAACATCTGCTGCGGCACCTTCTTTTGCCGGAATCATGGCGTTAGTCGACCAGCAGATGGCAACTCTGAATCCCACACAGGGGCCACGCCAGGGGCAAGCCGATTATGTTCTTTATCCTTTGGCGGCAGCGCAGGAGGCAAATGCGGCGCTGACTGGATTTTGTAACGGATCGAATACAAACACGCTGCCAAATGCGGCTTGCGTGTTCAACGACGTCACGGTGGGCAACAACGCAGTACCGGGCGAGCTTGATTACGGACTAGCAAGCGCCGACTATCAGGCTGGAGTTGGCTATGACATGGCCTCCGGATTGGGATCGGTGAATGTGGCGAATCTGGTGAACCAGTGGAATTCGATCGCGTCGAAGCTCAACGCCACCACAACAACTTTAACTCTCAATTCGTCGACGACGCTGGTGCATGGCTCGCCTTTGAGCTTTACGGCTGCGGTAGCTCCTAGCAGTGGGGCGGGAACTCCGAGCGGCGATGTTGCGCTCATTCTCGCATGGCCATTCGTTCAAGCCGAAGGATTTTTTACCCTCGCTGGCGGATCTGTCGGCTCCAGCATCAGCAGTTTGCCGGGCGGAAGTTACACGCTTACTGCGCAGTATGGCGGGGATTCCAATTTTGCCCCGAGCTTATCAGAGCCCACGGCTCTTATAACCGTCACGCCAGAGGCTAGCACGACTACGCTCTCGGTTCTGACCTTCAACCAGAACGGCAATCCAATTCCGGTTACCAGCGAGCCTTTTGGGACCTTCATCTATTTGCGGGCTGACGTTGCGGGAGTTTCGGGACATGGCATTCCCACCGGCGGGGTCACCTTCTCTGACACGTTCGGTTCGATCCCTGGTTCGAGCAATCCATACACTCTGAATAGCCAAGGGAATACGGCAACTCCTAATGGAGTGCTCACGTTCGATACCGGCACGCATACAATCTCTGCCAGCTATGGCGGAGATGCCAGTTTTAACGGCACGGCGGTCGCGGGGAGCACGAGTTCCCCGCCGATCACGTTCACCATTCAGCCGGGATTTTTTGCGGTGGTGCCGTCGAATCAATCGCAAGTGGTTATCAGTGCGCCGGGTTCGTCGGGGACGACGGCGGTTTCGGTTGCTTACTCGACGGGATTCAGCGGGACGATTGCGCTGGCCTGCTCGGGCCTTCCTACGGGAGCGGCTTGCGTGTTCAGTCCGGCTTCGATCAAAAGCAATGGTGCGGCCACCACGACGAATTGCACCATTACCGTGACTACGACGGCTGCGACTGCGAAGTTGCTGCCGCCGATGCGGGGAATTTACTTCGCGCAATGGATGACTGGAATGGGTGTGCTCTTTGGGATGGTTGTGATTGGCGGGCCGAAGCGACAGCGGGCACAGGGAGTGTTTCTGGCTGCGATGTTGCTGCTGATCTGTCTGGTTCCGGGATGCGGAGGCGGGAGTTCGAAGACGACTCCTCCTACGCCGCCACCGGCGGTCAGCACCCCGGCGGGAAGCTATAACGTGGTGGTCAACGCCAGCAGCGGAGCGGCGACTTCCAGCACCGGCTTCGCGCTGATTGTTCAATAAAATTCGGTGAGACGTTCCATGAGACGTTGAGACGTGCTGTGATCGGAAGCATCGCGCGGGCGCAGCAACCGCCAACCGTCACCTGCCTGCCGTGGTGTACGATTTAATCGCGGATTACTCCATCTCCATGAAACTTTCTACCATCGCATCCAAGTTGAAGCTGCGCCTTGAAAACGAGTCGCCTGAGATTGAAATCAGCGGCCTTAACGGCATTGAACAGGCGGGGCCGGGTGAGTTGACGTTTGTTTCGAATCCCAGGTACGCGGCGGCGGCGCGGTCGACGAAGGCTTCCGCGGTGATTGTGGCGGAGGATTTTTCGGGTATATCGTCTGCCGTTTTGGTGCGGGCGAAGGATCCGTATCTTACTTTTGCGCGGGCGCTGGAACTGTTTCATCCGGCGCTGCGGTATGCGCCGGGAATTCATCCCACGGCTGTGGTGCACGCGTCTGCCAAGCTTGGACGGGATACACATCTTGGTCCTTATGTAGTGGTGGGCGAAAACGTTGAGATTGGCGACCACGCCGTGCTGCTGGCGCATGTAGTGATCTATCGCGGCGTGAAGATCGGAAACAATTTTTTTGCACACGCTCACGCGGTGGTGCGGGAAAATTGCCGGATTGGCAACAACGTTTTATTGCACAACGGTGTGGTGATTGGGTCTGACGGGTTTGGATTTGCGAAGATGGAAGACCGGCGCTGGTACAAAATTCCTCAGCCGGCGCCAGTGGTGATCGAGGATGATGTGGAGGTGCAGGCGAACTCTTGTATCGATCGGGCCAGCGTTGGCGAAACCCGCATCCGGCGTGGAGTGAAGATCGACAATCTGGTGCAGGTTGGGCACGGGTCGCAAGTGGGCGAAGATGCGCTCCTGTGCTCCCAGGTGGGGCTTGCGGGCTCAACCGAGATCGGCAAGCGGGTGATTTTGACGGGACAGGTTGGAGTAGTGGGACACTGCAAAGTCGGCGACGATGCCATTGTTACTCCGCAGAGCGGTGTGGCTCACGATATTGCCGCGGGTGCGCTGGTGAGCGGAGCGCCGGCGGTTGACCATAAATTGTGGCTGAAGTATTCGGCGCTGCTGTCGAAGTTGCCGGAGATGGCGCGGGCACTGCGGGCGAAGAAGTAGTTCAGCGGCTGAAGCCGCTGTTTTATCGAATGCCGCTGACGCGGCGCTGAAGCGCCGCTCTTCCACGGTGCCGCAAGCGTCAGGTTCGTTGCGCGGTCGCCGATCTTGGTAGCAAGATCGCCCCGGTTTTGGAGGGTTGTGGCGCTGCAGGGTTAGCGGGCGCAAAAGAATTCCTGCAATTACTTCTTCAATTCAGCGGGCCAGTTTTGCACCAGAGTGAAGGGGTCGCTGCCTTCTTTGAGATTGCCGCTATTCAGCAAAAACTTTTTCCCGTCAGCCGTCACATCGAAGGGTCCAAAATCGCGCTGTATTCCAACCGTCTGAAACAGGTCGCGAGGAATGCCGAGGTGAACTGCGTTGCCGGAAGTGTTTACATCAACGGCTACGATTTTGTCGGAAGGATCGAGGAAGAACAATTCCTTACCGTCTCGGCGCCATTTCGGACAGGTTCCCCCGTTGGTTGAAACCTGCCACTTCGCGCCACCAGCGGGAAAAGCGGTGACGTAGATTTCACGACGGCCGGACTCATTCGACTGATAGGCCATCCATTTGCCATCGGGTGAAATCGCGGGAAATTGTGACTCAAAATTATTCTGCACGACGGGAAAAGGTTTGCCATCTCCAGATAGAGGAAGCGCCCAGATTTGATAGGTCGGCTCATTCTTGATGTCACGCTTTAGATAGACCAGATAGCGGCCATCCGGAGAGGCACTGGCGGGAAGTTCCAGGGTGCCGTCGGTTTCGAGGAGGACGCGTTCCGGGCCACTGCCATCAGCGGCCTTCGAGTACATATGACTCATGCCTTTGGGATTGGAAGCATAAAAAACTGTTTTTCCGTCCGCCGACCACACTGGGAAACCGCGTGCGTTGCCAGTGAAAGTGAGGCGTGTGCTGGTCCCGCGCGCTAGGTCGAACACCCATACATCTTCATTACCAAGCGCGCCGGTGAAAATCATCGACGCCAGATGTGTGCTATCGGGAGAGAGTGTGGGAAAGAGATAACGGTCAGGCTGCGCCGCGGAGCCGGTCAACTTTCCGTTACGGCCCCACCAGAGAAGGTTCCAGCCGCCTGCATTCTCACCGGTCTGGTAGATCAGCGTTCCGTTCTGCGAGGCGGAAAAAAGCGGGCGGGCGGTAGCGCCGTTGATGGCAACGTGCTCCGCGATGGGAACCGGTTCGCCGGAAAGCTGTATCCGGCGAGGGTCAAAGGGCTGCGCCATCAGATTTTGATCGCGCATGAATAGAAGATAGCCGGCGGCGTAGATGGCCATGGAATCAGTTTTGGCCAGAGTTTTCGCCTGCAGCGATCCGAGTTCACCAACATAGAGGGTGTTTTCCTGATTGCGGGAGCTTCGTCCCCAGAACAAGAAATGCTTGCCGTCAGGAAGGAGTGAGGGCCAGCGATGACTGTTTTCGCTGCGCGAAGCATCCAGCTTTGAGGCTGGCTCCGGGACTCCACCGGCCGCGGATACGCGAAACAGCGGTTGAGTGGAGGATGGAGTAAACACAGTCGTGCCGTCGGAACTCCATGCCGCTCCGCGCCCACTGAGAGCGTCGCAAATGTTCTCCGACGGGCCACCATTGGCATTTATTTTTTTCAACTTGCCTGGTGCGAAAAAACCAAGCTCGCTGCCGTCTGGCGACCAAAAAGGATATGTGGCATCTTCGGTGCCAGCTAAAGGCTGAGCGGTCAGGGATGTCAGAGGGCGGATATATAGCAGAACTTTGCTTTTGTCATCGCGGGCCGTGAATGCCAGCTTGGTTCCATCGGGCGAAAGCACAGGCGGACCGGACGCCGGCAACATAGTCACGAATGATGTGCCGGCAGGGGGAAGGATGGATGATCGGACTATTGGTTGCGGCTTAGGAGATTGGAAAATGTAGGCGGCTCCAAGACTCAACGCGATGAGAGCTGCGAAGCCGGCGAGAATCCAGGGGAGAAATGATCCGGCCGTAGATTTTTTTTGCGCTGAAGCTTGCGCTACTTGGGAGTGGGGATCTGCGGCTAATGCTTCCAGCTGGATTCTTACGTCGTGCATGCAACCGTAACGCTGCTCGGGATTCTTTGCCAGGCAGCGCCACACGGTTTCGTCCAGCCGCCGCGGAGAGTTGGGCTGTACCGCGGAGATGCGATCTGGCTCCTTGTCCAGGATCGCGCCCAGCACGCTGAACTGCGACTTGCCTTCGAAGGCGCGGCGGCCGGTGATCATTTCGTAGAGAACGCAACCGAAGCTGAAAATATCGGAGGGGGTATGAGCTTCGGAGCCCTGCAAAACCTCGGGCGCCATGTACTGAAATGTTCCGACCACAGTTCCCTTCTGCGTCAGAGGCGAGGCGGAGGCGCTGAGAGCGGCCACACTCATAGTTGGGGTGCTTGGCGTTAGTGGATTTGAACCGGAGGTTGGACTTAGACCAGGGGCCGGTTTCGCTAAACCGAAGTCCATCAACTTCGGACCATTTTTCGCGAGCATGATGTTGGCCGGCTTGAGATCGCGGTGGATGATGCCGCGAGCGTGCGCTTTATCCAGGGCGTCGGCAATCTGAACTGCGATCTTGAGAGTGTCTTCGAATGGAAGTGGGCCGCGAGTCAGGCGGTCGGCCAGAGTTTCGCCTTCCAGATGCTCCATGACCAGGAAGTCGAGGCCATCCTGCGAACCGATATCGTGCAGCGTGCAGATGTGCGGATGGTTCAGAGAAGAAATTGCGCGGGCCTCGCGCTCCATTCGCTGTCTCAGCTCAGGGTCGGAGGAAAGATGGGCGGGCAGAACTTTCACGGCTACATCACGGCCCAGGCGTGTGTCGCGAGCGAGGTAGACTTCTCCCATGCCGCCCGTGCCCAGCGGCTCCTGAATTTCGTATGGTCCGAGTTTGGTGCCAAAGGCTAGACCCACGGTAGAGGGAGATTATATCCCTCAATTGAGAAGCAGAATAGTGCGGGGACGATTTACTGGTGGCGCTGGGGACACGCGTTGGTGTCGTTCGAGAGTGGCGAAGGTGTTCGGCAGTCTTCGGGCAGACCACTATCGATTGCGGCTCGTACTTTTTCCATCAGACATTCGCGGCTGACGAAATCTTTGGGCTCGATGGGCGGATGAAAATTTACTGTCACGGTTCCTGGTTTGATCGCGAACCTGCCCTTGGGCATGACGTAGTGGGTGCCGGTGATCGTGATCGGGACAACCGGAACGCCGCATTCCATTGCGAGATAAAACGGTCCCTTCTTGAATGGGAGCAGCTTGCCGTCGAAGGAACGCTTGCCCTCGATATAGATCGTCATATTCAGGCCCTGCCGCACCACTTCTTTAGCGGCTTTTACCGATTCGATGCCAGCATCGCGATTGCCGCGATCGACGGGTACCAATGACCCCATTCGCATGGCGCGGCCAAGGATGGGAACGTTGAACAATTCTTTTTTCACCATCACGGAAGTACGCTTCGGAATCAGCGGAATAGTGATTGGCGGATCCAGGTTCGAGACATGGTTTGACATGAAAATATAAGTTCGTGAGCGATCCAGTTGATCGAGCCCGAGAGTTTTAACGCGGACTCCGGTGAGGCGGACACCGTTCCATGCGCCGAACATAAACATCCTGTAAAGCAGATTGACGTTCCCGCGAATGAAGCTCCAGGGGAATCCGATGATAGCTGCGATGGGCGCGGCCATGGCCCAGAAGACGAGCATTGCAACGGTGCGGATCATTGTTAGTTTAGCTTTCGGTGTGCTTCCGTTTTCGGCGTACTTCCGTGCCGCATTTGCTTCTAGTGTGAGCGTGCGGCCAGCGGGAGCTGCGCTTCGCCCTTCAGCCAGGCCATGCGGCGCGCCCGTTGTTCCGCGGTAATATGTTCGAGGTCGCGGAGGTCGTAGGTGGTTTCTTCGCGACGTCCGGCTTTCCATTTCAATTCGCGCTCGGCGCTGCGCTGGCCTCTTACTTTCAGCGTGATCGCGTCATCGGGAGCAAGTCCTGCCATGTCGTCCGAGGACTCGAGGCCGGGCGCTTTGCCGTTGATTTCTGAAATTGTATCTCCGGCGCGCAGGCCGGCACGATCGGCTTCACTGCCCGCAGTAACTGAAGAGACAGTCATCGGCCCATCGAAATTTCGGGACGCGGAAAAGCCAGGGTCGGCGGTGGTGTTATTTTCTGCGATTACAGAGAGACCCACGCTGCGAAAAAAATCATTCCAGGGAATTTCTTCGGTGCCGTGCACGTACTTTGTGAAGAACCAGCCGAGATCCGCATGGGTAACGGCTTCGGCGGCCTGGCGCACGCCATCGGAATCCGGGAAGAATCGTCCCTTCTTGGCGTAGTTGTCATTCATCCATTGAAACACTTCGCGCAGAGATTCTTGTCCGTGGCTGGCTTCGCGTACTGCCAAATCTAAAATGATTCCGAGCAGCTCGCCTTTGTTGTAGTAAGAAACGCTGCGCTCGGGGCGGCGGTAGTAGGGGTTGCCTTCGAGCCATGCATCGAGGCTTGAGTCTTCCGCGGACTGCGTGAGATGTGCGGGGCGGCGCTCGAGCTCGGCGATTCCGGCGGCTATTTGTTGCTCGAAGTGAGGTTCGTCAAGAAGTCCACTGCGGAGCTGAATAAAATCTGCAGCGGTGCTGGTGCAACCTTCGCTGAACCAAAGCGCTCGGGTGTAGTTCTCTTTGGTGTAATCCACCGGCTCGAGGGTTTGCGGGCGAATGCGTTTTACGTTCCACAGATGAAAGAATTCATGCGCGGTTACCGAGGAGAGCACTTCGGGCGAATGCGAAAGTACATCGGCGCTGACATCGATGGCAGTCGAATAAGAGTGCTCCATTCCGCCACCGGCGGGGCCACGCGGGAAATGATAAAGAAACATATAAGTGTCAAAGGGACGATCCTGCATCCAGGTAGTCGCGGCAGCTACGATTTTCTGTAGCATGGCAGTGATCTTTGTCGGATCGTAGTCGCTGGATTCGGCGTCAATTATGACGCGATAGTGCGCGCCGCCCTCGTCGAAGTCATTTTCCTGAAAGGTACCGATCTCGACCGGAGAATCGACGAGGCGATCGTAATTCTCGGCGGTAAAGTTTGCGTCCGGTTCAGAGGTAAGTGGCGTGGCGATGTGCCATGCTGCCGGAAGCTGATTGAAATGCACTGCCATCGGCTGATTTCGCGCGTCCACGGGATACATCAAGAGTTGTGCGAGATTAAAGAAGGCATGGTGCGGGTTGAGTTGCGCGCCGAATGGGCCGAAGGAATCAATGTAGATCTGATAGTTAATGACGGCTCCGCCTTGTGCGTCAAAAATCCGCCAGCGGCTATCGTTTAACTCTTGCACGGGGAGCGAGCGTCCGGAGCGGTCTAGGGCGCGGACCCAGTTCACAAATTGCGCGAAATCGCGGACCTGATAAAGAGCATTCCAGACGGGAAGCTGCAAATCCCGTTGCGCGGATCCTTCCGGCAGGATGATCTGAACTTCCACGAGATGTTGCTGGGGATTTGTGAGAGAAACTGTGTAGTTGGTAACGGCGGAGGCTTGCGCGTAAAGGACGCAGACGAGCAAAGCCACGCGGATCGGCTGGTACGCGAGGACTTCCCTGAAAGCGAAACGCTTCATCGGTTGCCCGCTACACGGGCGGGATCGAGTGCGTTCGCTTCTCCGGCCAGCGCTCGCAGTCTGGCGGGGAGCTTTTCGTAGATGCCGCCGAATCCGCCGTTGGAAAGAATGGCCACGACATCGCCGGAGCGCATTTCCGGGGCAATCGATTCGACAATCTCATCGGCATTTGCAATTAAGCGGACGCGGCGGCCGTGGTTTTGGATATCGGCGGCGAGCTCGGGCAACTCGAGGCGCTCATTTTCTGGAACGGCCTCCGAGCGGAAAACGCCGGCGACGATAATTTCGTCGGCAACTGCGAGGCTGCGCGCGAGATCAGGCTGCAGAATGCGGCGCCGCAAGGTGTTGGAACGGGGCTCGAGAATCGCCCACAAGCGCGCACCGGCGTAACGCGCGCGCAGGGCTTTCAAAGTTCCGGCGATGGCGGTGGGATGATGCGCGAAGTCGTCGATGATGGTGATGCCGTTGACTTGCGCCTTTACTTCGAGCCGGCGCTTTACGCTTTTGAATGTTTTGAGGGCGGCGGAGATTTCTTCTTTCGAAATGCCGTAGGCGAATGCCATCACGGCCGCTGCGGTTGCGTTCCAGACGTTGTATTCGCCGGCCAAGGGAAACTCGAAATCGGACCAGGGACGATTTTCGTGCAACACGGTCCAGGAGGTTTTCCCGGCTGCCAATTTTAGATTCGTGATCTTCCAATCCGCGGCCGGGCTGGAGCCGTAACGTTCTACGGGGCTGAACGCCTTTCTCAGGCAACGCTGCAGGCTGGCGCTTTCCGTCGCGTCACCAGTGGCGCCGTCGAAAGCGATGATCCGTCCGCGGCGCGGAATGAGATTCACGAGGCGCTTGAACGCGGTCTCGACGGCGTCGAGATCTTTGTAAATGTCGGCGTGATCGAATTCGACGGAGGTGAGGATGATTGCATCGGGAAAGTAATGCAGGAATTTCGGTCCTTTATCGAAGAAGGCGGTGTCGTACTCGTCGCCTTCCAGAATGAAATGTTTTCCGTGTCCGAGATGAAAACTCGAGCCAAAGTTTTCTGCGATTCCTCCGATCAGGAACGAAGGTTGCATCCCGGCGGTATGGAAGATCCACGCAAGCATGGAGGTAGTGGTGGTCTTGCCGTGAGTGCCGGCGACGACCAGCACTTCCTTGCCGCGCAGGAATTCGTCATGCAGTAATTGCGGGAGCGAGCAAAACGGGATGCGCTGGTCAAGGATGCGTTCGAGTTCAACGTTGCCACGCGAAATTGCGTTGCCCACGACCACCAGGTCGGGGAGAGGATCGAGATTACGGGCGTCAAATGGTTGAGCGACGGGGATTCCCAGTTCTTCCAGAAAAGTTGACATGGGAGGATAGGCAGCGGCGTCAGAGCCGGTGACGCGGAAGCCGCGCTGCTTTAGCATTCCAGCCAAAGACGCCATGGCGGTGCCGCAGATGCCGATGAGATGAATGTGCTTATTTTCGTCCATGATTTATTGCCGGGAATCGTTCGCCGTTACGGCGGCTTCTAAAATCTTAAATGTCACTTGGCCATTACGCACGATCAATTCAGAGTTCACTCCTAGCGGCAATGTGATATTCGCGGCTGTGACGTGGCCTGAGCGCAGGCCATAGGCAACCGGGATTCCCAAATCACTTACGATGCGCAGTATGACATCCTGCAGTTTATAGCCTTGATTTTGGCTCTGGAGGCAATCGCGCATCTCGCCGAAAATAATGCCGCGAACATCGTTCAATTTTCCTGCCAGCTTTAACTGCATTAACATGCGGTCGATCTGGTAAGGCTTCGCGGCGATGTCCTCAAGAAATAGAATAGTGCCCGCAGTCTTGATCTCATACGGAGTTCCCAGAGCAGCGACAAGGATGGAAAGACAGCCACCGTAGAGAACTCCGTCCCCTGTACCGTCGACCAATCCGGACACGCCGGAAAGAGCATCGGAATCGAGTTCCCATGGTGCTGCGCCGGAAAGAGCGGCCTGCCAGGATGGCAGGTGAACACCACCGGCATGAGCCCAGTCTTTTGCCACCATGGGACCGTGGAAGGTGACCAAGCCGGTGATCTCTGAAAAATAAGTGAGCAGCGTCGTCAGATCGCTGTAACCCACGAAAATCTTGGGGTGTGATTTGATCTTAGTGAGGTCCAAGGCCTGCAACAGGTAGTTCGAACCGTAGCCTCCACGGGCACAGATGATGGCTTTCACATCCTCGCGTGCGAACATAGCCTCGAGTTCGCGCGTGCGGCGTTCGACAGATCCGGCGAAATAAAGATCCTGATCGAGGATGGAGTCGGAATAGAATGGCTTGTAGCCCGCGTTGCGAAGGGCTTCGCATCCGGCCTCGAGGTCAGCACGCTTGACGTTGCTGGCGGGCGCCACGATACCAACAGTATCCCCCGGCCTGAGGGCAGGCGGCTTCACGCGCGGAGTTGAAGGTAAAGGCATGAGTCAAAAATTGATTCGGGAAAAAACGTTGCCACTCCAGTTGACGCCAATCGTGTACGCGGCTACGCGCGAGATCCATCGCTCCGCCTGAAAAGCGGCTGCGCTCAGGATGACGCCCGTAAGACTGGACCTGTCAAACTCCAACCCCACCATTGCTTAGAAAAAACTCTCCCTGACAAACCAAGCGTGCTGCGCCGCGAAGGAAGACATCCTTCCCTTCCCGCCGCACCATCTGAATGCCACCGGGAGCATGAACGCTGACGGGCGATTCGACTTTGCCGGTGCTGAGAGCGGCCATGGCCGCGGCACAGGAGCCGGTGCCGGAGGATTGTGTTTCTCCGACTCCACGCTCAAAAAAACGGACGCGAACGTCGTGAATTCCGTCGATCACTACCATTTCTATGTTCACGCCCCCGGTGAATTGAGGAGAGTTCTGAATCTCTGCAGCCGTTTCTTTCCAGTTGTCAGCAAACTCTGGCACAAATAAAACAAAATGGGGATTGCCGATCGAAACTGGAATGCCTCGAACTTCTCCGGCAGACAAGTTTACGCGCTCTTCATTTCCGACGACGGCCTCGCCCATTGCGACCTCAAACTCGTATCCGGATTCACCGTATTCAGATTCGGCGTATTCAGATTCACTGCGGCCAGTGAGCACGCAAGTCTTGAGTCCGGCGCCGGTTTGAATGACAATTTTATCTTTCTTCTGCGACGCGCAAATGTAGGCTGCGACGCAGCGCGTGCCATTGCCGGAAATCTCGGCGTAAGAGCCATCGGAGTTAATCAGGTGAATCTCTATATCGGCTGTGGGGTGAGGATACATCCACTCCACGCCATCCGCCCCCACTCCATTGCGGCGGTCGCACATGCGACGGGTGAGGGCTGCGCGATCCAAATCACCAGCGAGAATTGACGCATCGATCAGGAGAAAATCATTGCCGCACGCGCTGGCTTTCACAAATGGAATTACCGCCGACGGCAGGCTCACTCGAGTTCCACCGGCCCCAGTGAGGTTACGCCATCTAGAACTGTCGACGATTTTAATTCATTGAGTAATTCCTGCTGTTCCCGGTTGCAACCGGAGACGTCGAACTGCAGACGAACGTGCTGGATAGTGCTACCGGTGAGAACATTTTGCATCATCCGGTGACGAGGCTCCAGGATGCGGTTCACTTCCTGCGTGATTTCTTCCACGCTGCCGCCGGTAACTTCGTAAGTGTTCAACAGTGTCTTCAGATTGAATGTCAGCTCCAGATGACCCAGGGAAAACAAAGCGGCAATCACTAAGCCAGTGGCAAAAATTGCCGTCAGGTAAAGGCCGCCACCAGTGGCCATTCCGATGGAGGCGACGACAAACAAAGTTGCCGCCGTAGTGAGGCCTGTGGTCAGGCCGCGCGCGTGCAGAATTGATCCGGCGCCGATGAACCCAATGCCGGGAATAATCTGCGCGGAAATGCGGGTATGGTCCCCGAGGTGTTCAACGGCTAACGCGTCCGAGAGAATGGTGAACAGCGCCGCGCCAAAACAGATAAACATATTGGTGCGCAGTCCCGCGGGGCGGTGCCGCAGCTCACGCTCCAAGCCAACGATGCCGCCCAACACTGCCGACAGCACCAAGCGTGTCACGGCACTGGAAACGATTCCGCTGGCCATCTCTGCGCGCAGCAAGTCGAGGATATGTTGCCACTCCATATTTTCTGCCTTCTGGATTCTGATTTGTATCCGGAAAAGCTTGAGATGGCCGGATTTTAACACTGCGACATGGGGATGCAGCGTTACCGGGCTGATTACTGCGCGGAGCGTGGAACTGCAGGCTGGGTTTGACCCTGGGGAGTTCGAGCCTGAAATATGGCTGCGGGTGGTTGGCCCGTGGTATGGATCTCGACCAAAGCCGTAAGGTGGTGAGCGTGTGCCGCAGTCCATACCGGGTCACCCTGGAAGCCGATGGCATAATCCGCGTAGGCAGCGGGATTCGCGAGAGCGCGCTCCCATAGGCCATCGGGGTCGACCGGTTGTTTCCAAACGCGATGATTGCCTTCATTGATGGTTCGACGCAGCGGGATCCCAACCTGCTCCAGAGCGCCGACGTGCTCGCCCAGATACATCAGCAATGTGGAATTGAGAGGAAGATTTTCGAGCCACTTTCCGAGCTGGCGATCGAGGGCGACGCGGCCCTTCATATTTACATCGGCTTCCTGATAGCAAATGGGGTTGACTCGCCAAATTGCGGCATAGCTGGCCGAACCGAAGAACAGGATGACGAGCAAAGTCACCGGAGTGGACCACTGGAGCCATGAAGACGGAAGCTGAGGAAGCTTGGCGGCCGCTCGGAGAAGGAACGAAATCCCGAGGGGCACGAATACCGCAAAGGCCGGCAACAACTGCAATCCGTAGCGCACGTTATATTGCGAGAACGGCCACCAAGTGGGAACAAAGATCGGGACGCTGCCATAGGCTATCGATAGCGCGTAAAAAAGGATGGGGATCCATAGCAACAAGGGTACGCGCCCACGGCGTTCGAACCACGAGACGAGGCTTCCCAAAAGGGCCAGCGCGAGCCAGGTCCGTCCCAGCCAACCAGACTGCGCCACATTCAACTCGGCCGCTTTCACAAAATACGACGTCGCGACCCATAGATTTCCCTTCGCAGGATTTACCGTGGCAGTTTTCTGCTCGATCGATTTCGCAGAGTAAGGTCCGTTGGCGAACTCAAGGGGATTGCGATAAACCGCGGCGTTATAAGTCAGCCAGAGAACGGGGCCAGCGGCGGCGATCAGGACGAACTTGATGATGTGATTCCGCGCGGGCAGTTTTGCAGGTTTCGGCGCTTCATCACTTTCTTTGAGCTGGCTGCGCTCTTTGGGCTGGTTGCGCAGACGCGAAGATAGGATGACCGCGAGTAACCCTAGAACTGCCGCCAGGAACCATCCGTCATAGCGCGTCAAAGTAGCCGCAGCCACGCACAGGCCGCATCGGGTGAGTGCCTTCGGGTTTCCGCGGGCAAACTCGGCGAAGTAGACGATGCTCCAGATAAAGAACCCAAGATACAGCGACTCGCCCATGGCAGTGGACTGCATGTAAATCAGATTTGGATTTGCAGCATACAGAATCGCGGCAAGCCAGGGCCCGAGTTTCGCGACGTCATCGACTTGCCGGTCACGCGCGAGCGCGGTGCGAACCAGACGGAAAATACCCAGCACACCGAATACATACGCGGCCATCGATGGAATGGAGCCGCCGGCGCCGGTTTGCCAGAGCCGTTGCGAAACGATGAAAGGAAGAATCAGAAGGTGCGGGAGCGGGAGCCAAACGGTTCCTAGTTGCAGGAGGCCGGGAGTTCTGGAATCGAATACCCGGCGAGCGATGTTGATATGAGCCACGGCATCGCCGTAGAGCAGCACGTCACCGTGACGATAATAGAAGAGAAAAGAAAATACCGAGATGAAGATCGCCAGCCACAGCAGCCGCACAACTTCGATGTCGGAGTAAAGCTTCGGAGGCGGAGGGGGCGGCTTCATTCGAGATGGGTGAGTTCGCGGAAGATTTGGAAGCGGGCGTCGATTTCGTCGCGGGACAGCGATTGCAGCCGCTCGGTACCGAAACTTTCCACCGCGAACGATCCCATGACTCCTCCATAGAATAGCGCGCGCTTGAGCACTTCGCGATTCAGTTCCGGCTGCGAAGCTACGTAACCCATGAAACCCCCGGCGAAAGAATCGCCGGCGCCGGTAGGATCTTTTACTTCGTCCAGCGGCAAAGTGGGAGCACGAAAAGGATGACGCCCGATTCCAAAAGCGCCTTCGCGAAAGAAAATTGTCGCACCATATTCGCCGTGCTTGATGACCAGCGCCTGCGGACCCATGGCCAGAACTTTCTGAGCGGCGCGCGGCAGATTTTTTTCATCGGCCAGCATTTTGGTCTCGGTGTCGTTGATCAGCAGAACATTCACCAGCTTTAACGTCTCGGTCAATTCCTTGCGGGCACCCTGGATCCAGTAATTCATGGTGTCGCATCCGGTGAGGCGCACGCCGTTCATTTTGCGGCGCACATTGGCCTGCAAAGTGGGCTGAATGTTGGCGAGAAAGAGGAACTCGGAGTCCTCGTACTCTTTCGGAATCTGCGGGTGAAATTTTTCAAATACGTTCAGATCGGTGAAATTTGTCTTGGCCTCGCTGAGATTGTCGGTGTAAGAACCTCCCCAGCGAAACGTTTTGCCGGAGGCGCGTTCGATGCCTCGCGTGTCCACTCTGTGCTTTTTGAAGACAGCTTCGTGCTCGGGGGTGAAGTCTTCACCAACCACGGCGACCATGCGGACTTGGGTAAAGTAGCTGGCGGCGAGGGAAAAGTAAGTCGCCGCGCCGCCCAGGATGCCTTTCACGCTGCCTGAGGGGGATGTGACGTCGTCAAACGCAACCGAACCTACGACTACAATACTCATTCGCGATTCCTAATCTTATTTCGTGGGTGGAATTGTTATTTTGCTTTTGTTATTTCGGCTTCAAGTATTTCCCTAGAATCAGCTTCAGCTTTTTTCGTGTAGCGGGCGGAATTGTTTTCTGATCGGTGAGAATCGCGTGCGCCAAGGCGGAACCGCATTGGCAGGAGCGTTCCCGTGGCATGGCTGCGACAGTTTCGCGGACTACTCTTGCCGCGTTTTCGGCGTTCTTCAGCAACACGGCCACGATCTGATCCACGGTGACGGAATCGTGATGCGGATGCCAGCAATCGTAATCCGTCACCATCGCGACAGTGACGTAACAAATCTCGGCTTCGCGAGCCAGCTTTGCTTCCTGCAGGTTGGTCATGCCAATTACGTCCATGCCCAGGCTGCGATATACGTTTGACTCGGCCCGGGTTGAGAATTGCGGACCCTCCATGCACAGATAGATTCCGCCACGTTTGCCGTTAACGCCGATTTTCTTGCAGGAGGATTCGACCACACGGGCCAAGTCTCCGCATACGGGATCGGCGAAGGCAATGTGGGCGACCACTCCGCCGCCGAAAAAAGTATCGACACGATGCCGCGTGCGGTCGAAGAACTGGTCCGGGATGACGAAATCCAGGGGCTTGTGTTCTTCTTTCAACGAACCCACCGCCGAAATCGAAACGATTCTTTCGACTCCCAGTTGTTTGAATCCGTGAATATTTGCGCGGAAATTCAGTTCACTGGGAAGAATGCGGTGTCCGCGAGCGTGGCGCGCCAGAAATGCAACTTTGCGGCCTTCCAGGGTACCGCAGACATAAGCGTCGGAGGGCGCGCCAAACGGCGTTTTCAGGCGTACTTCTTTTATCTTACTGAGGCCGGGCATCGAATAGAGGCCGCTGCCGCCGATGATGCCTATTTCCGCCTGCGCCACTCATCCTCCAAAGTTGTGCGCGAGCAGAACTTCTCGCGCGTGTCAGTCAAACCCATGATTATATCAAGGCTATGTTTGCGCTCCTGGCCTGCGCAGTCATTTCTCGAACGACACATTACAATCTCCCTATGCGATTTTCGACCTCGACTGGGCGTATTGCGCTGACGCTTATAGCGACGCTGGCTGTGGCTCAGAACGGCGTTAAAGGTGAAGAGGCCCCTAAATCCGCTACGGTGCCGGTCACGCTGGATCACGGCCGCGTGATCATCGATATGTATTTGCCTCTTCCCGATGGCTCAAGCAAACGGGTTCGTGGTTGGGTCGACACGGGTGATTCCGAAGTGTGGATGTCGCGGCAGGCGGCGAGCCTGCTGGGACTTTCCGTCGCCTGCGACAAAGATGGATGCTCAGCGCCGGCGCCTGCCGCGGTCATGATCGGAGAAATAAAAATACCGCTGGCGTCCGTTAAGCGAGTAGAAATCCCTCTAAGAGCGCCGAGCGCCGCTGCGGTTATGGTTGCGGGGACGAGCGCTGAAATAAAAATCCCTTCGTCCGTGCTGCGCAACTACGATGTGCTGGTCAATTTTCCTGACCGCGAGTTCAGTATTGGCACGCCCGGCAGCCTGAAGTTCAGGGGCGTGAAGAGCAAGATGATTGTTGATGGCAGCACTGGTTTCATTCAAATACCCAGCAAGATTGAAAACAAGAATTATAATCTCGGCCTCGATGTGGGATCGCCGATCAGCTTTCTCTCGGAAGAATTATTTAACAAGCTGGCATCGAGCCATCCTGACTGGCCGCACATGACCGGTGCCGTGGGCGCCGCCAACATGGGCGAAGCGGGCGACGATGAAACAAACTGGAAGCTGATGCGCGTGGATCGCGTTCAACACGGACCGCTGTATTTGACGGATGTGGCCGTGGCTGCGTTTCCTAAGAGTTTTAGTGCCTTCTTCGAAAAGAACGCTGGCGCTCCCATTGCCGGGCTGATCGGCGCCGACGCGCTGATGAACTATCGCATCGGCCTCGACTACGCACATTCCGCGGTGTACTTCGATATCGGCCGGACTTTTAAATTTCCTGACTTCGATGTTGTCGGACTGATTCTTCGTCCCGAGGAAGACACTCGGTTCACGATTCTCGGCGTCGCCGATTTTGATGGCAAACCCTCTGTGCCGACGGGGGATGACGGAGTGCAGGCGGGCGATCATCTGGTTGCGGTCGATGGAATTCCGGTGCCGGACTCCACGCTGGGGCAGGTGTGGTCGCTGCTCGAAGGCACGCCCGGCCAGGAGCGGCGGCTGACGCTTGAGCGCGGGGGAAAGCAGTTCACGGTAGTGGCCAAGGTTCAGCACTTTCTCGGGCAGGCGGAAGAAAATCACTCCGCCGAAAAAGGCGACCGGAAGAACTGAGGTCGTGAAGCATCGGGAGAAGATTTAGTTTTTGAACACTTCTTTTTCTACTGTGGCGGTTGTAGCCGCGTCCAGACTCTCGCTCACCAGAACTGTGTCGCCATGCTCTTCAATTACGACGGTGCCCTCTTCCGTGGTCCACGCGTGCCGGCCGTGGAGTAAAGCGACGTCGTTGGAATGGGAGTTGTCGGGATGATCTGCGGACTCGGTCGACGAAGGCTCGTCTACTTGTTCGACTTTCTTATATCGCTTGGCCAGCGAGCGTGCGTAAATCTCAGCGAACTCGGATGCTTTTTCGGGAGTCGACCAGCGAGATACGTAGAAGAGACCCAGTGGCGCGGCGGCATCGCGCTTGGGTCGCGCCGCGTAATAATATCCGCCGCGCCATGCGGGATAAACTTGATCCGATAATTTCTTTCCCGCGTACTGCTCGATCAACACTGCGACGTCGAACTCGCCCATGGCGCCGATATCAAACTTAATGTAATCCTTGAAGTCGCGCTTGAACTGAACGACTGGCATAGGTGGAATCTGCTCGCCTGACAGGTAAGTCTCCGGCTGCATGATCTGCCGGGTGGTATGCGGAGGACTTGCCAGCACTCCAGCAAACGCCTGCTGTTTGCCGCCTTTTTCCAACAACTTTATTTCGAACTTCAGACCGTAGCTGTAGGGGAACGTGAGTGATTCGCGCAAGAAAATCGGAGCATCTTTGAAGACCTTCGAGTCGTCGGTTCCACTGGACATCTGCGACTCCATGGCATCCACGAGATCCGGAGAATCGAGAATGGAGCGGCCGACGGGAGCGAGTTCGTATTGCATCATCACGGTCTCGGCCTGACCTTCGATCACGGCTTCGCGTGTGTCATCCATTTCATCGTTTTCGATGTCGGTGGGAGTGGGATCTCTTCTTATCTCGCCCAGATCTTTTTCATTGCGCTTCATCCATTTATCGAGGCCGACAGCCTGATCCTGCAGGGCGTGGGTCAACTCGTGAGCCATCACGGGCTCCTGCTCTTCCATGGGAACCCAGTCGAGAAGATTTACGGTCTTGGTTTTGGGATCGTAATAACCGGCGACCTGCTCGCGCAGTAGCGCGACTAATAATTTTTCCAGATCGAAGTCGCGAGGAAGAAGGCCGAATTTCTTGAGAACTAATTCCGAGCGTTGCAGGCGCTTCACGTCTTCGTCTTTCATGTGCTTGGTCAGGTAGGCTTCCACTTCATCGCGGCTGGTCAGGCGGCGCTTGACTGGCTTCTTGATCGGCAGTCCAGTCTGTTTGCTGTCGAAGGCAAGAATTTCGTCGACGGAGTGAAAGAGTTCCTCGGCTTGCCGGGGCGTGATCTTGACTTCGGGCTGCTCCGCGGTTTGGGCTTGCGGTGGAGGGTTTTGTGGCGGAGCGGTTTGGGTGGGCGGGATAGTTTTGTCGGGTGCGTTTTGATTCTGGCTCTGATCCTGCGCCCACTGCGGCTGTACTTGTGCGGCTATTTCGCTGCGCATTCCCAGGAGCAGCACAACCGCCAAAAGTATCCTTAGAAACCCATCGCCCGGCAACTTAAAGATATTCATTAGGAACGAGTCTATCCTGTTTGCCTATACTTTCTTCAAGGACAAACCCTTTTCAAGGATAAACATGCCTTCGAATACTGCCGTCAATCTTTGGACCTCCGCCGACCATGCCAGCGACTACCTGGGACGAGCCGGTTCCATACCACATCGCGGCGAAGGAGAAGCGACGCTGCTGGAATTCATTCCGCCGGATATACGGCGAGTTCTCGACTTGGGCACGGGAGATGGACGATTGCTGGCGCTGGTCAAGGCTTCGCTCGCGGGCGCAGTGGAAGCCACGGCCGTCGACTTTTCGCCGGCGATGATCGCGGCCGCCGGGATGCGCTTCGCTGGAGATTCTTCCGTGACCATCGTGACCCATAATCTCGACCATCCTCTGCCAGTACTGGGAAGCTTTGACGCGGTGGTTTCCAGCTTTGCGATTCATCATCTTGCGCACGAGAGGAAGCGGGAACTCTATACGGAGATTTACACTTTACTGAACGCGGGCGGAGTGTTTTGTAATTTGGAGCACGTGGCCTCGGCTACTCCGCGGCTGCACGAAGAGTTCCTGAATGCGCTGGGACTTACGGCGGAAACGGAAGATCCCTCGAACAAGTTGTTGGATCTTCAAATCCAACTTCAGTGGCTGCGGGAGATTGGATTTGTGGACGTGGATTGTCTGTGGAAGTGGAGGGAGCTGGCGCTGATGGTGGGAAGGAAACGGTAGGTGTGACGATTGTTCTGTCGAGCGAGGTACGTGTTTTCACCTTCTCAATGCCGGTGAGCCGACCGCTGACAGGACAGATTTACGCGGCACACCAAATCCGAATAGCTACAGGGATCCTTCGACTGCGCGATCCGATTCGCATTCGCGAATCGGCTGGCTTCGCTCAGGACGACAACGTGGCTAGCTGCGGTTCATTGTCTCTGCAACCCACTCGCCGGCTTCGCGGGTGCCCAGTGTTCCGCCGATATCCTGTGTGGTTTTTTTCTGGCGCACTGCTTCCAAAACAGCGGCTTCGATCTTTGCGGATTCTTTCGCCAGTCCTAAATGCGCCAGCATCATGGCTGCGGTAAGAATTGCACCGAAGGGATTCGCAACATTCTTGCCCGCGATTGGCGGAGCGGAGCCGTGGACGGGCTCAAACATTGAGGTTTTGCCGGGATGGATATTGCCGCTGGCAGCCATGCCGAGACCGCCCTGCAATCCGGCGGCGAGGTCGGTGATGATGTCGCCGAACATATTGTTGGTGACGATCACATCGAAGGGACGCGGGTCGCGCACGATTTGCATGCAGAGCGCGTCAACGTACATATGTTGCGCCGCGATTTGGGGATGCTCGCCGCTTACTTCTTTGAAGACGCGTTGCCACAGGCCACCGGCATGGGTCATGGCATTTGATTTGTCGACCATGAGCACGCGGCCGCGCGGAGAGCCATCGAGTTTCGGATGTTGCTCGCAGTACTCAAACGCGTAGCGGATGATGCGCTCGACCCCTTTGCGGGTGTTGATGTCTTCCTGAATCGCGATCTCGTCGGGCGTGTCTTGCTTAAAAACTCCACCGGCATCGGTGTAAACGCCTTCCGTGTTTTCGCGAATGACGACAAAATCCACGTCCCGGGGCTCGACGCCTTTCAGCGGACAAAGCGCCGCATCGAGCAAGCGCACGGGACGAACGTTGGCGTAGAGGTCCATTTTGAAGCGCATGCCGAGCAGGATTTCCTTGGCATGAATGTTGGTTTTGACGCGAGGGTCGCCGAAGGCGCCGGCTAAGATGGCGTCGTAATCGCGGGCCAGCATGGCGAAGCCATCGGGAGGGACGGTGGTTCCATCGCGCAGATAACGATCGGCGCTCCAATCGAGTTCGCTCATCTCGACATCGGCTCCGGAGGAGCGAATCACTTTGAGAGCTTGCGGGATTACTTCCTTGCCGATTCCGTCTCCAGGAATCACGGCAATGCGTTTTTTGGGAGGCTTTTGCGGGTCCACGGGAGAGAAGTTAACACAAGCGGAGAAGAATGGGAGCGGCGATTTCCGATTGCCGAGTTCCAATTGCCAAGTACGGTCCTCGGCAGTCCGCCCGATGAATCAGGAAGGGCTTCGCTATAATCAATATTCCATGGCTAGCAGCCCACTCCAGGACGCATTGCGCGCGCAGGCGACGAAGGACGGCTCTCCGGTTCGCGAAGGCGATTACCGCGGCGCCACGACGGCGGCGGTGTTTTCCGATGGGGGGAAGGGGTTTAGAGCGCTGACAGATAGCTGCGGGGTGTACGACCTGGGATTTCGCGCGCGAATTTCGCTAAGGGGCGGGGACCGCGTGCGCTGGATGAATGGCATGGTCACAAATAATATTCGCGATCTCGCTTCTGGGCACGGTGTGTATGCCTTCTTACTGAATCCACAGGGGCGGATTCTCGGCGATATGAACGTTTACAACCTCGGCGAGACGCTTGAGGTGGAGACGGATCGCAGCCAACTGGAAAAGATCCTGGCAACGTTCGATCACTACATCATTATGGATGATGTAGAAGTGACGAATATCAGCGAGGAACGGACAGCTCTCGGCGTGGCGGGACCAAAGTCACGGGCGGTGCTGAAGGCTGCGGGGATTGAGGTCCCTGAGCTTCGGCCAATGCAGATCCAGGTTGCGCAGTGCCAATGCGAATGCGATTGTCTAGAGTGCACGGTGGTGCGCGGCGAGGATGAACGGCACGAAAGCTATGAAGTCTGGCTGGCGCCGAAAGATGTTCTGAAAACCTGGCAGGCGTTGCTGGCTGCGGGCGCGACAGCGGTTGGCAGTGAGGCACTGGAGAGGCGGCGAATCACTGACGGCATTCCACTCTATGGCGTGGATATTCGGGAGCGCGATCTGCCGCAGGAAACCGAACAGGTGCGCGCGCTCAACTTCAACAAGGGTTGCTATGTTGGACAGGAAATCGTCGAGCGCATCCGGTCTAGGGGGAACGTGCACAGGAAGTTTACCGGCTTCTTGATTGACGGCGCGGGGAGCGTTGCGGCTGGGGACAAGATTGTTGCTGGGGAAAAAGAAGTGGGCGAGATCACCAGCGTCGGGGTGGTGCAGACCACTTCCGGCGAACGAACTGCGGCCTTGGGATACATTCGACGCGAAGTGGGAGTGCCGGGGCGCGAGGTTACGGTTGGTGCGCTGAAAGCGGTCGTGACTCAATTGCCTTTCCACGGAGTTGTTGCCGGAGTTGCGCGGGAGTCTGTGTTGCAACAGCGGTGAAAAAAGCTTTAGCGCGGAGTTCGCTGAGGTTTCGCGGAGGACGCGGAGAAACATTTTTTGCGATCTGGATCTCGGATCTGAATCATTAGACAAGGACATTACGCTATGGCTGAGAAAAGACAGGAATCTGGGTTCACGGTAACGGACCGGCGCTTGTTCACAGAGGACGGAGAATTGCGCCAGGAGATTAGTAAGGAACCAGAAATTCACCAGAACACGGCAGCAGCCAACGCGCCGCAGGCAGTTCCGGCGGCCCAGGAAGGCGCGGGGCCTGAGGTGCCTCCCATGCCGACTGCGGCAGAGCAGAAGGCGCAGGCCGATGCTTACCGGAAATCTTCCGACGCTTTGGATTCGCGGGTGGAACTCAGCGGACACTCGGCGAAAGAGCTGGAGATGACATTCGAGCGCTTCATGGCGTCGCTTTATATGACCGCAATGATGCAGCTGGGATTGATGCATCAGCAGGGTGAGCAGCCGCGCATGGACATCATTGGAGCGCGCCAAACGATCGATACGCTGGCGCTGCTGGCGGAAAAAACCAAAGGCAACCTCACCTACACGGAAGAAAACTTTCTGCAGAACAGCCTCTACGAAGTGCGCATGGCCTACGTGGAAGTTACCAACGCGTTGTCGAGACCACCGCAGCCGGGAGCCGCCACGGGAACCACCGGACGATGAGCGGAAAGGCTCGCACATGAAGGCAACGCTCACGGTGCTGGGCAGCGGCACGTCGATGGGGGTGCCCACCCTGGGGTGCGATTGCGCGGTCTGCCACTCGAATGATCCTCATGACCGGCGCACCCGGCCTTCCATCATGCTGGAATATGCGGGCAAGGTTGTGCTGATTGATACGACGCCCGATTTTTATGCGCAGGCGATTCGCGAGCGGATCACACGCGTGGACGCGGTATTTTATACCCATACTCATGCCGACCACATTCTCGGCATCGACGATCTTCGGCCCCTGAGTTATCGGCACAAACCGGCGCGGCTGCCGCTGTATGCGCGTCCCGACGCGGCGGCATTTCTGCGGAAGATGTTCAGCTACATTTTTGATGCGGACTACAAATACGGAGGATTGCCGCAACTCGAATTGCGTCCGATTGACGGTCCGGTCGATGTTTTCGGGGCGCGCTTCGAGCCGGTACGGCTGATTCACGGCGAAGTGGAAATTTATGGATTCCGATTTGGCAACGCGGCTTATCTCACGGATCACAGTGAAATTCCTGAGGCGTCATTCCATCAGTTACAGGGCCTAGACATTCTTTTTCTGGATGCGTTGCGGCACAAACCTCATCCCACGCATTCGACGGTGGAGAATTCGCTGCGCACTGTTGAGCGGGTTAAGGCCAAGCGGGCTTTTTTCACGCACATTTGCCACGATCTGGCGCATGAGGCGACCAATGCGACGCTGCCACCGCATGTGCGGCTTTCTTACGACGGGATGAAGCTGGAGTTTGAAATTTAGGAGCAATCTGCAAATTGGTATGCGGAAATTGTTGATTGCTGAATGTTGATTGTTGATTGAAAAGTTCAACTGTGAGCCTTTACTCAACAATCAGCAATCAACAATCAGCAATCAACAATCAGCAATTTAGACTGACGCCGGATCACTCTCAATTCAACTTCCCATGCAGGTTTTTCACAAACTCGAAGATATTCCGGCGGAGTTTGGGCCGTCGCTGGTGAGCGTGGGTAATTTTGATGGGGTTCACCGGGCACACGCGCACGTGCTGGGTGAGATTGTGCGCGGGGCGCGGCAAGGCGGAGGCAAAGCTGTGGCGGTGACTTTCGAGCCGCATCCGGCACGTATTTTGCGGCCGGATTCAACGTTGAAGCTGCTTACTCCCATCCCGGAAAAATTGCGTTTACTCGAAGGAACGGGCGTTGACGCGGTATTGATGCTGCCGTTTGGGCGCGATATGTCGCTGATGACGCCGCGGCAGTTCGTCGAACGGATTCTGAAGAAGAAGCTGCACGCACGCGAGGTGCACGAAGGCTACAACTTTCGCTTCGGGCATAAGGCTGCGGGGGATACTAATCTGCTGGCGCAGCTGGGGCTGGAGATGGGATTTGAAGTGAAGGTCTATCCTGAGCAAAAGCTGCGCGGGGAGCCGGTTTCGAGCAGCCACATTCGAAGATTGGTGGGCGAGGGGCGAGTCAGCCGGGCACGGCATCTGCTGGCGCGTCCGTTTTGCATTCTGGGAACGCCCGGGCGAGGGCGAGGTTACGGCTCGAAGTACACCGTGCCCACCATCAACCTCTCGCGCTATGAAGAACTGGTGCCAAAGGATGGCGTCTATATCACGTGCACGCGCGTGGGGCGGGAAACTTTTGATTCAGTGACGAATGTGGGCAACCGTCCGACGTTTGGTGCGGATTCGTTTGCCATTGAGACGCACCTGTTGAATTTTCATCCGATTGAACTCATACCGGAGAGCGAAGTTGAGATTTGTTTTCTCGATCGGCTGCGGGATGAGATTAAGTTTCCATCGGTAGAGGCGCTGCGAGAGCAGATCGCGAGGGATGTGAAGAAGGCGAGAAGATATTTTCATCTTCTGACGAAAGCTGCGCACGGATCACCGATACCTGGTGATCGAAGCTCGGGATGACTTACAAGCGTTGGATATCGACGGGCTCGAAAGTTTGCTTCAACGAGGCGACGTCCTGTTTGAGGGGAATCCCTATGTCGGGATGGCGCTGCAGACGCACCCTCGGCTCGCGCGAGTGAGCCGGCTCAGTATTTTTATCTCGCCGCTCTCGAAGGACGAGATCGCATATTTAAAAGCGCCGGAACATAATCTGTCACTGGATGGCTTCATTACCGATGTCATGCGACGAAAGCTGCTGCGCCGCACCCAACGTCAAAAAGGGATTCTGTCAGCCAGGGATCTGGAGAATGTGGAGACTCGAGCCTCGAAAGCCTACCGCGAACTGCAAGTGGCCTGGCACTTTCAGTATGTAATTCCGAATCACGATGGCGAGGACAGCGATAACTGGGAGGCGTTTTATTACGTGATCGGCGACGCTCGCAAAACACTCTCGGCCTTCGTCGCATTGCTCGAGGGCTCCGAGCCGCCGGGTGTGGAGAAGTGGCAGCAGGACTTTTTGCAGTAGGAGCACGTGATCTGAGGCGACCGGGCAATGCGGCGCTAATCTCGTGGCAGGTGGTTGGAGAACTGGAGATTAGCGCCTGGCGGGAAGAACTGGGCGGCGGCAGCAGGAATGTGGGAATAGGGCCCGCAGAGGTACAGCGGAGTAAAGAAGAGCCCGAGCCCCGTCTATGGCGCGGGCTCTTCAGTCTCCGTGGTCTGTTCCACCCCTAATGCAGGCAGCTTAGCGGAGGATTGTTATGCGATGGTTTCAATCATGTTAAATGTAGATGAAATCGAAATGGATGTGACGCTCCAGGCCGCCTAACATTGAGCGTGCGACGCTCCACTGATTGTGGAAACACGGACAGCAACTTAGGATATGCTTGCGCACGGAGGCTGTAAGCGAAGCTGGCGACGAGCAGAAAATCCGGAGGGGCTGACAGCTCGAAGTCCGCCGCAGCGGAGTTCTCCAGTAACAGCAAACTTGCCTGGTGGCCGATTTTTTATATCGCCGCGGCAGCATTCGCAGTTGAGATTCCCTTCTTTTTTTTCGGAACTCCTTCGGGACACGATGTGGAGTTCCATCTTTACTCGTGGCTGGAAGTTCTCACGCAATGGAAACAGGGGATCGGATACCCGCGCTGGGCGGCGCTGGCGCACTTCGGCTACGGAGAACCACGATTCATCTTTTATCCGCCGGCATCGTGGGCGCTGGGAGCGGGACTGAGCACTGTTTTTCCGTGGGCGGTGGTTTCCGATATCTACATTTGGCTGGTGCTGGTGGCGGCGGGCGCCTCTATGTTTCTGTTGGCGCGGCGATGGCTCGACCGGCGCGACGCAACTTTCGCGGCCGTACTGTATGCGGTGAATCCTTATCATCTGGTGATTGTGTATTGGCGGAGTGCGTTCGCCGAATTGCTGGCGGCGTGCCTGCTGCCTCTGCTGCTGTTGCTGTTGTTGCGGGCAGAGGAAGGACGCCCGCGGGGGACGATTTTGCTGGCGCTGCTGCTGGCGGCTTCCTGGCTGGTGAATGCTCCAGCGGCGGTGATGATTCATTATTCGATGGCATTGCTGATTTTGGTGATCGCATGGCAGAGGAGATCGGTGCGGATTCTGCTGACGAGTGGGATGGCGGTTATTTTGGGTGGAGCGCTGGCCGCGTTTTATTTGTTTCCCGCGGTCTATGAACAGAGGTGGGTGAATATTGCGCAGGCGGTTTCGGCGGGATCGCGTCCGCTGGATAATTTCTTGTTTGTTCATACGACGGACGCGGATCACGACGCCTTCAATCGCGTGATTTCGTGGGTGGTGGTGGCAGAGATTGTTTTGACGATGGCGGCAGCGTGGGCGGCACGAGGGTGGCGCAGGCGCAATCGTGAACTTAGCCCTGAACCTAGTCTTGAACTCTGGGATTCTCTGGCGATTTGGGGCGCGGCTTGTGCCGTGCTCATGCTCCCGATCACGAATTTGTTTTGGCGCGTTCTTCCCAAGCTGCGCTTCATGCAGTTTCCCTGGCGCTGGACGCTGTGTCTAGGGGTTCCATTTACGTTGTTGATTGCGCTGGGCGTGCGCCGATGGCCGACACGCGTGGCTTTGTATCTGGCGACGCTGTGCGTGATCATTTTTGCGTGGCATCACTTTCAGGCTCCGTGGTGGGATACCAGCGCCGATTTGCGAGAGATGCAGGACAACGTGGCTACGGGTGTGGGATACGAAGGGACCGATGAATACACGCCAGTGGGAGCCGATCCTTCTGCGGTGGACAAAGATGCGCGCCGCGTGACCGTGTATGGGCCGGCTCGCGGGGGGATTCGAATTTTAGAATGGACCGCGGAACGGAAACAATTCACCGCAGATATGTCGGCGTCCGACAATCTCGCGCTGCATTTATTTAATTATCCGGCGTGGCGTGTGGAAGTGAATGAACGAATGGTGCAGGCAGGGACGCGCGAAGGCACGGGACAGATGCTGGTTCCGGTAGAAGCAGGCGCGAACCGGGTGCGGATTACTTTTGTGCGGACGTGGGATCGCACTTTGGGAGCATGGATTTCTATGGTGACCGTTGTTTTCGTGCTGGTGTCGCTGAGAGGATTTGCTGCCTCAACTGCGAGAACGGGACTTCCCCGCGAGAGCCGCCCGGACAGCGGCGCAACTACTGCGACGACATGATGCGGAAGATTCTGATTGCAACTTCAAATTCGGGCAAGCTGCGCGATTTTGCTGGAGCTGGGGTGCGGCACGGAGTTGAGATTGCGGGTGTTCCTAACTTCGCTTCCCTTCCCAGCGTAGTTGAGGACGGCTTAACGTTTGAGACCAACGCGCGGAAGAAGGCTGAGGCTTACAGCCTTTATGTTCCGGGAGAGATTGTAGTTGCCGACGATTCGGGTTTGGAGATTGATGCGCTGAAGGGGGCTCCAGGCGTGCACTCTGCACGGTATGCTGCCCCAGATCTACAGAATAAAGAACCGCATGAGGCGGATGCGAATACCGACGATGAAGCGAATAACGCGCGCGTGCTGCGCGAACTGAGGAATGTTCCACCCGCGCGGCGTAGCGGAAGATTTGTTTGCGTGCTGGCGGCGGCGCGCGACGGCGAGACGCTGGCGACGTTTCGAGGAACGGCTGAGGGAATTATTCTTGACACACCACGGGGCTTGAATGGATTTGGGTACGATCCGCTGTTTTATTTTCCGCAGATTGGGAAAACATTTGCGGAATTGACGGCGGAAGAGAAATCCAGGTTCAGCCATCGGGGAGCGGCGTTCCGGGAGTTGCTGAGATGGTCCGATGATTACCAGTAGAAACACTCGGCGGCACCGGTTACCTTTTAACGGCAAAGATCAATGAACCACTAAGGACACTAAGTATCACAAAGGGAGTGCTCGAAGTTCGCCAGTCACGCAGAGAGAGTCTTCTTGACTTCACTTCTCTTTCAGCCGGATAATGAAAAGTTATTTTGTCATCTTCAAGCGCACAAGCAAACATACAAGCCAGCAACAAAAGAAATCATAAGGAGCGATTTGTGGCGTCAGCAGCCAGTTCGACTGCTCCCGGAGTGAAGCGAGGCGCGAGGCAGGGAGTGGCGCCGTTGCGCGCGGGACAGGGTACGTCGTTTTTTTGGCGGCGATTGCATTCGCTTACCGGCATTATTCCGGTGGGCGCGTTCTTATTCGAACACGTTCTGATCTCCAATTCCACTGCGATTACTGGGCCTGACGCTTATGCCCGTCAGGTCAGTTTTCTGGCGAATCTTCCGCTGGTATTTTTTCTCGAACTGTTCGGGATCTGGATTCCGATTGCGTTCCATGCACTGTACGGGTTCTACATCTGGTACCGGGGCGATGGGAACGCGGTGGAATATCCGTGGACGGGAAACTGGATGTACACAGCGCAGCGCTGGACGGGCGGAATTGCGTTCGTCTATATCGTCTGGCACACGTGGACGATGCGCTTCAGCGGCGTTGATTTACATGCCTACCCTTATGCTTCCTTTGGCAAAGTGCAGGCGGAATTGATGCACCCCGAGCTTCTGGCTTTTTATGTGGTTGGACTGATTGCGGCGTGCTGGCACTTTGCTTATGGCATCTGGTTATTTTGCGCCAAGTGGGGGATTACTTCCGGCGAGAAGGCACGACAGCGATTTCTAGCCGTGTGCCTGGGACTTTTCGTGGTGATGAGCTTAGTTGGTCTCGCAAGTTTGTATACCTTCCGGGAACGCTTCCCGCAACCCGCCGCGGAGCCGGGCACGCCTGCAATGCAGGGCAGCCCGACGGGTGACCACGCGACGGCCGCTTACGGAAAGCCGGTGAAGTGAACATGGCAGCTGCGAAAATTATTGTGATTGG
>JBAVQD010000061.1:0-26335 GCA_049693675.1 Candidatus Sulfotelmatobacter sp. | reverse complement strand
TTGTTCGAGTTGCGCTCGCTCATCTCGCAATATACTCTCGACAAACAGAAAGCGCCGCAATCGCTGGACGATCTGGTGACTGGGGGCTACATCAAAGTCATTCCCAAAGATCCCATGACGAATGAAGAAAACTGGGAGGTCGTTCAGGAAGACGTTCTGTTAGCTGTGGATCAGCAGGATCCCGGAATCAGCGATGTTAAGTCGGCATCGAGTGCAAGCAGCAGCGACGGAACTGCCTACAGCACCTGGTAGCCCTCGCCGTAGCTACATCCAAGCGACCAATCATTTGTGCCTGCTATTCGCCTGGTCCCGAATAACGCCGCGGTGCAGGCAGAACTACAGTCCCATTAACGTCAAGCGAAAATATTTTCTCCGCGGAGATGCCTTCGAGGCCCTCGGCGGTGAAGCGTACCTTGTAGGTTCCGGCCGCAGTGAAAGTATGAGTGAGGCTTGCGCCATCGGCGACTACTCCATCGCCGAAATCCCAATGATAAGCAAGCGCTGGAACACCGTCCTTGGAAGCTGCGCTGGAGAACTGAAGTTCTTCTCCAATTTTCGCTTGAGACGGCACTTGGTAGGTGATCGCAGGCGTTGCTGCAGAAATTGAAGTATCAATAATTTTTATGAGCCTGACAGAGTGCGCCGGCTGATTCTCCACACGAAGAGTTTGGCGATCCACTGGCCACGGCTGATCCGGCGCAAACACATCGAACAATTTGTATGAATGGTCTGCGGGAAGATTCAGATCAGAAAAATTGAAAGCGTGAGAACCGGCGTGCTCTGTCCAGTTGAAGACTGCGAGAATGGACTGACGCTGATCTTCGCGCAACAGAAAAACGCTGGGTTGTTCATCCTTCTCGCTATAGGTCAGAAGGTCCAAAGGCAACGAGGCCCGTCCGAGTTTCACCATCGCCAGCAAATCGGGATTCTTAACCAACGCTAAACGCTCCGCATCACTCCCCAAGATTGTCAGGTCGTCGCCAATTTCAAACATGCCTCCGGAAACCGCCGCGAGAGCAATCGAGACCCGAGCCTCATTCAAAGTAAGCGGAGCTTGAATGGTCCGCTCCTCCAGCAGTTGGCGGGACACGGTGAACGCGTCCGGATCATCGATGAAAAAATTGCGATGCATGTAATACCGCGCTGCAATGCCGGGTTCCGCTTCTTTACTACGTTGAAACGCATGACCTGTATCCTGCGATACGCGGCCCTCATCCACCAGCCCGACAGGATTCAACATCGGACTGCCATCCTTATCAAGGAGCGCATCTTCGCCGACCGCCTTGCGGATGATCTCAAGGCCGATTCGCTGAGCTTCCAGTGCCGTAGTGTTGGGGCGATGGTAATAACCTTCGATCGCCGTGTTGTCCATGAAGTCGAGCTTGATGTAGCGCGCGCCCCACTCGCGAACGAGCGTGCGATAGGTCTGCCGAAGATATTCCTGCGCATCCGGATGCGTAACGTCGAGGACGAACAGCCGTTCGCCTTCGACCTCTTCGGCGTTTCCAATGGAAATCGGATCGCCATGCGCGTTGTGCACCAGCCAATCTTTATGATGCTCGTAAATCCAGGCCCGCTCGCCGACTTCAAAAGGCGCTGTCCAAACTCCCACTTTCAATCCCAATCGGCAGATGCGGTGAGTAAGATCCCACATGCCGTTAGGAAATTGAGATGCGTTCGGCGTCGCGTATTCACTGCGCGAGTATGCATAACCCAGGTCAAAATGAAAGTAATCGTAGCCCAGTTTCTTCAGGTGTTCGGCTAGCCACTCGGCGTTCGTGAGAGCTGAGCCCTGGGTAATTTTCGTGTAGAAGGCTGTCCAGCTCCACCAGCCCAGCATGTTCTCCGCAGCGATCCGGCTGTGATGGAATTCTCGAATCGCAGCGCCGTAGTTCTCCAGTTGTGAGTGGTAGTCTTTCCCCGCAGCAAACATCACGCGTTCAGAAGTGATGGATTCACCTGCGGGAAGCGGGACGTTTAATTCAATCAAGTTCTCCGCCGGCCCTTCTCGCAGACCGGATTCCGGATCGGTCGACTGTATCTCAGTCGTGCCAGTGGAATCGACCGTGAACGAAGCGATGCCGGGGCCACGCGGTGAAGACGATCGAGTTTGCAAATGAATAATGGTGAGAAAGCGGTTTGAAGTGAGAGCCCCAAGAAACAAACTCTCTTTACTTTCGCGGTTGTAAATAAGTTGACTCCCCACGGCGCGGTGCATTCCCTGAGGAGCTTTTCCTAAATCATAAATCTGTAAGGGCGGCCAGTCCTCGCTGAAACTGTCTGAAAGAACTCGATCAGTATTCTGAGTACCAGCGAGATCGATGATTTTGCCTCCGATCGCCTCAACGCTGCGAAGACTTTGGATCGTCACCGAATTCGCCGTCTGATTTTCGACTTCAACTTCAACCACACCGAAAGCTTGGCCATCATAAATTTGTAATCTATATGCGAGGTTGGGAAAATTTGCGATTCCGGACGAAGTCACGGTAACTTTCTTGCCGTGACCGAGAGCATCCTCAAAGGTCGTTTGAGATATTTCATGTCGTGGATAGTCCGTCGATCGAACCCACTTGTGATTGATCTCGGCCGCTACTCTTGCCTGAATCACGCCGTGTCCACCCAGTGCGGTCTGGATCTCGTAAGTGCCGTCACTCGCCTGAACCGACACGGAGGGCCCTTGAGGATTAGCAATTACTTGCGCGGTCACAGCAGGGCTGGCCAAAATCACGAGCCAGGGTATCAAGCGAAGGGCAATCTTCGCGCCACGAAACCTACTGGCTAGAGTCTTGTGAAGCCGAAGACCACGGAAAATATTTCCAATCATGTATTCTTCCTTATCCGCGATATCTTACTTTCCGCTCATGCAGCATCCGCGCTGCGGGTGAAGGGCCATGTGGCTTTCCATCTCGCCCAGATGAAGAAAACCAGAACGCCGGTGAACAGCGTCAGTAATCCGATCTCGATGTAAAGCCAGCCTGACGTGAGAAAAACATATGCCCAGCCAAAGAACGCAATGATCATAGGGGCCGGATAAAACCACATCTTGTACGGCCGCGCGCTGTCGGGGAGCTTTCGCCGCAGCAGCGGAATCGCGAATAGCTGCCCGAGAAACTGCACCAGAATTCTGGTCGTGATCAGCGCGCTGACAAGCTGATCCAACTTTAGGAACGCTAAAGCAATCGATACACTGCCCAGAACCAGAAGCGAAACTTGCGGATAGTTTTTCGTCGGATGCAGTTGCGCAAACGGACGGAAGAAATAGCCATCGATAGCCGCGGCGTAAGGGATTCGCGAATAGCCGAGAAGCAACGCAAACACTGAGCCAAAGGCCGACCACAATATCAGGATGGTTACTCCGATCGCGGCTCGCCGCCCGTAAAGGTGCTCCATGAAATCGGAAACGATGAAGTTGGAATGAATTCCTTCCCGCCAGGGGACCACGCCGATGATGGCGAGATGCAACGCCAGATATCCTACGCAGCAGATGGCCAGCGAAATCAAAATCGACCGCGGCACCACGTAGGCCGGATTCTCGACTTCGTCGCCGATGTAACAGACATCGTAATATCCCAGATAGTTGTAAACAGCGATAAGAGTAGCGCTGCCGAGCCCGAGCACGAAGCCGCGATTAAAAGTCAGCGCTCCTGGTGGGAAATCGAACGCCAGATGGCGGTTGAAGTGAGGGAAGCCGGTGACCATGACAGTCACCATTGCCAGCACCGTGCCAATCCACAGCGTGAGCGTGACTTTGCTTAAGAATGTGATCTTCCGGCATAGCAGGAATAAAGCAACCAGTCCCGCGGCCACCCCAACGTATTGCTGGCCTCGACCGCTCAAACCCGGCCAGAGATAGGTGGAATAATTCCCGAATCCGAGCATGCCGGAGGCGACTTCCAAAGGGCCGCTCAGAACAAACTGCCAGATAAAAAGAAAAGCCATCAGGCGTCCCCAGGTTTGATGGCCGTAGGCTTCGCGAAGAAAATGGTAGCTGCCTCCGGAGCCAGGCAGAGCCGCGCCTAGTTCGCTCCATATCAGACCATCGGAGACTACGATGAGCGCTCCCGTGAGCCAGCCCAGCATGGATTGCGGGCCGCCCATGGAAGCCATCAACAAGGGGATTGTGATGAACGGCCCGATCCCAACCATGTTGGCCATGTTCAGGGCCGTAGCCGGAAGTAAGCCGAAGGCGCGCGTCAGGCGGGGGTGCGTTTCGGTTTTCGAAGGCATAGGCGGACGGGTGATGGCACTCCGACGTGGGCCGCGTTTTTAATTTACTTTATTCTGTTTGCAATGGCGCGAATTTACCGACTGGATGCGCGTTTGTCAATTGGAATGTTTGTTTCTGATCGATTTAGTCCCCCCAAGCCTACTTTTTGCGATACAAATCGTCACATCCCAAATACAATTGTGCCGCGGCGCCTGATCGAACCCCTAAAAAGACTCAGGCCAGGAGAAGCGCAAACATTCATGCTCGCAGAAGAGCGTAGATTTCGCATTCGAGAGATTCTTTCCGGTCAACGCACGGTCTCCGCTTCCGACCTCTGCGCGGCTCTGGGGGTTACCGCTGCGACGATTCGGCGAGACCTGGCAGCGCTCGAGCACGATGGCGTACTTGTCCGTTCCCACGGGGGAGCGGTTTCCCGGATGTCCAGCACGAACTTCCAACCTTCCTACGAAACTTTGTCGCACAGCCATAGCGCCGAGAAGCAGGCGATCGCGCGCGCGGCTGCACATTTGGTGCTGGATGGCGAGACCGTGTTTCTCGAGGGAAGCACCACGGTGTACGAGCTTGCCCGTGCTTTGCATCAGCGGAATCGCCTTACGGTTGTGACGAATTCCCCCACGATCGTTTGCCAGTTGCAAAGGAGTTCCGGCGTGACGGTGCTTTGCACGGGCGGTGATTTGCAGAAGGATACTTTCTATTTTTCCGGCGAGTGGGCGCAGCGCGCGCTCTCTGAAATTCGCCTGGATAAAGCGATTCTGGGAGTGAGCGCAATCGATCTTTCTTACGGAGTTTCAACCGCAAACCACGCCGAAGCGCAGATCAAAAAGATGATCACGCGAGCCGCGAAAACCCGCGTCGCCTTGGCGGATCACAGTAAGTTTGGTACTCAGAGCTTTGCTTATGTGGGTCCGGTGACAGATATCGACGTGCTCGTAACCGATTCCGGCACTGACCCTAAATATGTAAAAGCGCTGCGTGAAGCCGGTGTCGAGGTTGTGGTGGCGGATGCTCAAGACGGGCGTAAAGCGATCGCGAAGCGAACAAATTCACGCAAATAAGTTGACATTCGCTCAAGTTCCCGGTAGCTTGAGTCCGACTTCTTAGTGCTGCGGGAATAATGAGGAAATTGTGAGCGACTGCGGCAGGAAAATTCGTTTGAACCGTTTGCTTGGAGGCTCGCAACGCCGAGCCCTGGTTGTGGCATTCGATCATGCTTTAGTGCTGGGGCCGATTCCTGGAACTGAAGACCCCCTCGGTAAGATTCGCCAGTTTTCTCAGGCCGGTGTCGACGCGTTGCTGTTGAACCTTGGCCTGATTCGCCAATTCGCCAACTCGACAGGTGCGGGCTCTATACCACCGTTAATTGCGCGCATCGATTGGACCACGGTTTGGTCGGCGACTGGGCAAAATGGAAAGGGCGCGCTGCACAGTTCGCTTCTCGCGCATCCAGAAGACGCGTTACGCCACGGAGCAGATGCTGTTCTCACCTATCTCGTGGTCGGCACCGGCGATGCGGAGTTTGAGATGAAGGAGATTACCCGCAACGCCGAAGTGGCCCGCGAATGTGAACGAGTGGGAATCCCACTGATTGTTGAGTCTTTGGCTCGCGGCAAGAATGTGCAGAACCCCGGCGATGCCAAGTGGCTCAACCTCCACACCCGGATGGCGGTCGAGCTTGGTGCAGATGCGGTTAAGACGGATTACAGTGGGGATCCATCCTCCATGCGTTTGGTGGTGGAGAATTGTCCGATACCTATCCTGGTGCTGGGCGGAAGCCGTCATGCTTCCGACAAGCAAGCTCTTGATGTGGTGCGAGAAGTGGCAGCAGCCGGAGCGGCGGGCGTCTTCTTTGGCCGCAATGTCTTCCAAGCCGACAACATCAGCGGATTTCTAAAACAGGCGCGAGCTGCTCTGGACGGCGCGGCGACAGCAGAGTTCCAAGCTATCCCAAGATGATTAAGTCCGGTACCCATACCCGGGGCATTTTTCGCAGCAACAACGTGATCGACGGCCGCTCCGGATTTCGCCTGCAGGCAGATTGGGGTCATATCTCAGTTGTTGCCGGCGGTGGGCATATCTGCGAATTGAATTTGAATGCATGTTCTAGAGTGAATCCGCTGTGGCGGCCGCCCTGGTCCACGATCGATCCATCCGATTACAATATTTCGAAACATGCTCGCCGGTACGGACCGCCGCCAGACGGCAAGCTACTTTCCGGCATCGCCGGACACAGCCTCAGTTTTGATCACTTCGGGCCGCCATCGATCGAAGAAACGGCTGCGGGTCTCACCACTCACGGCGAAGCGCCGGCATTGATGTGGACGATTCAGAAGCAAGCAAAGTCCCCGAAGCGGCTGCTGCAATATGGTGTGACGCTTCCCGAGGCTCGAATCAGCTTCACTCGTAAGCTAACTCTCGATCGCGAAAATCCTGTGATTTACTGCGAAGAAGAGGCGACCAATCTCAGTAGTTATGACCGGCCGATTTCCTGGAATGAACATGTGACCTTTGGTCCGCCATTCTTGGAAGAGGAAACTACCTGGTTCGATATGCCGGCCACGCGGGCGAAAGTTTGTCCAGCGAGCTATAGCCCTCAATTTTCTCTTCAACCCGACGCTGAATTTACCTGGCCCGAAGCGCCAACAAGAGATCGCAAGCAATGGAACCTGCGCACCACACCGGCTGAGCGCTTTGGACACTACACGGCGCAATTGCTTGATCCTCAACAGAAGATTGGCTTCATTGCCGCGTGTAACCCGCGTCTGAAGCTCCTCGTCGTCTATGCGTTTCGACGCGCAGACTTTCCCTGGGCAGGCAACTGGGAAGAGCGATACAGTCGAACCCAAGCGCCGTGGCGAGGAAAGACGTTCTGTCGAGGACTCGAGTTCAGCTCTACTCCGTTTTCTATCCCGCGCCGCGAAACCATCGAGCAGGGGCCGTTGTTCGGCGAACCAACGTATCGTTGGCTGCCGGCGAAATCCAAGGCTCAAGTGCGCTTTCTGATTTTGTTGTTCGAGGTGCCGGAGAAATTCAGTGGCGTGGCGAGCGTTTCTTTTGCCAACAAAAAGATCGAAGTTGTGGAGTCTGGAGATCGCAGACGGAAGCTCGCGGTCGCGACGGATAACTTCTTGTGAATGCTACCGAAGGTTTGGCAATTTCGCGATGCCATCTTCGCTTCGCGCGAGTCATAGCATTGTTACGGCAGGTCTGGATGAAGGCCGTAGCTTTGTAGCAAGCCGGAACTGAAGCGCCTTATGAGTTTGCTGGCCGTCGATATCGGATCGAGCAGATGCAAAGCGGTGGCATTTTCACTGACGGGTAAAATACTCGCCCAGCACACTTGTGCCTACGCACCGGAATTTCCCGCTCCTTCGCATGCGGAGCTAAATCCCGAACGCTTCTGGCAAGCGGTGTGCCGCTCGGTGCAATCGGCGGCAAACAATCTTTCCGATCCGGTTCGGGCACTGTGCCTGAATTCGCACGGCGAAACGTTTGTACCAGTCAATGAACATAATCAGCCAATCGCTCCCGCCATGCTCAACCAGGACAATCGAGCTGCGGAAGAAGCGGCGTGGCTGGAAGAAACAATCGGAAGAAAAACGCTTTTCGAAATTACCGGCCTGGTCGCTCATCCCATGTACTCGGTGCCAAAAATTCTTTGGCTGCGTAAGCACCGGCCGGATATTTTTACTCCTTCGGTTCGTTTCCTTACCGTGATTGGGTACGTGCTTGCTCGCCTCGGACTACCTCCCTACGTCGATTATTCCTTGGCTTCCCGTTACCTTGCCTTTGACACGCGACAGCAGGGCTGGTCGGAAGAAATTCTCGCTGCAACAAAAATCGACGCCGAATGCCTGCCAGTTCCGGTGCCGGCTGGAACGAGTTTGGGAAAGCTGAGTGCGTCGGCAGCCAGCCAACTGGGCCTTTCAACGGAAACGACTGTTGTGATCGGCGGGCACGATCAACCTTGCGGAGCGCTGGGAGTTGGCGTTGTGGATTCGGGCCGCGTGGCAGACTCGATTGGCACCTACGAATGCCTGCTGGCGGCATCGGATCAACCCTGTCCCACGGACGCGGCCCTCGCAGCTTCTCTCAACACGTATTGTCACGTGGTTCCGGACAAGTTTGTCACGCTGGCGTTTTTTCCATCCGGGATCATGATCGAGTGGTTCCACAATCTGTTGTACTCTCACAATGACGCTTCATCTGAGGCGGAGTCGATCCATTACGCGACGCTTGAGCAAGATGCCCCGCGGGGTCCGTCGGGCCTTTGCATTACTCCTAATCTGATCGGCACCTGCAATCCTGATTTCAATCCGCACGCCCGCGGAATTATTTCCGGCTTGAGTCCGAATAGCACTCGAAGCCAGATCTACAAAGGCATTCTCGAAGGGCTGGCCTGCGAGCTATCGCAGATGACCGACATTCTGACCGACGCAGTGGGCGAGTTTCGAGATGTCTACGTTACTGGTGGAGGGTCGCGGTCAGCTCTGGGTCTCCAGTTGCGTGCAGCGCTATCGGGCCGGCGTTTTCATGGAATGGAGTGTCCTGAAGCAGTTTGTCTGGGCGGAGCCATTCTTGCCGGAGTGGCGTGCGGGGAATACCGGACCTTGCGTGAGGCGGTAGACCTCGTGGTTCGCGATGTCTCGGTGGTATTGCCCGACCCGAAGATTGCGGCAGCCTACGCGCAACAAGTCAAACAATATCGCCGAGTGAGTTCGGCGCTTAGCGGCAACTGAAGTTCAAGTTGACAGGAGGACAGTTGATTCGACCAACAATCGGATTCATCGTGTTCGGAGTTCACAAAGATGGTCTAAAAGACCCGATGGGCAAGCCGTTTATCGATGACGCGCTGGTTCAGCGCGCCAAGAGCGCGCTAGTGGCCGCCGGTCTGAATGTGGTGGAACATGGCATTGTTGTTGCCAGCAAAGAAGAAGCTCGCGCCGCATTCAAAAAAATGAAATGCGACGACGCCATCGATGTTGTCCTCTTGTTTTCCGGAACGTGGGTTTGGGCCGCTCATCTGGTTGGAGCAATTCGTGATTACTGCGGTAGCGGAAAAGGTTTACTCATCTGGACGCATCCCGGTTCTCAAGGCTGGCGGCCGGTTGGCGGATTGGTATTGCACGGAGGCTTGCTGGAAATCGGTATCCCGCACAAATTTGTATACGGCAGTCTGGAGGAAAAAGATACCGTAAGCAAAATCTTCAGCTATGCTCAAGCCTCGCATCTCAAAAACTTTTTGAACATGTCCACCATCGGTACGTTCGGTGGCCGCGGTATGGGGCAAACCTGCGGCGCGGCCGATCCCTCGCAGTGGATGAGAATGTTCGGCGTAGATATCGATTCGCGGGATACGACGGAGTTGAGGCAAGCCGCTGAAGCAGTTTCCTCGAAGGAGTTGGATGAGTTGCGTCCAAGGCTTAAGCAATTGTTCGGCAAGGAACCGGAACGAAACGCGGTCACAGAACGATCGATGCGTCTCTATCTCGCGCTGAAAAAAGTTGTGGCAAAGGAAAAATTTGATTTCTATACGATTCAATCGTTTCCCGGCCTCGCCGGCGATTATTCTGCCACTTGTTTTGCCCAGAGCATGATGCTGGAGGATGGAGTTGGTACTTCCACGCTGGGCGATTTCAATACCGCACTCACGGTTCTTCTGCTCACCAAATTGAGTAAGGAGAGAGTGTATTACGGTGATCTGCAGCACATTGATAAGAAGACAAAAGAAATCAAAATTATCGGGGATGGCGCCTGCCCGCCGTCGTTAGCGAGCAAGCTGGGCCCGGCGGGCTTTTCTGAGCACGGTATTCCGACCGAAGGCGAAGCAGGCGGCCTTTCTGTTAAGTTGATTTGCAAAGTTGGAGAAGGAGTACTGGCGCGACTGGGCAGAGTGAATGGCGAATTTCAAATGGTCATCACACGGGCCAGCATTTTCGAGCCGCCAGCAGATCAGATAGAAAAACGGCTCAACGAATGTGGCATTCCTTTCTGGCCGCATGGTTTCGTCACGGCGCATTGCGACATCGAAATGTTGCTGCAGCACTGGACCAATGAATACGCATGTCTGGGTTACGGCGAAGACCTATACCCGGCGCTTATAGATTTTTGTGAGATCACGGGAATCAAGGCAATCCTTCCCTGAAGCGCCAAGTGGAGATAAATTCCATTGGCCGCGGAAATTATATTCTCAACTCGATGGAGGAATCGGTGATCAGGAACGGAATCAAGCGGAGCATGAACGCAGTTCGATCTAGCGTAGTGTTTCTGGCCGGCAGCGGTCTGATGTTGCTCGGTGTACAGTCGTTTGCTCAACAAGGCGCTTTGCAGGTCACTGTGAATCCGGCGGACGGCAGGTACACAATCGCGATGCCAGGATCCGCTGCTTACGCCTTGCGCGCGGGAATCGGCGCACAAGTGGATAGACACTGGCTTCACGCTTCCGATTATCCACAACCCGCGATAACGCACTCGCAGGTGCAGGGATTTCTCGGTGAAGCCACCGACTGGCAAGTTATCTACTCCGGATTAACGGGACAGCCCGATCTGATTTATCACCTGCGCGCCTATTCGAATGAGCCATTCGGCGACATCCAGGTGACGGTCCGAAACACGGCTGGAAAACCAATTCATGTCGAGAGCATCCGTTCGGTCGATGCAACCGCCGGACCGGTCACTGATTTGGGAGTCATTGAGCTCGGAGGACCGGTCCTCGACGATCGAGTTCTCTCCGACAGCTTCAGCGAAGACCGGCCTGCCATGACGATTCGCAATTTTGCGGACGCCGAAAACCAGATGCATCGCGCCGTTGGCAGCCAACTCATCTACAATCGCCAGAGTCATCAGAGCTTGTTTCTCGGCGCTCTTTCCAGCGATCGCTTCCTGACGATGCTGCGGCTTCATCTCTCGGGTTCCGGCGATGCCACCCGAGTTGCCTCCTACGAAGTCGATTCCACCGGGACCACCGAGATGGCCAAGCTGAATTCTCTGGAGCATTCTTCCCCAGAAGATCAAGTGGAGTTGAATCTACCGGTCGCTTCGGGCGCGGAACTGTCCTCGGAGCGTGTGCTATTCAGCTTAGCCAAGGATTATCACCGGCAGCTGGAGACTTACGGTTCCCTGATCCGGAAGATTCATCAAGCGAGAATCTCTGCGCCTCCGCTGATGGGCTGGTGGAGTTGGACTGCATACTACTTTGGATTAAATGAAGGAGCGGCGGTCACCAATGCCCAGTGGGAAGCGGAACATCTGAAATCGTTCGGCTATAACATTTTCCACATCGATGAGGGCTATCAGTATGCCCGCGGAGAGTACATCACTCCAAACGCAACTTTATTTCCACAAGGACTGGCTCCGCTCGAATATAAGGTGCGAGGCCTCGGCCTTACTCCGGCGATCTGGACGGCTCCATTTGAAATCTCCGAGCGCTCGTGGGTTTGTCAGAACCATCCCGATTGGCTGGTGAAGAACGCAAAAGGGCAGCCCATCCATGCCGGCACAGTGGTCGATAACAAAGATCAGTTGTTCGTGCTCGATACGACGAACCCGGAGGCTCAAGCATATCTGCGAAAAACTTATTCCACGCTGGTGAACAACTGGGGCATTCATTCCATCAAAATGGATTTTATGGATGACAGCCTGATCGAAGGTTACTATCACGAACCGAATACCACGGCGCTCGAAGCCCAGAGAATCGGGCTGAAGATCATCCGTGACACCGTGGGCGACAGCGTCTATTTAGATAAAGATGGAAGTGCCATGCTGAACCCGGTCGGTTATGTGGATTATGGCCGGATATCGCAGGATACAGGGCACACATTCGATGCGAGCAAAGAAGCGGCCCCCGGAATTGCCGCTCGCTACTACATGAATCGCAACTTTTTTGTGACCGATCCGGACGCATTTACGGTTTCAACCCAGACCATCGATGATCAGTCATGGCACGAGAGCCCCAAGCCCGCCACTTTGGACGATGCCAAGGTTTCGATTGCGCTCGCGGCAGTTTCCGGTGGAATGTTCGAGATCGGAGATGCGCTCCCGACTTTGTCGAAGGCTCCCGACCGCCTGGCGCTGATTCAAAATCAGGATCTGATCAATATGATTCGCTTGGGGAAAGCATCGATCCCATTAGACCTCATGAATTTCGCGCCAGAGGACGCGCAGCCCAGTCTCTTTTTTCTCAAGGAAGACGACCGGCAAAGTATTCTGACTGTGTTCAACTGGACCGATAAGGAAAGGGATCACTCAATCGATCTCGCAACCGCAGGATTGCCCGCGACGGGTCAGTATGCAGTTACCGATGTTCTGGACAATCAGCAGAGTGCGGCTGTTGCTTCCGGCGTATTGGCCTTTCATCAGCCGGCTCATTCAGTACGCGTTTTTAAGATTGTCGACGGACGCATTCCCGCAGTTGCTCCCGCGCTCAACACGGAACATCCTTCCGTGGGAGATGCAGGTAGTACGCTTACGTTCGCCGCGCGCAGCCAGAGCGGCGACGCAGTGCTCTCCTATCACTGGGACTTCGGTGACGGCGTAACCACGGAGGGAACCGATGTGAAGCACACCTATACCGAGCCGGGTGAATTTAAGGTGCAAGTAACGGCCGCCGGCCTCAGCGGTTTAAGCGCAGAAGATCACTTCGAGCTACGTATCTCCGGACACATGCCGACAACTTTTGAGCCTCAGAAGATCAAGCGTTATGAGCCAGAGAGGTGAGGGATCCTTCGAAGGGAAATCCTTCGATCTTCGACTAAGCGTTTCCGAGTAAGGTCTCCACTCTGCTCACCCTTAGCGATGGTTCTCCAGGAATGTATTTCGATACTCTGAGTCTCGAAAAGCCTCCGTCCCGCCGGCCCGTGTAGTGGAGAGCGCCGCCGTAACATTCCCCGCATTCAGGCAGCTTTGCAGATCGCCACGACGCAGGTACTGGTGCAGGAACCCGGCATCGAAGCTGTCCCCGGCCCCGACAGGGTCCACGATTTCCACGTTGGCCGCCGGACTGACAAAGCGATCGCTGCCACGCTGCGCCATCGCTCCCTCCGCGCCGCGCTTCACCACAATGAGCGGCACCATTGCAGCCAGTTTGGAAATGGCGTCCTCGATGTTCTGCGTGCCGGCAATCTTCTTCGCCTCTCGCGCGTTTGGTAAGAAAATGTCCACATACCGCAAAACTTCTTCGATATCTGGTTTCCATTCATCGTCCGGGTCGTCATTGGGATCGAGAGAAATAGTGAGCCCGCTTTGTTTCATCTGCTGGAATAGATTGGTTACATGCGGCCGCAGACCGCGCTGCAGGTAAAACGATGAAAAATGAAAGTGACGGGACGACGACAAATACTGAAAATCGAGATGCTCTGGTTTTAAATCGAAGATCGTTCCCGGATAGGTCAGGATATTGCGCCAGTTTCCATGCTGCAAAATCACGGTGAGACCAGTCTGCGCGCTCGGGTTTCGGATGACTTGCTCCACATGAACTCCGCTGGCGGAGAGGCGCTGCAATGCGATGTCGCCAAGAGAATCGCCGCCGATGCAGGAAACAAATCCAACTCGACTGCCCAGCGCGGCCAAATTGTGAGCCACGATCGCCGACGAGCTTCCGAGCGTCAGCATCATATTCTCGGCAAGCAGTTCGCGTTCGGGGGGGAGTGTTTCAGGAAGTCCGTAGAGGATCAAATCAAGGTTGAGTTCTCCGGCTATCATGACATCGAATTTTGCCAATGAATCCTCCGTGACTGCCGCGCTGGTCTAAGAATGATTTGTCTTATTGGTCGCGTTTGTGCGCCGGTGGCTTGCGAGCCGTGGCAGATGCGTTCGGCTGGCCAGCATGAACCTGAGTGACTTCAATACCTGCCTTACGCAGCTGGGCGATATCATTCTTCGGAGCAAGTCGATCCGTAATCACCCTGTGGACCGCGGAAGGAGGCGCAATCATGGAAAGACTACGACGGCCGAATTTGCTGGAGTCGCACACCGCCACCACGATTCTCGCGACGTCCATCATGGCGCGATTTACTTTTGCTTCCAAAAGATTCGGCGTGCTCAGGCCGCTCTGGACATCGAATCCGTCGACCCCGAGGAAAAGTATGTCCGCGTTCAAGCGCCGCAGCGTTTCTTCCGCGATTGGCCCAACCAGCGAGAACGAATTCTTCCGCAGAGTTCCGCCCGTGAGAATCACTTCCAGAGAGGAACCAGCTAGTTCCGCCGCGATATTTACTGCGTTGGTAATGATTGTCAGATTCTGATGATGGCGGAGCGCTCTGGCGATGGCGGTCGTAGTGGTTCCGGAGTCCAGAATCACCACCTGCCCTTCTTCCACCATATGCGCCGCGGCGGTTGCGATCTGCATCTTCTCCTTGCGATGCAGTTTCTCTTTTTCTCGTAGAGTGGGATCTTCAAGCGCTCCCTCATGGGCAGGCAGCGCCCCGCCGTGGGTACGGTGAATCTTTCCCGTAGCATGAAGAATTTCGAGATCCTTGCGAATGGTCACTTGCGAAGTGCGAAAGCGCCTGCCCAGTTCCGCCACAAGTACGCGGCCCTCCAGGCGCAGAGCTTCCAGGATCGCCCTTCGACGTTCTTCGATCAGCATAAGTTTTGCCCGCAAGAGCGGAAGAATCAGTGACCGCATTTGCGAGTAATCCTTTCTAACGTGATGAGCTTTCGTTTGTCCATAAAAAAGGCACGCTCCGAGGGTAATGGAGCCATGCACTTTGCGCTTGACTTCTGCTCCAAACGCAAGTAAATGTTTATATGCGTAATAAAACGAAAGTACGCGCGTAACCGAATCTTTCCATCTTTTGCGCGGCATCATCACCTAGGAGTCTGTCGCCTTGAATGCTCTGGCTGAACTTCTCGACCTTCCGAAAGAAGCAAAGATCGAACGCGGCTTGTTGCACACTCCCGCTGAGATTGCGCAGCAGCCCGCTACGTGGAGCACAACATTTTCAATCTTTCAAAAGCAGCGCGCCAGGCTCGCCGACTTCCTGAAGAGCGCCGGGCTTGATATATCGATCGGCCCGAAGCCAACCGTCTTTCTGATCGGCGCGGGAACTTCCGACTATGTGGGTAGAAGTCTGGAGCTTCTGTTTCGTCGGCTATGGCAATGTGAAGTCACTGCAGTTCCCAGCACCAGCCTCCTTACCCACGCAGAAGAATGGCTGTTGCCTGGCCAGAAATACATCTGGATTTCGTTCTCCCGCTCCGGCGAAAGCCCAGAAGGGGTCGCAGTTATAGAAAAAGCTTTAGCCAGTCATCCGGAGATTCATCACATCGTGGTGTCCTGTAACGCAGAAGGGCGCATGATTCGCAGTGTTGCCGGCAAGCGACAAGCGTTCGCCGTTGCGCTGGAGGACGCCGTGAACGACCGGGGTCTGGCGATGACCAGTTCATTTTCGAACATGGTCGTCTTCGGGCAGTGCATGGCTCATATTCATCAAGTCGCCACGTACGAATCGACACTCAACCGGCTTGCGGAGGCGGGAAAGAGTTTTCTTCCACGTGCTGCCGATGCTGCGGCAGCGCTGGCGGCAGAACCTTTCGAAAGAGTTTGCTTTATCGGATCCGGTGCGCTTGAAGGGGTGGCTGTCGAGTCGGCGTTGAAGGTGCTGGAATTGACTGCCGGAGAAATACTGGCGCTGTCGGAATCCGTGGTCGGTCTGCGTCACGGTCCCATGGCAGCACTTGATGAAACCACATTGCTGGTTGCTTTTCTTTCCAGCGATGAGAGAGTAAGCCTTTACGAAACAGATCTGTTGCAGGAGCTCACGCGAAAGGGAATTGTGAAAACTAAGATCGCGGTAGGCGGACATTCCGAGTTGCCCCTGGATGGTTTCGCCGATCGTTACCTTTCGCCCGACATTCGCACGGCAGTGCCGGATGACTGTCGACCGCCAGTGGATATCATGTTCGGCCAGTTGCTGGGACTGTTTTTCTCGTTGCGTTGCGGCTTGATGCCGGACCGGCCCAGCCCCGGAGGCGTCATCAACCGGGTGGTGCAAAATGTGAAGATTTACTCCTGATTTCCGTTTCTGTTCACGCAGAGAGAGTCCAAATCGATCATAAACGAACAAAACAACTGACAAACGAGCACACTATGTTAAATTCGCGCAATCACAAAGCCTGACACAAGTACATTTGGCTCTCGGGGAAGGGTAGACCATGAAGAGAAAATCTCGGAACCTGTCGCCGGCATCTTGGTTCATAAGCTTCTCCGTCGTATTTATTCTGGTTTGCGGATCGGTGGCGCCGTTGCGCGCCCAGTACACAACCGCGCGGCTCAGTGGAATCGTCAGCGATGCCACCGGCGCGGTGGTGGCAGGAGCCACGGTCACGGTTCGAGATGTTGAAACGGGATATAGCCAGACCACCACCAGCACCGATGCTGGCCAGTATCTTTTTCCCAGCCTGCCCGTCGGCAATTATCAGATCAAGGTCTCGATGGGCGGTTATACAAGCTATGTTCAGAAAGGGATTGTGCTTTCCCTGGGTCAGGCCGCGTCCCAGAATGTTCAACTGCAGGTGGGCAGAGTCGAACAACAAGTGGTGGTGACGGCAAATTCTTCGCTGGTCACCACAGATTCGGCGACGGTGGGCCAGCTGATCGATCAGAAGGAAATCAGCGAATTGCCGCTGAACGGCCGCGATGTACAGCAGTTAGTGTTTCTGGCGCCGGGAACCACCAACGTGACCGCCAACTACTGCGCCGCCAATTGCGAAGGCGGCGTCTTTCCCAGCGAGCAATACGCCAAGGTAAATGGCGGCGGCGCGAACGGCGTGAATTATTTGCTGGACGGTGTAGATGCCAATGACACCTACATCAATGCGAATGTGCCCTTCCCCAATCCTGACGCGATTCAGGAGTTCAATCTGATCACCGGCAATATGAGTGCCAGCTTCGGAAACGCAATCGGAGGCGTGGTCAATGTAGTTACAAAATCAGGAACCGATCAGATTCACGGAGATCTGTTTGAATTTCTGCAGAACAATGTGCTGGATGCCAGCAATTATTTTTCCGGCGGAGTAGTCAATCCGCTGAAGCAAAATCAATTTGGCGGCAGCATCGGCGGGCCCATCATCAAGAATCGCCTGTTTTATTTTGGAAGTTATCAAGGCACACGCTTCCGCACCGCGCAGAACGGACAGATTGCGTCGGTTCCGGATGCGGCCGAACGTACCGGAGATTTCTCAGACCTGCTTCCCGGAACGCAGTTGGTGAATCCGAGCACCGGGGCGAACTACACCAATAATCAAATTCCCGTGAGTCCGGTGGCAACTTATTTTCTAAACCATATTCCGCTGCCCAATGGAGCTAACGACCAGCTTACGTTTAACGGTGGTCCGGATGCTCAGAATACGGATGAATATTTAGCCAAAATCGATTTCAATATCGGAAAGCATCATCTGAGCGGTCATTACTTCCAGATGAATTACACCGACCCGGTTTTTGTCCCGCCGGCTAACAATCTTCTAGAACTCCGCGGTGACGCGGAACATCTGCTCTTAAAAAACATCAGCATTGTCGATATCTATACCATCTCGCCCACTCTCTTGTTGAGCAGTTACTTCGGCTATAACAGCGAGAACGGCACAACTCTGTCATCCGCTCCCTTCAGCTTCGCTGATGCCGGCTCGAATATTGCGGTGCCACAAAACCTGGGAGGGGGGAACTCCGCAGTCTTGAACCTGACCGTGGGCGGGGACATATTTCTTCCTGGAACGCCCTATGGGATCTGGAATCGCGGCGATCAATCGCTGCGTGAAATTGCCACCTGGCTGCACGGGAAGCACGAAGTGCAGTTCGGCGGCGAAATTTTACGAGTTCGTCTGCCGATGGGAAATCAATACCAGGAAAGCGGAGTCTTCGACTTCGAAGGTCTGAGCAACAGTCCTTTGGCAGATTTCGAACTCGGAGCGGTGTCGTCGTTCACCCAAGGTGGAGGGCTCTACTTAAATTTTACCGGCTACCGCGAGAGCCTCTTCGTGCAAGACAGTTGGAAGACCACACCGCGCCTCCTGCTAACTGCTGGACTACGTTGGGATCCATTCTTTCCTTATACCGATAGCGAAGGTCGAGTAGCCTGCTTTGTTCCGGGAGCGCAATCTCAAAGATTTCCCAATGCCCCAGTGGGCATGCTGTTTGGCGGAAGTCATCACGATCCGGGATGCCCGGCCTCTTCTATTTATAACAACCCGAAAAACTTTGGACCACGAGTTGGCTTTGCCTATCGGATTACAGAAGATGGCAACACCAGCATCCGTGGCGGAGCTGGCTACTACTACGAAGCACCGAATACGGTTGCTTTTGAGGATGTGGTGGGGGTTCCTCCATTCGCTCCGATTATTAATCTCGCGACAAATCAGGGTTCGGGAGCTCCTTGGGTAAGCCTGGCCGACCCCTATGGAAGCCAAGGGGCAGCCAATATTTTCCCCGCGCAGTTTGGCCCCGTTAATCCCACCCCGAGTACCGCAATCTTTCCCACCTCAGGTATTTCTTTCAGCCAAATATTTGACCGCCACTTCCGCTTGCCTATGGTCCTCTCCTACAACTTGACGTTTGAGCGCGGGTTCAAACAGGACTGGATGTTGCGCGTGGCTTACGTGGGCAACAACGGACATCACCTCAGTGGCACCGGCGACCAGGAAAGCGGCTTGCTCGAATTGAATCCCAACATTAATGGGGTGCCCGTTTATCCCAACTATGGCTCTATCGCCTCCATCAATTCCGGAGTTGACAGCAATTATAATGCCGCTCAAATCACGCTGACGAAGCGCATGACGCACGGCTTCTCATTCTTGACGAACTTCACCTGGGCCAGAGAACTAGATGATTTTGCCCCGGCCGGTGGATCGCCGTATTTAACTAACAGCTGCACCTGCGGACGTTATTTCGATTATGGGCCGTCCGACGACGATCTCAATAAGACGTTCAAGATCAACGGAGAATACCTGGTCCCGCGTGTCGGCGTGCCTAAGGCGATCGACAAAATCGTGAATGGCTGGGAGCTTTCTGGAACTGTAAGTTGGTATACGGGATTTCCATTCACGATCTTCAGCGATAGCGACAATTCCGGGAGCGGAATCTTCGGCGATCGCGCCGATCTTGGGGTTTCGAGGGTCCAGCAAGCTATCCTACCCCGTGGACGTTCTCATGCCGCCGAAGTTCAAGAGTGGTTTAACACGAGTGCGTTCGTACCGAATGCCATCGGCACTTTCGGCGATACGGGAAAGAATATCCTTCGCGGCCCCAGATATTTCGATGCCGATCTGGCTGCAGTGAAGAACGCCAAAATTACCGAGCGGGTCTCCATGGAATTCCGCGCCGAATTTTTCAATGCTTTCAACAACGTAAATTTTGGCAGGCCGGATGGCAACCTCCTCGATTCCACCTACGGAGAGATTACTGGAATGGCGGGTTCGTCCTCTTCCAACACCTACGGGACGGCACAGCCAAGAATCATTCAGTTCGCAGTGAAGTTTTCGTTCTGAGATCGAGTGAAAATGCCGCAGGCCAGGCTGAATAGATCCTCAGCCTCGCTCTCATACCAGCCAGCTGCGTGAATCTGCGCGCTGATGCTCGGATCGGTTCGAGTAGCCAGTGCTCGACGCAGAATAGCCGTCCCCTGCACCACCACCACAAACTAAATCCCGTTGACTTCGCTCCTCGACTTTGCTGTACTTAAATCGTTCTCAACGGTGAAGGAGTTCACCGAAACCGCTGTTCCCACCACATAGCCGGGAGCAGCTGATGACTCCTGACAAGCGGACCTTGTCGCGGAGTTGTTTCCCGGCAAAGATTCCGCAAAAATTAAATGATCTCCTGGAGTTACGGCCTTAGTGTTACGGCCTCAATCTTGACTGGCCTAACGCCAATCGTGATCTCAAGGCGGGGTGACCAAATCGATTCAGACCAGAGATCATATTCTGCAATTTATTGCTTGCTGTTAGATGAAAAGGTCAGGCTTTGTCCGATCGCAATGACACTCGAACGGAGCCGACTGTCGCTTTCTGAGTGGCCGGCAAATCTGGTGAAAGTGCACTGAAAAAGAAAGGAACGAGGCGACTTGCTGAAATACGTGATGGTGGGCGTAGGAGGTTGTCTAGGTTCGATCTTGCGTTTTTGGCTGGGCAGTTATATCGGCAGCAGAATGGGAACGCGGTTTCCCTACGGGACGTTCGTGGTTAACATTACGGGTTCGTTCCTGATCGGCCTGGTCTTTGCCTTGTTAACGGCCAGAACTCATTGGAGCCCGAACTGGCGATACCTGATCCCAATCGGATTCATCGGAGGCTATACGACATTCTCCAGCTTCGAATTCGAGACATTGCGCACCATCCAGGACGGTCAGATCGGCCTGGGCTTGCTTTATGTGGCACTGAGCGTGATCGTCGGGTTTGTTGCAGTGTGGGGTGGCGTTATGGCGGGCAGGGCGATTCCATAAAAGCGGAGGCTTTCGCACCGGGAGCCAACGTAAGTCTGGCTCTCACGATGGCAGGCCTCCGACATGCGCGATCCGGAAAGACTTTCAGTAGACATTTGAGCTTTTGTTGGGTCAAAGAGGACTCTAACCAGAGGAGGAAAATGTGCTGACACCAGGGCCGGGTAAGAAGGTCGGCATCTACGTAGCCGAGGACCAGCAATACCACGGGAGTGCGACCTATGCAGCTATTCTGGATTTTCTTTTTTTCCATGGCGTATCGGGCGCAACCGTGACCCGCGGCATTGCTGGATTTGGTGGAGATCATAAGATGCAAACCACCAGTCTCGTCGATCTGGCGGTCCATTTGCCTGTCAAGATCGAGTTCATCGAAACTGCTCAGAAAGTCGAAGAGCTACTACCCAAATTGCAAGCCATGGCCGGAGCCGGACTGATTGAGATGCACGACACCACAATTGTCAAGCCTGCTGACAAGAAACAGAAGCATCCTGCGCCTGAAACGCCTGCGCTGAAAAGTGAGGGTAAGGCGAAGATGATGCGCATCTACGTCGGCGAAAACGACAAGTGGAATGGCAAGCCGCTCTATGAAGCCATCGTCGACGGTCTGCGATCCAACGACATTGCCGGGGTCACGGTTTACCGCGGGATTCTCGGTTATGGCGCCAATCGGCGAATTCACAAGGACGCCGCGCTCAGCCTTTCCCATGATCGGCCTATTCTGCTCTCCGTGGTGGATACGGAAGAGAAACTGAAGGCGTTTATGCCGATTCTTGACCAAATGGTGAAGCAGGGTTTAGTCGTGCTGTCTGACGCGGACGTCATCAAGTACACGCATAACTATGAGAAAGCCGAGCGCCGCCAGGAGACACGAATATGAAGCTCGAAGGAAAGGCCAAAATGTTGCGCATCCATTTTGGCGAGGATGACAAGTGGCACGGTAAACCACTCTACGAGGCCATCATAACCAAGTGCCGGGAACTCGATATCGCCGGCGCCACGGTGTTTCGCGGGATTGAGGGCTACGGAGCGAGCACGCTCATTCATAAGAAGCATCTGCTGCGTTCTTCCGATCGCCCGATTATGGTCTCAGTAATAGACACGGAGAAGAACATTAACAAATTACTTCCGGCGCTCGATGAAATGGTGGATGACGGACTGATTGCCATGTCAGAGGTGGAAGTCATCCGCTACGTGCACGAGGGTGGAAAACGCTCTCCTGCTTCTTAGCCAAGTGCAGAATGCAACAAGAGCATAAACGCATAAGGTATGAAAACGGACTCGAAAGAGAATTGGGCGCTTGAGAAGCCGGCTTCCCCGCAGTCGGCATGCGTCGCGTCCGAGAGCCGGCAAGCCTTCCCGGAGAATTCTCACGGAGAGTCAGCACTCTTGCGGCATCCCCAGACAGCGCTTCGATGGGTGTGCCCGTGAGGTCTGCCATAGTTGCAGTTCAGAATCCGCTGACCTCGCTGGCGGATGACGTCGCCGCCACCCAGCGCGCGATCGCATTGCAGGACGGCCCGGTAATTCTGGTTGGCCATTCGTATGGCGGGGCGATAATCACCGAAGCACATAGGAGTAGATTTCACCCTGAGCTTCAGCAAATTGTTTCGGTGGATACCGACACTGGAGAGTTCCTGGAACCGCTGCCGCACCGTGTAGAGGAGAGAAGTTCTTGGCATTTACGGCGCTGGCGCCTCGTCATCACGAAGCTGGGCATGGCCCGAACGGGTAATTACCTAGCATTACCAGCAGGTATTACTTACCATTACGTTGTTGCGATTGTGCGATATAGAGTGCAAGCGTAGTTTTGGGACATGACCTACCGTAATCATAAAAACCAAACAGGCAGCCGGCCCTTCGCATCAGCGAAGTTCCAGGTAACGTTACTAAAGTCAACCGTGGTCATCATGTTTGTGGTGACCGCGCTGGCAATGAGTGCGTTGGCGGGCGAACTCCCCGAAGCTCCCAGCAGCTCGGTTCGAATCTACGCAGCCATGACTCCGGTTGCTGTATCGCCTGCCGCACCGCATTCTGTTCAGAAGGTGGCCGAAGCGCATACATTCGATAAGAAATTTGTGAGCCTCGCGCTCATCTCAAGTGGCAGCACCTTCGCCGATTCTTATACCACGCTGTTTGCTCGCGAGAATTGGCTGGCGCACAAGCAGGGCGTTTGCAATATTGAAGTTCAGTCCGCCTACCTGTACGGAACTCACCCCACGGTTGGGCGCGCGTATGCCGTCGCTTCGGCGAAGAGCGCTGGGTCTATCTTCGCCGCTTACTACCTGCGTAAGCATCACAGCCGCTTCTGGAGTGCTCCGTTGCTCGCGAACTCGGTGATCAGCCTGGAAGGAGTGACTCAGAACATGATTGAGTGCAACTAGCCAATCATGTCTTACGAAGTTTCATCGCACAATGCCGTTGTTTTACTGGACAACCAGCGTTAGAGGTACCGAGTGCTGCAGATTGCCAGCGGTACCCGTAACCGTGACCGTGTAGCTACCAGCCGCCGTACCAGTTTGAGGAGTAGGGTTCTGAGAGGTCGGCGCGATACCCGTACCGCCAGCGCATCCCGTCATCAAGATCAAAGCCATCGTCAAGAAAGCTGCAAGCACGCGTGAGCGGGTTTTCCTGTTCCGGCTTTTTGATGCGATCAGCAGGATTCCAAATAAACCGATCACTTGCGATTGAATCCACACTGCATAGATCGGAGATCTTCTTGAACCGCCCGGAGCCGCCTCGGCAACGGTTGCGGTCGTCGAGATCGAAAGCGTTGAGGTCGCGTTATTAGCGCCCGGCGTCACGGCGGAGGGCGACAGGGTGCAGGATGCTTGCGCCGGCAGCCCGCTGCAGGTCAACTTCACAGCGCTTACAAATGATCCGCCGATCGGTGACACCGTCAGTTTGTAACTTGCCGCCGAGCCAGGTTGCACGGTGTCGCTGTTGGGAGAACCAGCGAGGTTGAAGTCCGCGCCAGCGCCGGTGATGTTCACCATTTGCGGACTGCCCTGGGCATTGTCACTGACGGTGAGGCTCCCAGTGCGCGTCCCAGAGGCTGTGGGCGAGAATGTGACGTTGATTGTGCAACTCGAGTTCGCCGCCAGGGTAGAGGGACAGTTGTTGGCTTGAGCGAAGTCTCCCGTGATTTGGATCGCGCTGAGGTTCAGTGTAGCGTTGCCCGTGTTACTGAGTGTGACCGTTTGCGCTGGGCTGGAGGTTTTCACCGGCTGCGCGGAGAAGGCCAGATTCACGGGCGCGAATGTGACCACGGGAGCGGGAGGGGCTGGACCACTTCCGGTAAGGTTCGCAGTTTGCGGACTGCCCTGAGCATTGTCACTGACGGTCAGAGTGCCCGTGCGTGTTCCAAACGCTGTAGGCGTGAAGGTCACATTGATTGTGCAACTGGAGCTAGCACTTAAAGTGGACGGACAATTATTGACCTGTGCGAAGTCACCCGTTACCTGAATGCTGCTGACGTTTAACGTTTGGTTGCCGCCGTTGCTGAGGGTAACGACCTGCGCGGCGCTGGTGGTTCCGAGCGACTGCGTTGGGAAAGTCAGGCTTTGAGGAGTAAAGACCGCCAGGGAACCGTTGCCAACGCCATTCAAGTTGATGATGTGAGGCGCTCCTGCAGCATTGTCCTGAATCACGATTGAGCCTGACCGCGTTCCTGCGGTGGTGGGGGTAAAAGTCACGGAGAAACTGCAACTTCCGGCCGCAGGCAAGCTTGTTCCACAAGTGTCCGATTCCGCGAAGTCTCCGTTCGGCGTAATGGAAGAGATCGCCAGCGGCGAACTGCCCATGTTGCGAAGGAGAACTGTTTGCGCCGGACTGCTCGCGCCCACCGACTGCGCGGCGTATTGCAAAGAGCTGGGACTTAGCGATACGGATGGTGCCGAGTTTGGCCCAATCTTCATCACGAATGCGTCAGTCCCGCCTCCGAGCACATTTTGGAATGATCCTTGGGTCGTCGGAAGGTCGGTCGAGTCCGTTGAGCCGGCAATATAGATGTTGCCGTTGGAATCAAGAGCGATACCCGCGGCAAACTCGTCCGCACTTGCACCCAAGTAGGTCGCAAATAGTTGCGTGGTCGCTAGGGGATCGATTTCTACCAGCAAAAGATCGCTGCCGTTCGAATAAGTTTCGATCCCGTTGACAATCCCAAACGAGTTACTCGATGTAGACGACAGCACGTAGGCGTCATCGTTAGAGTCGAGCGCGATGGCTCGCGGGATGGCATTGTTGTTAGGACCCAGAAAAGTCGAATATGCCAATGTCGATCCCGTGGGATCGAATTTGGTGACAAAAGCATAGTCGCAGGCAAATTGAGATACGGCAGGGTTGCAGATTGTGGTGGAAGTGACAGGAAACGTGCCGTCGCTAAACGCGATCCCGGTGACATATGCGGAACCCGAAGCATCCACTGCAACGGCTTCAGTCTCAGTCAGCGCGGCGCTTGATTCATAAAAATACGTGGAATAATCCAAGGTCCCCGAGTCGCTGAACTTGCTCACGAAGCCGACTACGGGATTTGTTTGTTGAGTCGAGTCCGTCGCCAGGTATGCGGACTGCGTAGTTGGAAAATTATAAGTATTTGTAGTGCCGGTGGCATAAGCGTTCCCGTTGGTGTCTACCGCGATACTATTTATGGCACTAAATGGGGAAGTCCAACAGGGAGTGCCTCCACAGTTGTAAGCCACATTTGTGTTGCCGGCAAAATAGGTGGAGTAAGCCAGGTAGGATCCATCGGGGCTGAATTTGGTAAGAAATCCATAATTGCCAAAGAGTCCGCCTTGATTCGGCTGCGCCGTTGCCTGATAGGCATTGGCTACGGGAAAGTTCGTGGACGATGTATTGCCGGCAATCAAGACGCTTCCCAAGCCGTCGATTGCGATGCTCGCAGGCAAGTCCGAACCATTTCCCCCAAAATAGGTTGAGTACAACAGGGAAGAACCGTCGGCCGAAATCCTCGTCAGAAAACCATTGAATGATCCGGGATACGTACTCTGATAAGGATTTACTAAAGGAAAGTCGCTCGACGCCGTGCTACCCGTCACATACACTTCGTTGGCTCCGTCGAGGACGAGTGCATAACCATAATCCTCATCGTTGCCGCCGATATAATCCGCATAGATAAGATTCGAACCGGTTGGGTCTAGTTTGGCAACAAATACGTGCGTATTCCCTGCTGCAAGAGATCCGGGAGCGGCCAATGGAAAATCGGTTGAGTCGGTATATCCAGCGACGTAGACACTGCCCGCATTGTCCACGGCGATGCCTGAGGGCTCGTCATCTCCACTTCCTCCTAGATAGGTGGAGTATATAAGTACGGGATCGATGACCAGGGGCTTACCCCGATCGTATTGACTAACATGGAAGGCAATGTGAGTCGAATCGTTCATGACATATGTGCCCGATACCGGCAAGCGCACTCCGCCGGATTCCTGGTAGATGACTGGACTTTGGAAATGAAGCTCGCCACCGCCCGTCTGAAGTACTAAGTTTCCTTCTGCGTCGAGCGTCGTCTGAGTAGCTCCCGTAAGTTCAAACTGAATCTGGTTAGGATCTGCCCCCGGAGAAATCGCAAAGTCATACTCCAATTGCTGATGGCTTCCGTAATAAACTAGATCGATGCCGGAGTATACATTCTTGTAACGGAGTCTGGAATAAGTTGGAACGCCGG
>JBAVQD010000060.1:0-17727 GCA_049693675.1 Candidatus Sulfotelmatobacter sp. | reverse complement strand
TTCGCGTGAATGAAAATAATGTCGGCCTTGGGTTTTGCGTCGCCTGGAGTTTGAGGGCTAGTTTGCGCGCTCAAAATCGTCAGGGGAAAAAGAATCGCACTTAGGAGTACCAAGTTGACCAAACAGCATCGAATCCAGTTCTGACCCATTATTCCCCCGCTCCTGCCAGCGCCAGCATCGTCAGCAGAATGCGCTTTAACCCTAGTTCGCGCCCGTTGCTGTCAAACCATTCCTGCAGCGTGTGAGCGCCACCCCCTGAACCGCCGCCCCCGATGGCAATCGCCTCAAGACCAAGGGACAGAGGAATGTTCGCATCCGTCGATGCCCGCTGCACCTGCGCCGCATTATTCAACTGATTGTCGACCGCTCGAATCACATGCAGGATCCGTGAGCCTAAGGCCAGTTCCCCCGCCGGACGATTCCCGATCGCCACCACTTCACAATTCACCCCAGGAGGCCGTTTCTGCTGAGAGGAACGCATCTCAGCCGCGAGCGTTTCATCTTCCACTGCGCGATTCAGTGCCAGCCGCAGCGTCTGTTCCAGGCGTTCCATTTCCGTCATCGAGGTCGACCGGATATCGACTTTCATGCTGGCCGATTCCGGAATCGAATTCACCGACGTGCCGCCGCGAATCACTCCAATGTTGAATGTCGTTTTCGGCGCCGTGGGTACGGGCGTAGCAGTAAACGTATCGATGGCACGAGCCAGAATCACGATGGGGTTCGGCGCGCCAAAATCGCTCCACGAATGCCCCCCTGGGCCGCGAACAATGACCTCAAAGCGGCGGCTGCCCAGAGCCTCGGCGACAATCGTGTCCGCGCCTGCGCCATCGAGGACCACGCTGTAAGCGATTGAATCTTTCCAGCGCGGTGTAGAAAAAATGTGCCGCATGCCGCGCAGGTCGCCTTCACCTTCTTCCCCCACGTTCCCGATGAACACGAACGGCAGAGCGTGCCGCAACCGGACCGACTGCAGGAGCGATGCGATAGCCAGCATTGCCGTCACGCCGGCGCCATTGTCGGAAACCCCGGGTCCGTACAACCTGCTTCCCTGCTGGCGAATATTCAGCGGCGTGTTCGCCGGAAAAACCGTATCGATGTGCGCGCTCAACGCGACGTAGCGCTGCCCGAACCCCGGATGCACGCCAAACACGTTGCCCACATCGTCGAGGCGAACATCGTCGAGGCCGACTTCGCGAAAGCGCTCCGCCAGCCATGCTCCGCGCGCCGACTCGCCAAACGGGGGAGCTGCGATCCGCGCCATTTCCATCTGCCACTGCGCCAGTTGCGGCTCCTGCGTCCGCAACCAGTTGAAGGCCGAGCGCACTTCCGGCGATGCCGCCAGGCGCGCGACATCCTGCTGCACCGTCGGCGCAACCTCCGGCATATCGGCACGCGGGGGAGTGGGGCTCATGGAAAGTTATTGCGTCATCTTACAACGCGCGGGAAAGAATAGGGATTGGCGAAAGCGAGAACGGGGCAGCACGCTATGGCAGCCAAGCTGGCACAAGGTTTAGCATAAAACTCGTCCGCTGCGACCCCACGGCAGCTTCGTTAGGATCCTCGGCGAGTCCCGTGCCGGAGAATCGCCGATAGCTGTTCTGCCCGCCGGTCGAAACCTGCACGAACTCCACCGATTGGGGAGTGTAGGGAATGCGCGCGCCGAACCAGTGCGGATCTTCCCGCTGCACCCAGGTCACAAGCGCGAGCACGGCGCCCGCCGCGTACTCCGGGCCTTTCGCCGTGTCCGCCCGGCCGGATCTCCAGGCCTGCACAGCTTGCATGGCCGCGTCGTCGCCGTAAAGAGACGCCATGGTGTGGGTCTTTGGGTCAACGTACATCGTGATAGCGCTCCAGCTCAACGGCTGATATGGCAGACTAGCAGGAGGCGCTGCCTCATTATTTACAACTTCTTCGCGACTCGCCTTGGCAGTTGAAATTGGCAACGTGTAAACGTAGTCGTCGCCGCGCAGGGGCCGATGGCAGCCGGTGCACTCGTTCACGAAGTGCGCGTCCTGGCCATAGGGCTTCAACTCCATACCGCGCCAACGGCCCCAGCCCCAGCCTTCGGTCTCTTTATAAAGCGCGGAATTCTTCAGCATCAATTCCACCTGGACAAACTTGCCGGGGTAGAGGAGCCCGTCAGCCCCAGGTTCTTGCTGCCACGCGATTTTGGCAAAGCGTGCGCCATCCGGCCACGGCGAGATGTTCCCGCTTTGCGCGGCTTTCACCGCCACGTCATTTCCCAGGATGAATCGAAACGTATTGTTGTCTCCACGGTCGGTGGTGCTGATCGGCTTCCAATTTTCAAAACTGGGATCGAAGGCGAATCCATTGAGTTCCGGCTGCACCTTCGTTAGAGAGGCAGATGCCGAAGAGGCAGGCGTGGAAGCTCCAGGGGCAACAGCCGTTTTTGGCACATTACCCGGCTGGCTCGGTGCAGCCGTCCACGGAGCCAGATAAGCCTTTAACGTTGCGAGTTCTTCCGCTGTCACTCTGTCGTCAGGATGCAGCTTAAGGAAGCTCGGCAGCGGCATCGCGCCCAGTTGGATCATGTTCACAGCCTCGTAGAGCATCGCCTTCTGCGCAGCGGCGGGATTGGAACCCACGGTCGAGAAGTTGAGGTGCTCACGCGCCGTCAGGATGTCATGCCGTACCAGCCAGTAACCGGGCACAATCTGGTCAAACCAGGCGAGACGCCGCTCGTCCGAGTGGCAGCTGTAACAATCTTTTTGGAGGATACGTTTTACCTCAGGAGGCGCCTGCAACTCACCGGTTGGAGGCACAGCCGGAATGCCGGGCCGCACCAACTGCAGCGCGGCAAAAACCAACACGCCTGCAACCATCAGCTTGCCGAAGGTCTGCATTGAACGCTCCATCGACAGGTCGCGTAATCTTAGGCCGGCCTGCTTTGCGGCTATTCCGCACGTTGTTCCACCGCAGCGACCAATTTCTTAGTGACGGGAACCTCGATCCCGTGGCGGCGAGCGCCACGAAGAATTGGGCCGGCGATAGCGTCCAGTTCCGGAGGATTGTGGCGTTCCACATCCTTCTGCATAGAGCTGCGCATATTGGCAGGCATCGCCTTTACCCCGGTGAGAATCGCTTCCGCATCAACCTTGGCGCCTTCCGCGGTGGCAACCGCGCATGCTTCACGAACGCAAGCCTCTCCCAGACCACGCCACTGTGGATCGGCAAGGATCTCCCCGACGGTTTTATCGGCAGCGGTCGTAGACAGGGCAAAGGGCGCGAGAAAAACCAGCTTGCTCCACATCAATGTGGGCTCGTCATCAATGAAGCGACAGGTGAATCCCATTTGCTGCAATTGATCCAGAGTGCTTCCGAGCAGAGGGCGCCCCGAAGACAAAACATTCAACCGCGCAAATGGAGAGCGATGGACGATGTGTCCGGGGCTAACTCGTTCAGTTTCGACCGCAATCGTGGCCGGGATCACGCGCTCCGAGCCGTACTTCGCACGCAGCACGGCGAGATGGTCGATACCGTTGAGCAGAGGAACGATCGCTCGTACTGCATCAGGATTCTTGAAGGCGGCGAGCGCCGCGTCAAGTTGCGTGGCCTTCACCGTGATCCACAGCACATCCGCGGGAGGCACTTCCGCGGCGACCGCGACATCGACTGTGAAGTTGCCGAATGAGCTTTCCAGCCGAAGCTTTCTGGGATAAGACGCAAGCGTCTCATGCCTGACGATCATCGTGACGGAATCTCCAGAATGCGCGAGACAAGCACCCATCAACCCGCCAACGCCGCCGGCGCCGAGAATCGCGTGATGTAACGGTTTAGAAATGTTATCGGGCATGAAGCTTCTGATTCATTTGACTTCGATGTTGCTTCACGAATTTTGCTTCGCGGTCGCAGGTAAACACTCCACAACCTCAGAGTCGCTGAGGGTATGGTCACTCGTCTTGGCACGCTGATAAATGCGTTCAACCAGTTCATCGGTGGCTGGGATGCCACGCCGTTCCAGCCAGAAGAGCACATTCGACTTGCCACTCATGGGACCGATGTCGATGATCTGCTCCAGTCCGAACACATGGGAAGGTACGCCCGAGTAAACCGAGTTCGCGAGCAGAACGTCGTTCTTGTGATAAGCCTTGATGATGGCTGCGGCGTGGACGCCCGTGGCCGTACGAAACGCATCATCTCCGACTACCGGATAGTTCGCGGGAATCGGCACACCCGTGGCGCGCGACACTGCCTGGCAATAATGCTTCAAGCTGGTGAGGTCTTGATGATCCCAGGGAGCGATGCCCATTAACTTGAGATTGACCAGCATCTGATCGATCTGTGTATTGCCCACACGTTCGCCCAGTCCGATGGCGCAGCCGTGAACGCAATTTGCACCGGCGATAATCGCCGCCATCGAGTTGGCAATTGCGAGTCCGCGATCGCTGTGGCCGTGCCAGTCCACGCGAATTTTTTCCCCGGAAGGCTTCACCACTTCCGCGATCACAAACCGCACCAGGGCCAGCGCACCCATGGGGGTGGCATGACCAGCCGTGTCGCAGATCGCGATAGCCCGGGCTCCGCAGTTGATTGCAGTCGTGTACAGCCGCTTCACAGTTTCGGGATCGCAACGGCTGGTATCCTCGGTAACGTACATTACTTCCAGGCCGAGTGAAACCGCATATTTCACGGCCTTCTCAGTGGTCTGCAATAGAAAATCGTCAGACCATCCTTCGGTAAAACGGCGGATTGGACTGGAGCCGATGAAAGTCGCCGCTTCAATGGGCAACCCAGTTTTCTGCACGATTTCGGCAATGGGACGAATGTCGTTCTCATGGGTGCGTGCCGCGCAGTTAGCGTGAATCTTCAACTTATGCGCAACGATCTCACGAGCTAGAGCCGTGACATGTTCGACCGCACGCGGGCCCGCACCGGGCAGGCCAAGATCGAGCGAGTCGATGCCGAGCGCTTCCATCAGATGAAGAATCTCAATTTTTTCCGCGATCGATGGATCGCGGACCGAGGGCGACTGCAGTCCGTCGCGCAGGCTCTCATCGTTGAGCAGCACTGGACCAGGAGGCTTCAATCCCGGCGGATGATTCTTGTTCCAGTCGTAGATGAGCTCGGAAGTGTTCATCTCAGGAGATCGTGGAACTCAATGAACCACCAAGGGCACGAAGTTCCACGAAGAAATTTCTTGTGAACCGTGGCGTCGTTCGTGGTGACAGCTCCTTGCCCTATTTTTCTTTCGGCGGCAGCGTCAATCCGAATACTGAAATCATTCCCTGTCCTGCGACATTCACCTTTGCTTCCGCAGGATTCGGCAGATAAAGCGTCTGGCAATGCTCGCAGCGGTAGACTTCGGCGTCTGGGCCCCAGGCTTTTTCGGCGTCGCCGCAGGCTTGCTCGATTACGTCTTCGGTATAGAACCAGCGCTTCAAATGGCCGCCGCAAAACTTGCCCTTTTCGTTTTTCTCGTTGCAGGCGCGCTGCCCGGTCTTTTTGACTTTTACTTTATGATGCGGAAGCTGCGCGGGAGTTTGCGGGCTCGAAGCAGCGATTTCACCAGTTGCCACAGGCTCACCTTCGTTGCGCGGCGCGAGCGCCGCTGAATCGGACTTTAGGTCTTACCGTCCTAAGGTCTTACGAGCGTCATTGTACTCGAAGGGGAATGGCCAACCCAAGCGTGCGAATATCGTATGCTAGCCCTGATTCGTGCATCCGCGATTCTTGAGTCGGAATTTTAGAAGAGCATATTCACAATTTTATGATCACAATTGTTTCGGGATTGCCGCGTTCCGGCACGTCGCTCATGATGCAGATGCTGGCCGCAGGCGGAATGCCCATCCTCTCTGATGGCGAGCGCCCGCCCGATGTCGATAATCCTCGGGGTTATCTTGAGTGGGAGCGCATCAAGCAACTCCCTCAGGACCCGGCTTGTATTGCGGAAGCGGAGGGCAAAGCCGTGAAAGTGATCTCGTTCCTTTTGCCATCGCTTCCCGCAGGCCACGAGTATCGCGTCATTTTTATGCAGAGGCCAATGCAGGAAGTGCTGGCGTCGCAGGAAGTAATGATGCGTCACCGCGGAACAGCGAAGCCCTCAGCTGACAGCTCTGTCGCCGCGCCGTTCGAGAAGATCTTGCGTTCGGCAAATATCTGGCTTGATAGCAAGGCTTACGTCAAAACTTTGCATCTTCCCTATCATGAGTTGCTGCGCGATGCGGAAACGATCGCTAAGAAAGTGGCCCAATTTCTAGGTGTCAGTTTGAATGTAGAAGCAATGTCCCAGCAGGTGGATGCTACGCTTTATCGCAACCGGTCTGAATGATTTTGAAAATCCTTTTCCGAGAACTCGGTAACGATCAGAACTCCCGCTTCGGCGGCGCCTGTTCGGCCCCGACGCGGCCTACCGTGACCTCGGCCTGGAAATAGTTCTCGCCGCGGACTGGACTTCCTGCCATGCGGCGCAGCATCGCAATCTGTCCGACGTGCGTCAGGGCATCGGCAATCGGGCCCTGGAGCAGCTTTTCCGGCGTGGCATGCAGCGGCTCGGAAGATCCCAGATACTCATCGAAACGCTTCAAAGCTTCGAAAAATCGTTCGCTCTCTTTTTCCCAGGAAAGTGGCTTCGAATCTTTCCAAGCCTGTTTCCCGGCAGCGATCGACTGCCCCCAATCCAACAGATCGCCAATGTGGGCCAGAATATTCCCTGGTGTACGCGTACCTTCTGACGCGCTGAAATCAGCGAACGCGGGAGGGGCGTTACGGATCGTCTTGCCTCCGCGATAGGCCAGCGTTGCGAGGCCGTGGCGCAGCAATTCACGCTTGGCATCTGAGGTCGAATTGTTTTTCATGCACACAAGATACACTGTCGCCAGGAGACAGGAAAAGCATGGCAAAAGATGTCAGCCGGTCGAGTTCGGTGAGCCGTGCGAACGCCGAACACTATCGCTGGGGAGACGATTGTGATGGCTGGCATCTGGTGAAAGATGCCAATCTGAGCGTTATTGAAGAATTGCTCCCCTCTGGCGCCTCCGAGGTCCGGCACTATCATCAGAAAGCGCAGCAGTTTTTCTACGTACTCTCAGGCGAAGTGATGATGGACGTAGAAGGGCGCAACACTTTGCTGGGTGCGGGGAGTGGAATCCGCATCCTGCCGGGAGCGCGCCACCAGATCAGCAACCCATCGTCCGGCCCTGTGCGCTTCCTCGTGATCTCGCAGCCGCCCAGCCACGGCGACCGCCATACAGAATAAGATTTCAGCGCCGTTTCTAAATCTGTACTTTCTCTCTCTCACTCGCTTCCACTCGCGCATGCAGGATTAGATCCGCAAAAACAAATCCGTCGCGCGTCACTACCTCGCCGTTTTCTATTGAGATCGCATGCGCGAACATGGGACCGTCGTACACGAAAGTATGAAACTCGCCCTTTTCCCCGCAGGGATCGACGTTCGCGGGAAACTCGGCCACTAGCTGCGAGTCGAGATCGCGCCCGGCAAACGAGGCAGGCAGCTTCTGCGGATCGAGACAGACGATTCGACTGCGGAGTCCCTCACCGCACATTTCATGGATCAGTTGGCGGGTATCACGCTTCCAGATGGGAAAAACCGGAGTGAGTCCGGTTCCACGCATTCGGTCCTCGCGATATTGCCGCACGTCCTCAAGGAAGAGATCGCCGAAAGCAACGGCTTGTATTCCGGCGTCGATTGCCTTTGCGCAGGCGGCGCTCATGGCGGTTTCGTATTCCTGGTTGGAACACGGCCAGGGCAATGGAACTTTCCACAAAGGTAGCCCGGCGGCCTCTGCTTGAGCTTCGAGCAGTTCCCGCCGAACGCCGTGCATGGCGACGCGATCAAAATTACCATTTAACGTGGTCAGGAGTCCGACAATTTCATATTCGTTCGACTGACGCAAAAGGTGCAGCGTCCATGCGCTATCTTTGCCGCTGCTCCAGGATATGAGTGTTTTTTTCCTCAAGCGTTCTTTCCTTATTCATTCAAGGTCGCAATTCGTTACAAAGGCCTGCGCCGGATCACCCCAGCCGCGAGCACGCCGCCACGAATCCGCGTTCCTAGTCGGCGCGCGAACTGTATATCCAAAAATCCTTCCATCTGCCGGGCGAAATTCTGGCCGTATCCGTACCACCAGATTTTCTTCATTCCCGGAGTAAGGTCCACATCGAGATATTTCAGGCGGACCATCTCTTCCAATCCGAAGCGTCCGTGAGCCCGGCCGATGCCGCTGGACTTTACGCCGCCGTGTGGCGCCTCGCTGATTCCGAAGCAGGAAATCACGTCATTCACCAGCACCGTACCGGCCTGAATACGGCGTGCCAGCCTTTCGCCGCGGAAGCGGTCTCGCGTCCACACACTGGCCGCCAGGCCAAATTCCGAATCGTTGGCTACTCTCACCGCTTGGTTGTCATCGTCGAACGCCGCCACCGGCAGCACCGGCCCAAACGTTTCTTCGCGCATGATTCGCATCTCATGGGTCACGCCAGCGAGAACTGTAGGTTTATAGAAATTTCTGCCGAGTTCCGGAAGTCGTGAGCCTCCGACGAGAATCCTAGCGCCGCGAGCCACCGCATCTTCGACATGTGTTTCAACAATTCGCAATTGCTGTTGGTGAATCATCGGCCCAACATCAGTTGCGGGATCAAGCCCGCGGCCAACTCGTAGTTTGTTCGTCTTCTCGACACATGCTTTAAGGAATGCTTCGTACAGATTGCGATGCACGTAACAGCGCTCCACAGACAAACAAGTCTGGCCGGCGTTCATGAATGCACCCCACACGGCCGCGCTGGAGGCGACGTCGATCTCGGCATCGTCGAGCACCACCATAGGATCTTTGCCTCCGAGTTCCAACATTACGGGCAAGAGGCGTTCCGCCGCAGCCGCCGCTATGCGCTTGCCCGTAGCCACACTGCCGGTGAATACCAGTTTATCGATCGGCGAGCCGAGCAGCGCCGCGCCCGTGGCACCATCTCCCACCATGACCTGGAAGATATCCGCAGGCACACCCGCAGCACCCAGCAGCGAGCGCAATTCAAGCGCCACGAGAGAAGTGACTTCGGAAGGCTTCAGCACCACTGCATTGCCCGCAGCCAGCGCCGCCAGGGTTTCTGTCGCGGGAATCGAAAAAGGGTAATTCCATGGCGAAATAATTCCCACAACTCCATAAGGCTCTCGCACCAGCAGGCCGCGTTTGAGCTTAGTTGCAAGATTGCCATGCGGCAAAGGTTCGTCGCGCAACAGACGATACGCGTGATCGATCAAGAATCGGGCCGCATCGAGTACCACGAGAACCTCGGTGGTCAGCGCCTCCACCACGGGCTTGCCTGCCTCGCGCGTGATCGCCTCGGCGATCTCCGATTTCTTTTCGTGCAGCCTGCGCTGAAATTCGCGGAGGATGGCGATCCTCTTCCGCACTCCGATTGCGGCCCATGACTCTTGGGCGGTTCGCCCCCGTGCCACCGCTGCGCGCACTTCGCTCTCAGTCGCGCATTCCAGTTCGCGCAAAACTTCGCCTGTCGCCGGATTCATCGACGAAATCTTACGCACCGCAATCTCTAGTTCCGTACCCATAGCAAATCAAAATTCGAAGAAGAGTCTTCCGCGCTCTCCGTGTGCTCTGCGATTAGCCTTTGAAAGTGCATCTAGTAATCCACATTCACCAGAAACAAACCGCTCGCCGGCGCCGTCGCTCCGGCGGCCGAGCGGTTGCGAGCGTCCATAATCCGCGCGATGTCCTCGACTTCCAGCGTCCCTTTGCCCACTAGAATAAACGTGCCCACCAGGTTGCGAACCATATGCTGCAAAAATCCTGATCCTTTTACGGTGTAGATGAACTCGTCTCCCTCCCGCTGCCAGTTTGAATGAAAAATTCGCCGCAGATTCGATACAGGTTCGCCGTCGCGTCCCCGCTCGGGATCAACTGCCGCGAACGAAGTGAAATCGTGCTCGCCTTCAACCGAAGGCGCAGCGCGCAGCATCGTTTTTTCATCCAGAGGGTAAGGATAATGCCAAACATATCGCGCCAGGAATGGCGGACAGATCGCGCCGCGAAAAATGCGGTAACGATAGGTCTTGGCCCGCGCCGAATGCCGGGCGTGAAAATCCGGAGCGACTTCCTCTACGTCGAGCACTCGCACGGCCGCGGGCAAGACATCATTCAGAGCCTTGACGAAATTGGCTGCCGGCACTGCGGCATCCGTAACGAATGTCGCGACCTGCCCTAACGCGTGAACCCCGGCATCCGTACGACCTGAGCCTTGGGGCAATACCTTTTCGCCGGTGATTCGTCCAATGGCAGAGGCAAGGACTGCTTGGATCGTCGGTAAATCCGGCTGAACCTGCCAGCCGAAGAATTCCGATCCGTCGTAGGAGAGAATGAGTTTGAGATTGCGCATGCCATCTTTCGAGTCCCGAAGCCGGGGCGAGTCATCCAAAGCTTTTCTCGGCCTTAAATTTCCAACGCCGTCAAAGACGTCAGATACTCAGAGGATCTCGAAAGCATTGCGAGGACTTTATCAGTTTCCGCCAGCGCGGAGCGATCAAAGAAACCCACTACATCAGATATACTGTTGGTTTTCATCAACTTTCATCTCGCAGAGAGATGCTCGCGGTTCGCGCAGCAGGTTGCGAATCGCGGCGGGGCCCGGAGGGCAGGGCTCCATTTCACCGCGAAGGGATGCAGCAAGTACCTTTCGAAAGCTTCTTTTTTCAGGAACCTCGGCGGCTTCTGTTGCGTACCATAAGGTTGAATAGATTCTCGTTTTGCGTAATCGGAAGCCTCGTCTAACACCTAGTCTTTTGATTGCAAGGCCATCATGAACGGAGATGAGTAGATGCCATTCGCACGCATAGCTTCAAATATCCGGTGGAGCGCCGCTGCTTTTCTGTTGGGAGCGTGGGTGATAGTGGGTTTGACGATCGCCGCGCGAGCTCAGGAACCGCCGCCTGCACCCACCCCTCAGAATGGCCAGGAGACGGGGCGTCTTCCTGTGTTGAACTATTCCGAGCCGGTATCGCATTTTCCCAATCCCGTCGGCCCTTACACTCCGCGGCGTGTGGCTCCGCCGAATCTTGCCAATACTGCGCGTATCGATTCCCTGATGCACGATGGCAAACTCTATCTCTCTCTGAATGACGCTATTGCGCTGGCGATCGAGAATAACCTCGACGTCGCCATTGCCCGCTACAACCTGAACATCGCCGATACTGACGTGCTGCGCGCCAGAGCCGGTGCTCCTATTCTCGGCGTCAATGCTGGGGTGGTGCAGAATACTCCAGGCGGCGGCGTGGGTGGAATCGGTGCAAGTGCAGGGGCTTCCACTGGCGGCACCAGCCTGGGAGCGGGCGGCATCGGCGCGGGCACCAATGGTTTGGTAAGTTCTACGCTCGGGTTTGGACCGAATATCACCAGCTTTGATCCGGTCATCACCGGCACGCTGCAGGAAGATCATTTTGAGAACGTATCGTCGAGTCTGTTCAACGGCGTGCCGATTCTTGCACAGAACACCGGTACGGTGAATTTCAACTACAACCAGGGTTTTAGTTGGGGAACCAATTTACAGGTGGGGTTCAACAACAGCCGTGTCACCTCCAATGTGCCCTTTACCACGTACAGCCCGCTCATTAACTCGTCGCTGCGGCTTCAGCTCACCCAGCATTTACTGCAGGGCCTTGGACTCCCTTCTAACACCCGCTTCATTCATATCGCCAAGAATAACCGCGAACTTTCTGACGTAGCCTTCCGCCTGCAGATCATCGATTCGGTCGATCAGATCGAGAACATCTATTGGGACTTGGTCTACGCCTACGAAAATGCCCGGGTCCAGAACGAGTCGCTGGCCTTCGCCCAGAAAACCTTGTCGGATACCAAGAAGCAGGTCGAAATCGGCAGCCTGGCGCCCATCGAGACGGTCCGCGCACTAAGTACGGTTGCCCAGGATCAGCAATTAGTCACGCTGGCTCAAACTAATCTTCAACTGGAACAATTGCTGATGAAGAATGCGTTGACCCGCAGTTTGAAGGATCCCGCCCTGGCCACTGCCGAGGTCATTCCCACTTCCACGACTTCAGTCCCGGCAGAGGAACAGATTGTTCCCACCGAGGATCTGATCGACGACGCGCTTCGCCATCGCGCCGAGCTGGTTGAAACTCGCATCGATTTGAACAGCCGCGATTACAGCAATAAGGCGGTGCGCAGCTCTCTGCTTCCCACGCTGGATCTGTTTGCCTATTACGGCGGATCCGGGCTCGGCGGCTCACAGAACCCGTCCAACCTCTGCGCAAATCAAAGCCCGGAGCAACTGCAGCTGGGCTTCTGCGCAGGCGTGAATCCCATCACCAACACCCAACAGATTGCGCCAGTTTCCCCCACCAGCCTGGGCGGAACCTATAACCAACTTGTCAACTCCACCGCTCCTGACAAGGGCATCGGCCTATCCTTGAACATTCCTTTGCGCAACCGCGCCGCGCAAGCCGTGCAGATTCGCTCCGAACTGGAATATCGTCAGGCGCAGATGCGCCAGCAGCAGATCGAAAACCAGGTCGGCATCGAAGTCCGCAATGCGCAGTATGCCGTGCAGCAAAACCGCGCCAGTGTAGACTCAGCCAAAGCCGCGCTCGACCTCGCACGCCAATCGTTAGACGCCGAGCAGAAGAAGTATCAGTTCGGCACTTCGACCACAACGCTGGTTTTGCAGTACCAGAGCCAGTTGGCGACCGCCGAATCCACTCTGGTGAACGCCACAGTCGCCTACGAAAAGTCGCGCATCGAACTGGACCGCGCCACCGGCGACTTGCTCGATCACAACGGCATCAGTGTGGACGACGCGGCCCGTGGGCAGGTAACGCATATGCCTAACGTGCCCTACATTGCGCCGCGCAAGGAATTGCCTTCGGTAGCGCAACCGCCGCCGCAGGCGGCTGCTCCGCAATCTCCTCAGTAATCTGCCGGGACGAAACAGATGCAGTCACGAACTGCATCTGTTTTCTTCTCACAATTCTTTACAATCGGCCGATGTTTCGCAGGCTTCGTCCCGCTAAGATGGTGAGACGCCTTTATGTTTTCCCTATTCAACTTGCGAACTCTATTTCGTTCTCCCGACGCAATGCACGACCGTTTCTATTCGGTTTCGATTTCGGTTTTGACTTTAAGGAGACGCAACATGTCTTTCTGCCTGCCTCGGCTGGTCGCGTCGATCTCGCGGTCTGCCCTGCTGTTGGCCGCCTTCGCCATACTCACCTGCATTCCGCCGCTGCCCTTGCGCGCGCAGGACATTCCCGCGGCTCCCGCGCCGCAAACCACTCCGGCGCAGGCCCAGCCGCAGGCCGTTCATTTGCAGGATTACTCCAAGCCGCGCTCGGCGTTTCCTCATTTTCTGCACCCTTACCAGCCGCAGGAAATAGCGCGGCCGAACCTGGGCAACTCGCCGCGCATCGATTCGCTTATGCACGATGGAAAAATTTATCTCTCCATCGATGATGCCGTCGCGCTGGCGCTCGAGAACAATCTCGATATCGATATCGCGCGCTACAACCTGAACATCGCCGACACCGACTACCTTCGCGCCAAGTCGGGCGCTAACGTTCTCGGCGTCAACGCCGGCATCGTGCAGAACACGCCCGGCGGCGGCGTGGGCGGCCTGGGAGGAACGGTGGGCTCCGGCACTGGAGGCACGACCGTAGCCCCCAGCGGCGTGGGTACCGGCACCAACGGCTTGGTTAGTTCGACCCTCGGCATCGGTTCCACCATCACCAGCTTCGATCCGGTGATCACCAGCACCCTACAGCTCGATAAGAACGATACCCAGTCGGTCAGCGTATTCAGTCCGGTTCCGGTCGTTGGCCAAAATACATACACGGCCAACTTCGCCTACACACAAGGCTTTCAGTGGGGCACGAGCGTTACCGCTGGATTCAACAACACGCACGTCACCACCAACAATCCCACCAGCCTGCTGAGTCCCGACCTGAGCTCGAATTTCCAGTTCAGGATCACGCAAAATTTGCTGCAAGGTTTCGGTTCGCTTCCCAACCTGCGCTTCATCCATATCGCCAAGAACAATCGCGAAATCTCCGACGTAGCCTTCCGCCTGCAAATCATCACCACGGTCGATCAGATTGAAGATATTTACTGGGACCTGGTCTATGCCTACGAGAATGTGCGGGTGCAGCAGGAAGCTCTCACCTATGCGCAGAAGGCGCTGGAGGATTCCCGGCAGCAGGCCAAAGTCGGCACGGTTCCGCCCATTCAGGTGGTAAGCGCGCAGAGCACGGCCTCAACCGACGAACAGAATTTGATTCTGGCGCAGAACAATCTGCAACTGGAGGAGTTGCTGATGAAAAACGCGCTCAGCCGCAGCATCGAAGATCCGGTGTTCGCCGAAGCCGGCGTGATCCCAACCTCCACCATGCAGGTTCCGCAGGAAGAAGCGGTCGTTCCTACGCAGGATCTGATCAACCAGGCTCTCGCTCACCGCGCGGAACTGGTCGAGTCGCGCATCGATCTGAACTCTCGCGACCTTAGCGGTAAGGCGGTTCGCAACGCACTGCTGCCTACGCTCGACGCATTTGCTTATTACGGAGGATCCGGCATAGGAGGCAACATTAATCCGGCAGTTACGGCGATCCTACCCTCGGGGGTATGCCCGGTCAAGTACTGCTACACCCCGAGCGAAAATCCGCCGCCGTTCCAAAATGCTACCTCCGTCGGTTACGGCGGGACACTCAATCAACTCGTCAACTCCAGCGCACCCGATAAAGGAGTTGGTCTCACACTGAATATTCCTCTGCGCAATCGCGAAGCGCAGGCCAACCAGGTGCGCGCGGAACTGGAATACCGCCAGGCCCAGGTCCGGCTGCATCAACTGGAGAATCAGGTGCGCATCGAAGTGCGCAACGCGCAATTTGACGTAAGACAGAATCGTGCTTCCGTGCAGGCCGCCCAGTATGCGGTCGATTTCGCTCGCCAGACACTCGATGCCGATCAGCAGAAACTGAAAGTCGGACTCACCACTACCACTGCGCTCCTGCAGGATGCGTCGGTCCTGACCACCTCGGAGTCGAATCTGGTCTCAGCCAAGGCTGCGTATGAGAAGTCGTGCATCGAACTCGATCGCGCCACGGGATTGCTGCTGGATCACTCCAACATTGATGTCACTGAAGCCACGCGTGGCCAGGTTACGCACCTTCCGAACGTACCCTACGTGACACCGCGTCAGGATTTGAGCCCCAACGCTCAACCAATTCAGCCTCAGACGCCGCCTTCTTAGCTGCAAGGGAGTTGGCGAGGCGTCGGCAGCGGGAGATACTTCACTGTCAATTCTCTGTCTAAGGCTCGACAATGTATTCTTCCTGACGTGACTCTCTCCGTCGTCATCATTACGCATAACGAGGAAGGCAATATTGGCCGCACGCTGGAAAGTGTGAAGCCGCTGGTTTGCGATGGCAAGGGGGAAGTTATTGTCGTCGATTCAGGATCCACCGATCGAACTCTTGAGATCGCGAAGTCATTCGGCGCGAAAGTTTTTGTTGAGCAGTGGAAGGGCTTCGCGGCGCAGAAGAATTCGGCGATCGACAAGGCTACGGGAGAGTGGATTCTGAGTTTGGATGCGGATGAAGAGGCGGATCCGAACCTGATAAAGGAGGTTAGCTGGTTGCTGCACGCGATGCCCGATTGGAAAAGGAACGGATTTCCTGCCGGCAATGATTCCCGCTCTTCAGAGCAGCGTGACCGTGCGATTGAATACGGTCTCGACAAGGACGATCTCAACGGATTTCTAATCCCTCGCAGGAATTTCTTTCTCGGTCGACGGATAAAGTATGGCGGATTCTGGCCTGACTCAAAGCTGCGTCTCTTCCGGAGCGGAAAGGGGAGATTCCAAGATCGAGTAGTTCACGAAACCGCGCAAGTGGAAGGTGTTACGGGTGCATTGCAACGAGGAACCCTAATTCACCACTCCTACCCCACGCTCTCCGATTACATCGAGCACATGAACCGCTATTCTTCGCTGGGAGCGGAGATGGTCGTGGCGGAAAGCAAAGGCAAGGTCCGATTCAATGTCATCAACATCGTGCTGCGCCCAATGACGACATTCATTTACAACTATTTTTTCCGCCTCGGTTTCCTCGATGGACGCGAAGGCCTGTTATTGCACCTGTACCATGCTGTCTACGTATCGTGGAAATACGCGAAGGCCTGGGAACTCAGCCGAGATAAATCGTCACCGGCTCCTGACCGACCGGTCGTTTGACCCACATTCAGGCGCCTTGCTCGTAAGTGCTCGCTTCCTTATGATCGGAGCAGAACACTGGGGTTCGCATGGAGAAGAAATCATCTAAGCCGCAGGTTACCGACAGTCCGATTGCTGACGTTTTTGAAAACCGTCATCCTTCCGACGGCGAGAAGAGCTGGGCAGAAAAAACGCTTGCTCCTACGATTGAGAAGGCGCCCGAGCACCCGATTGGCGCGCCGACTGGCGTGAACTTTGATGAGCACGGCCATGCGCGCTTTACCACAATTTCAGGCGTGCCTATTCGCCGTCTCTACACGCCAGCGGATCTCCCAGAAGACTGGAGTGAAGAAAAATATCTCGGTTATCCCGGCCAGCCCCCCTACACCCGTGGCATTCATGCCACGGGATATCGCGGCAAACTTTTTACCATGCGTCAGTTCTCCGGCTTCGCTTCGCCGGAAGAGACCAACCAACGCTACAAATATTTACTCGAGCACGGGGGCGGAGGACTTTCCGTTGCCTTCGATTTGCCCACGCTGATGGGCTACGACTCCGATCATCCCGCGAGCGAAGGCGAAGTGGGTAAGTGCGGCGTCGCCATCGATTCGCTCGAAGACATGGAGATTTTATTCGGCGGAATCGATCTGGAAAAAACGACCGTCTCGATGACCATTAATTCACCGGCATCGGTTTTGTGGGCAATGTATTTGGTCGTTGCTGAAAAACAGGGTGCCGACTGGAAAAAGATTTCCGGCACAATTCAAAATGACATTCTCAAGGAATACATTGCGCAGAAGGAATACATTTTCCCCCCGGCGCCGTCGATGCGTTTGGTCATCGATACCTTTGAGTTCGGGTCAAAGTTCACGCCGCGCTTTAACACCATTTCAATCAGTGGATATCACATCCGCGAAGCCGGTTCTACCGCACTGCAGGAACTCGCCTTTACGCTGTACGACGGCGTGGAGTATGTGGAGTGGGCGCGGCGGCGCGGGCTGGATGTGGACGATTTTGGTCCGCGTCTAAGTTTTTTCTTCAACGCGCATAACGACTTCTTCGAGGAGATCGCCAAGTACCGGGCCGCCCGCAAAATTTGGGCGCAAGTGATGAGAGACCGGTTCGGAGCGAAGAACGCACGCACCTGGCTGATGCGTTTTCACACCCAAACTGCTGGCGTGTCGCTGCCAGCCCAGCAGCCAATGAATAACATTGCGCGCGTCGCATTACAGGCGTTGGCGGCAGTGCTGGGCGGAACTCAGTCGCTGCACTGCGACTCTTACGACGAAGCCCTGGCATTACCCACTGAAGAAGCCGCCCGGATCGCGTTGCGCACACAACAGATTATTGCTTATGAATCCGGCGTAACCCATACCGTCGATCCACTTGGCGGTTCTTATTTCCTGGAGGCCTTAACTCTTGAAATGGAGAAAGGTGCCCAGGACTACTTCAGCAAACTGGACGCAATGGGTGGGATGGTGAAAGCCATTGAACGCGGCTATCCGCAAAAGGAAATTGCCGAGG
>JBAVQD010000059.1:0-30565 GCA_049693675.1 Candidatus Sulfotelmatobacter sp. | reverse complement strand
GGATAGTCGGTTCGGTAATGCGCGCCCCGGCTCTCCTCGCGCGCCAACGCTGCTCGTACCACCATCGTTCCTGCCAGATGCAGATTCGCCGCTTCCCAAGCTCGCCTGGTACGCGGATTCGCCACGCGCGGCGCCAATGCCTGCAGCTTTCCGAGCGCCTCCTGCATCCCCATTCGAGTGCGGACAATGCCCGCGTCTTTCCACATAATGTCTTGAATCTGCCCGATCACCTCTTCCAATCCAGCATCCACCGGACCGTTCTGGGTCGCCGCTTTTGGCGCCCTCGCCGATCCGCGCGACTCCTTCAATTCCTCGCGCATCGCTTTTCCCGCCCGCGCCCCATATACCAGCCCTTCCAGCAGGGAATTGCTGGCCCACCGGTTCGCGCCGTGAACCCCGTTCGCCGCCGCTTCCCCCGCGGCATAAAGACCGGCAACATTTGTTTTGCCGTTCAAATCGGTGCGCACTCCCCCCATTGCATAGTGAGCCGCGGGACGAATCGGAACCAGATCCTCCGTAATGTCGATGTTGTATTGCAGGCAAGTCGCATAGATCCGCGGAAAGTGCTTCTGGACCTGGCTCGCTTTCAGATGTGTGAGATCAAGGTAAACGTAAGGATCCTTGGCATGGCTCACTTCCATTTCATGCATAATGGCGCGCGCCACCACATCGCGCGGCGCCAGTTCGGCCAGCGGATGATATTTCGCCATGAAACGGTCCATCTCAATGTTGCGCAGATAGCCGCCCTCGCCCTCCAGCGCCTCCGACAGCAAAAATCGCGGAGCCTTCTTCAGATACAGCACCGTAGGCTGAAACTGGATGAACTCCATGTCGCTCACTTCCGCGCCTGCGCGAAACGCCATGCCAACCCCGTCGCCCGTGGCCTCTTCGGGATTAGTCGTATTGCGATAAACCTGCCCCATGCCTCCCGTGGCCAGCAAAACCGCAGAGCACGCAACTTGTTGCGGCAAACCTTTTTCGCTGATCAACCCAATGCCCGTCACGCCTCCGTTCGAGCTTTCGAGTTCGGTGGAGAATTCGAACTCACAAAAGGAAATATTTTTCAGCGCTTGCGCCTTGGCATACAGCGCCCGCAAAATCTCCCGTCCCGTCGAATCCCCTTGCGCGTGCAAAATCCGGTTCCGGCTGTGTGCGCTTTCGCGCCCGAACACCAGCTTTGTTCCCTTGCGGTCGAACTGCGTCCCCCAGTCAATCAACTCCTCAATCCGCTCCGGACCCTCTTCCACCAGTGTTTTTACCGCTTCCGGCAGGCACAGGCCATCTCCCGCGATCAACGTATCCTGCAAGTGCGGGCTGATTTCGTCTTCATCGCTCAACGCCGTCCCAACGCCTGGCGCGTGCTGCGCATTCGAAACCATGACCTCCTTCTTCGCCAGCACCAATACCCGCCCCGCACTCGCCAGTTCGATGGCGGCGCGCAATCCGGCAACCCCGGCTCCAATCACCACAAAATCAGTCTCGGAGGGCAGGCCTTTCATAGTCGCGCAAATGGTAACACTTCCGGGTCCGGCTCCGAAGCCCACCCAATCGAAGTCCGCCAAACCCCGCCGCCGCATAGGCTATTATGGAATCCCATGGCGCAAGTCACCATCCACGTCCCACCGCGGCCCTACCAGGCGCGGATTGAAAACGGCCTCCTGCCACGGGCTGGGGCTCTCCTCGCCGAACTTCTGCCCCAGGCCAGCAAACTTTTCGTGGTTACGGTTCCTCCGGTCCGCCGTCGCTCGGGAAGCAAACTGCTGAAATCGCTGGCTGCCGCCGGCTTCAAAGCGCAGGTTCTGCAGATTCCCGACGGCGAGCCTGCCAAGAAGTTGGCCACCATTGAAACCATGGCGGAAAGACTGGTCCGCCTGGGCGCCGACCGCAAGTCCGTCCTGATCGCGCTCGGCGGAGGCGTCGTCGGCGACGTGACCGGTTTGCTCGCCTCGCTCTACATGCGCGGCATCGACCTGGTTCAAATTCCCACCACGGTACTCGCCCAGGTGGATGCGTCCGTCGGTGGCAAGACCGCAGTAAATCTCGGAGCAGGGAAGAACCTGCTCGGAACCTATCACCATCCCCGCGTCGTTCTCATCGACCCGGAAGTTCTTCACACTCTTTCCGACCGGGTGTACCGCGCCGGTCTCTACGAAGCGCTCAAGTGCGGCATCATCGGCGATCTGGATCTCTTCCTGCGCTTCGAACAAAAGCGTTCGCAGATCCTGAAGCGCGATCCCGTGGAACTCGAAGGCTTGATCGCTTCTAGCGTAAAGTTGAAAGCCGAAATCGTCTCCGCCGACGAGCAAGAGGGCGGCCTGCGCCGCGTTCTTAACCTCGGCCACACCATCGGCCACGCGCTCGAGGCCGAAACCGGCTACAGGAGCCTGCTTCACGGCGAAGCCGTCGCCTGGGGAATGATCGCCGCCACCAACATCGGCCTGACCGTCGGTCGCACCGATAGTGTGACCGCTGGCCGCATCGCCGATGCCGTCCTCAGCCTGGGCCCCCTGCCCGAATTAAAAGTAAGCGCTCGCAAAATCCTCGCGCGCCTGCAGGCCGACAAGAAAACGCAAAACGGAGCCGTACACTTCGTTCTCCCCCGCGAAATCGGCAAGGTCGAAATCGCCTCCGATGTGCCGGACAAAGTCATTCTCAACGCAGTCGAAGAACTGCGCCGCCTGTCCCACGGCGGCTGGGTATGGAAGAAGTAGCTCGCGTGGCCGATACTCCCAGACCCGATACTCCCAGACCCGATACTCAAAGATTCCAAACGCAAGGATCCGACACGCAAAGGCCGATGGTCGTCGGCGCCGCACCCGCCGGCGCAACCGATTCCTCCTCTGCATCTCGCGCGGTCCGCGAGATGTTCACCTCCATCGCTCCGCGTTACGATATTCTGAACCACGTTTTGTCATGCAACGTGGACCGCCTGTGGTGGCGGCGTACGGCCCGCACTTTCTCTCACATTTTGTCCCAGCCCGGTTCCCGAATCCTCGACCTGTGCTGCGGCACCGGCGACATGACTTTCGCTTTACTCAAACAGGCGAGCAGGAACGATCAACAAATTCTCGGCGCAGACTTCTCTCACGCCATGTTGCAGCGCGCCCATGCGAAGGCTCGCGAGCGGATGGAACAAAATGGCAACCCCGCACCACCGCGCTGGATCGAAGCCGACGCGCTTTGCCTTCCGTTTCCCAGCGCGCACTTCAACCTGGTGACCTCAGCCTTCGGCTTTCGCAATCTCGCGGATTACGATGCCGGTCTGCGCGAAATCATCCGCGTATTAAAGCCCGGCGGCGAGTGCGGCATCCTCGACTTCAGCGAACCGCAAGGTGTGATGGGCGGCTTGTATCGCATTTACTTCAAACAAGTGCTGCCACGCGTAGGCACTCTGATTTCCGGCGTTCGCGGACCCTATGCTTATCTTCCCAACTCCGTCGAACGTTTTCCCCAGCCAGAAGAAATGCTTGATCGCATGCGCCGCGCCGGATTCCGCGAAGCTAGTTGGACACCCTACACTTTCGGTATAGCCGGTCTCTATCGCGGAAAGAAAAGCTAAGCTTAACCCGCATCCCGCAGCAACTTGCTTAACGCCCGAATATCCTCCGCGCTGGCATCGCCTACAACAAAATATCGCAGTCCATTCTTCGTCCAGGAGTCCATTTGAAATGAGAGAGCATCAACCGCTCCTGAAGACAGCCGCTGCATCTCATCCGCGCGCTCCGGCAAGATAAAAACTGAAATCTCGTGCTTTCGGATCTGATAAATAAGATGTGCGCCAGCGGTTTGCTCGAGATAAAAAACTCGTCCCCCCAGAAGCGTGAAGTTCGATCCCGCCAGCTCCGGCAAGTTAAACGTGAACGGAATTTTCCCTTGAAACCACGGCTTCACTGTATGCCGGTCCGTGGAAACCACATCCACCGGCGTAGAACTGGCAAGGGTAGCCACGTGCAAGTCGGCCAGTTCGCTGTACACTCGCCTTTGCGCGGCGCGCCCCCGCTCGAAGTAAGCACTCAGCAAAAGCGCCGCAATCAGCATCGCCAGGACTGGAACTAAAAGAAGTCCCCACCTTCTGACATTTCCCGCTCTCGATCTCGCCAGCACCTGTTTCGAAATCTTGCTTCGTAACTCCACGCTCGGCGCATACCGTTTTCCGGCAATCTGCACGGACCGTTTCAATTGCACCCGCTCCAGCATCGCACCCGCACATGCCGAACACTCTCGCACGTGAGCCGACAACCCAGCGGCCTCAGAACTCCCGAGTTCGCCATCGAGATAGAGCTCAAGCTGACTGCGCCACTCTTCACACGCCATGCCCTGCTCCTTCTCTCTTAGCCAGTAAATCGATACGCAGCGCCTTGCGCGCGCGAGACAATCGAGACATCACCGTGCCCATTGGAATCGAAAGCGTCTCGGAAATTTCCTGGTAAGACATCTCCTCCACTTCGCAAAGCAGCAATATCTCGCGGAACGGCACCGGCAGTCTCTCCAACGCCTGCTGCACCATTTCTCGATTGGCCTGCTCGATCAGTCGAATCTCTGGCGTGGGATCCTCCGCTTCCAATTCGGCCGCGCCTTCCTCATCGAGTGCAACCATGGTTTTCAACCCCGTCCGCGAACTTAGAAAAGAATTCCGCAGAATGCGATAGATCCATGCCCGAAAATTCGTACCTGCGCGAAACGAGGAAAATCCGCGCAACGCCTTGGCGAAAGTCTCCTGCACCAGATCCTCGGCCTCGGTCCTGTCCTGCGTAAGCCACTGCGCGAAGTTATAAAGCTGATCGAACAGGGGTATCGCCAGCTCTTCAAACGTCGCCGGGTTGGGCTGCTGTTCTGGCACCCGCATAGAGTAAACCGGCCAGCTGCGGATTTATTCCCGAAACCATCAGGATTATTTTTGCAGGGGTTGGAACGAGGGGTGTTGTACCCTCACGGGAAAGGCTAAGTTGAAATGGCAGTCTGTGGCGCTGGCGCTGATACTCTAAAACTGTCCGCGAAGCCGTCGGCGATCGTATAGCGAATCACGCTCTCATATTCCTTGCCTAAAAAGCCCCGCAGACGGTCCGTATTCATAATGTACTCGCCCGTCATGTAGGGCAGCGCCTCCGGAGGGATCGCCGAGATCTGCCGCTTCCACAAAAACTTCAACACCAGCTGCATCGCCCACTTTCCCGGAACGCGAATCAGTTTGGCCTGCGCCATCTCAATACAGCGGGCAAAAGTAAGAGGTTCACCGCGCCCGGCAACATTCAAAATCGTCAACCGCTGCTGCTCCGGATCGCGATGCAGAATGTGGGCCAGCAAACGCGCCATGTCGTCCACATGCACAAACTGCATTTTGTGATCCAGATACTGTTGCCCGCGTGGCAACATGCAAGGCAGTCGCTTGCCCGCGCTACGCATCTTCTCCGCCCGCGAGCCCTTCCCGTTGGGCGTTCCGCGAAACGCTCCCAAAAGATAATTCTCCACACTGGCTCCGGCAAAGATATGCGGCCGCAGAATGTATACGCTACAGCCGCGCAGCGCCGAAGAGCGTTGCTGCACCACCTCGTCACACTGTTTCTTATGAATCGCATAAGGCAGCGTATGTGCCGCGCGCGCCGACTCTTCAGTGGCCGGAGCCGCCAGGTTGGGACCATACACCGCAACGCTGCTGGGAAAAATAAATTGCTTGATCCCGGAATCGGTAGTCCGATTGTTCTCGGTGATCGCTTCCATCACCCGTGCCGTGCCCGCCACATTGATCTGCCACATCCGCTCCGGTTCAAGCACGCCCGAGCGCACCGGATCAATCACGAAAGCGAGATGAACCACCGAAACCGGCCGCATGTCGCGCAACAGTTCGTATAGCACGCGCGTGCAGGATTCATCACCCAAATCCATGCGCTCAAATTGCAGCGGCAAATCGGTTTGCGGCGGACTCACATCCACCCCGATCACCGAGAAATCTCCCAGCAGCGGGAGCAACCTCGATCCCAGGTTTCCCGCAATACCAGTGACTACGACAGCAGGTTTTGCGCTCTCCATCAGTTCGGCTTGGAGGAAGGAGCCGGTTGCGCCGAAGGTTGCGACTGCGAGCCTGCCGCGGGCGCAGTGTTCTCCGACGGCTGAACTCGCGGTGGACGGGGCAGCATCGGCCGTCCTCCCGGTCCCATCGGCGTTGACGGCCCAAAATACGCCTCGTTGGTTTCCGCCTTGTACGAATTGGTGTACTTGTCCATCATTTCCTTCATTCGCTGCATCTTCAGCGTGGCGCGAATTTCCGGCTTCACCTGCTCCAGCGGCAGCGTCTGTTTGTTCACCACCTTGTAAACATAATGTCCACCGTTGTCAGAAAGCACTTGTGAGACCTCACCCGGTTTCAAATCGAATACCGCCGCGTGCCCGGGTGGTAGCCCCGTGCGCCGCACCGTAGGCAAACTCACCGTCGGCGCATCCATCTTCATGCCTGCAGCTTCAAACGCCTCCTTCTGCAGCTTGCTGAAGTCTTCCCCAGCCGCGGCCCGCGCCCGCAGGCTGTCTGCCAGTTTTGTCATTTCCTGCTCGCCCTGTTCCTGCTTGGCCCGATCCGCCGCTTCTTTGGCCTTTTGCTGCTCCTCGCTCAATTTTTCTTCTGGATTTACTTTCTCGGTATTCTCCTGCTTGAAACGCGGTATGAACAGTCGCTCCAGAGAGAATAGCTCATAGTCCCTAGGATTTTTCTTATAGTACTCATCAATCTCCTGCTCCGGGACGTTATCCGCTTCCTCCTGCACCGCATGTTGCAGTTCGGAACTCAAGACCCGCATCTTGAGGAACTTCATCGTCTCTTCGAATCGCACACTCTTCTCCAGCCCTTTTTCTTCAGCCGCCTCCGACATAGCGATCAGCCCGGGAAGCTGCCCGGCCAGCATATGTTTTTGCTGCGGCGTCAGTGGAGTCGTCCCTTGCTGCAGCGCACTGGCAAGTTTCTCGAATTTCGCTCGCGTAATCACCGTCTTGCAGTCTGCAGGCTTCTTCGCAGCCGCAGCTTTTCCCGCCGCAGTTTTCGAAACCGTAGCCGCCTTCGGCGTCGGCGAGCAAACTCCCACAATCGTAATCACCGCCGCATTCTCCGGCACCTCCGCCGTTGACGGAGTACCGGCGCTCGCAGCCTTCGCAGCCTCGCCGCGACCCGCCGCCGCAGCTGGAGTCTGCCCCGGTTGCGCCTGTCCCCAAGCCATCGCTCCCAATAACGCACACAGCAGCCAACTCTTGCGCATACAAAAAACCCTCCAGGATTGGTACTTCAGGAAGTTTCAACAACTCGAACCTAGCATCCTAGCATAGAGCCCTTCGTCCGAAATACTGAGCCCGTCGCAAAAGTGCAGAGTCCTTCGTGTACCTTCGTGCCCTTCGTGGTTGATGAATTCAGTTGATGAATTCAGCCAGTGACTTGTTCGCGCTATTCCCTTGGCACAATTTCGCATTAGCGGCGATAATCCCATCATGTCCGGGACTCCGGCCCTTTACTCGCCCCACGCCATGCGCGCCGAGAAGCGCGCCGTCGCGGGCAACTCGGTAATTGCCGCTCTCCTCATCACCGCCGGCAAAATAGTCGTCGGCGTCACCACCGGCAGCCTTGGCATTCTCTCTGAAGCTGCCCACTCAGCCCTCGACCTCATCGCCGCTCTGCTCACATATTTATCCGTCGGAGTCTCCGACAAGCCGGCCGATGCCGACCATCAATACGGCCACGGCAAAGTAGAAAATTTTTCCGCCTTCGTCGAAACCGGTCTCCTTCTGCTGACCTGCATCTGGGTCGTCTACGAGGCCGTCTTACGCTTATTCTTCCGTCGCGTCGAAGTCGAGCCTTCGGTCTGGGCTTTCGCCGTAATGCTGGGTTCCATGGCGGTTGACGTATGGCGCTCCCGCGCTCTCGGCCGCATTGCCACCAAATATGAAAGCCAGGCCCTCGAAGCCGACGCCCTGCATTTTTCCACCGATGTCTGGTCCGCAGGCGTCGTCGTCCTGGGCCTCGCGCTTATTCTCGCAGGCCGTGTCTACCATGTGGATTGGCTTCGCCTTGCCGATCCCATCGCCGCGCTCTTTGTCGCCGGAGTAATCGTCTCCGTCAGTTGGCGTCTCGCTCGCCGAACAGTGGACGCCCTCCTCGATGCTGCTCCCGCCGGAGTCCGCGCCCAAATTACCGACGCCGTTTCCCACGTGGACGGCGTTCTTGAAATCGGACGCGTCCGCATTCGCCGCTCCGGCAACCGCTATTTCGCCGATCTAGCTGTAGGCTTCGCTCGTACCGTTACCTTTCAGCGTTCCGAGCAACTGGTTGAAGCGGTCACCGCCGCCGTGCAACACATTCTTCCGGACGCCGACGTCACTGTCCAACCCCTGCCCCGCGCCCAGCGATCGGAAAATATCTTCGACCGCATCCGCGCCGTCGCCACCCGCCACAACCTCAACGTCCACGACATCAGCGTGCAGGATCTCGCCGGCAAACTCCACGTCGAGCAACACGTCGAACTCGACGAACGCATGTCGCTCAAGAGCGCGCACGATCAAGTCACCGAACTCGAAGCCGATATGCGCCGTGACGTACGCGAGATCGGCGACATCCTCACCCACATTGAAAGCGAACCCGCCACCATCGAAACCGGCGACGAACCAGTGCGCGACGCCGCTCTCGAGCGCCGCCTGAAATCTCTCACCGCAACATTCCCCGAAATTGTCGATATGCACGACATTCAAATCAAAAAAGTTCGCGGACGCCTCTACGTCTCCTGCCACTGCACCTTCTCCGACGATCTCTCCCTGTCTCGCGTCCACGACATTCAAACCGAACTCGAAATCCGCTTCAAACAAGCCGCCCCAGAACTTTTCCGCGTACTCATCCATCCCGAACCCAGCACCGACAACCGCAGGTAGCGATCTCGCTTGTGACACCTGTCACAGACGGATCCAGCGAGTAGGCTACAAATTGTTGAATGCTGATTGTTGATTGCTGATTGGAGTCCACCGATGGATCACAAAGCCGAGGTACTCAAGACTCGAACCAAAGCCTTTGCTTTGCGGGTCATTCGCGTCATCCGATCCCTGCCACCTGGAGCTGAGGGGCGGATCATCGGCTATCAATTATTGCGGGCCGGCACCTCCGTAGCCGCCAACTATCGTGCAGTTTGCCGTGCCCGGTCTCGCCCAGAATTCCTCGCAAAGCTCGCAATTGTCATCGAAGTGGCCGACGAGTCCGCCTTCTGGCTGGAATTGCTGGTCGAGAGTGGACTAATATCGGAAGCAAAGCTGAAAGACCTTAAGTCTGAAGCCAATCAGCTAGTGGCAATTTTCAACGCTTCGAGGGTGACCGCAAGAAAGAGTTCTCAATCAACAATCAGCAATCAAAAATCAACAATCAACGACAAGAGAGCTTCATGACTACCAACGCCCGCGCCACCTGGATCGACAAACAAAAATTCAACGGAGTCTCCGACAGCGGCCACACCATCGTCCTCGATGGCGATAAGACGGCAGGCAACAGTCCCATGGAACTCGTCCTGATCGGTCTCTGCGGCTGCACCGGCTATGACGTTGTTTCCATCCTGCAGAAAAAGCGCGAGCCCTTCACCAGCCTTGAAGTCCGCGCCCAGGCCGAACGCGCCAAAGACCCGCCCTCGGTGTATACAGAAATTAAACTGATCTACCGCATCGGCGGCAAAGTATCGCCCAAGGCTGTCGAGGACGCGGTTCGCCTCTCGAAAGAGAAATACTGCTCCGTCTCGGCCATGCTGCAAAAGACCGCAAAAATTACCAGTGAGATCGAATACGTGGAAGCGTAGAATAAAAATCCTGTGACTCCTAGAATTCTGCTCTTCACCCAGCCCGGCTGCCTCTCCTGCGAAGTCATGAGAATTTTTCTCGAGGCCAAAGGTCTTCCTTTTGAAGAGCGGGACATGGAGTCCGACTCTGCCGCCCGCCTCGAATTGCTCGAGGTCTACCACAGCCACACCGCCCCAACTCTGGTGATCCTCGCCGCCTCCGGCGCTGAAGTGATTGAGGGCTTCGATCCCGATCGCCTTGACCTCTTGCTCTCCGCTGCCTGATCATCGAAGCCATCCGCGAGGACTGCCATCTCCAACCCAGCTACCCGAAGCCAACAACCGCATTCCCTTCGCGGATATTTCTTCATCGCTTCCGCCGCGTTCCTGTGGGGCGTCTCCGCGGCCCTGGGTCGCGCCGTCTTTACCGGCAGACTGCTCTCAACCAGCATCCTCCATCCCATCGATCCGCTCATTCTTTCGCAGACGCGCACCACATTCTCGCTGCTCGTATTGCTTCCGCTTCTCCTCGCCTCAAAAGGCTGGCAGCGCATCAAGCGGCCTTCCCGTGATCTTGCATATTGCTTTCTTCTCGGAACGTTGGGCGTGGCCGTTTCGAACTATTTTTATTACGTCGCCATCCAGCGCATCAACGTGGCCACCGCCATCATCGTCCAATACACCGCTCCCGTCTGGGTGCTGCTCTACGTAGTTGCCCGCCGCCAGCAAAAGCTCACACTCCAAAAAATTGCCGCAGTAGCATTGGCTGTAACCGGAATCGCTCTCGTCATCAACCTGTTGGGCGCACGTTCCGGGGCTGCACTCCATCTCGACACTTACGGCATCATCGCCGCGCTGCTGGCCTCATTCTCCTTCGCCTTCTACAACGTCGGCGGACACCGAATCCTCGCCCGCCACGATCGCTGGCGCGTGCTCGTCTGGGCCCTCGCCGCCGCATCGCTCTTCTGGCTCATCGTCAACCCTCCCTGGAAAATCGCCGCCGCCCATTACGCCCCGGCGCAATGGCTTTTTCTTTTTGTGTTCTCCCTGATCTCCGTGCTCGGAGCGTTTTCTCTTTACTTCCTCGGCCTGCAGTATCTGGAGCCCACTCGCGCCATCATCGCCAGTTGTCTGGAACCCGTATTCTCGATCGTTCTCGCCGCTCTGCTGTTGGGCGAAGTCCTTCGTCCCATTCAAAGCTTAGGAATCGTCTTCGTCCTCGCCGCGATTGTGATCGTGCAAAAACAAAGGCCGGATCAAGACTCAGCTGAGTATCCCGTCGTGTGGGAGCCCATCGAATAGCAATGAGAGGGCAAGCTCTTTTCTACCACCGCCCTCGCTAAAGTAACGCTCCTTGGCTCACTGCAAGTCTCGACCCTTGGTTTCCGGCAGCTGCGTTGTCATCAAAGCCGCCAGCAGATACGCGGCAGCGCATAAACAGAATGCCCAGCCTAATCCTCGCGCTTGTCCAACGCGACCGATGATGAGCGGAGAAACCGCACTCAACGTGCGCGCGCCGTTGTAAGTAAATCCCAGCCCACGAGCGCGCAAACTGGTAGGAAAGATCTCACTGCCAATAATTCCCGAGCCGGAAAACAATCCAGTCCCGAAAAATGCCACGACCGTTCCCAGAATCATGATCACCGCAGCCGACCGCGCAATCGCATAAAGGGGAATCACAAAAGCTGCCGTTACGCTGTAAACGACGAATGCCTTCTTTCGGCCAAGCCGGTCCGCTACCCAGCCGAAGCTGGCATACCCAGGGAGCATTCCGAAAAGATTCAGCACAACCAGCAGAGTCGTCGTGCCTATCACCCCAAAACCACGTCCGCCTTGCGACACCGGAAGCGACAGATAAGGTGGAATCCAGGTGAACAATCCCCACCAGGCAAACATGCAAAACAGGTTAAACAACAACAGCGCGACCGTCGACTTGAGATACGGTGATCTAAAAATCACAGAGAAACTTGTCGAATCTTTCCCCGTTGTGGTCACCGTTAGCGCCAACACTCGACTGTCGGAGTGAACATCGGGGCCGCGTTTCGAGACTGCGATCTGCGGCTCATTCGCAATCTGATTTGCACTCAGCGAGGTCCTCCGCTCCTCCCATATCTTCGACTCCGGCACTCCCCGTCGCATCCATAACGTCAGCAGTGCCGGCAGAATTCCCACGAAGAACACCGCCCGCCAACCGAAATAACGTGCCACCGGTCCCGCCACCAGCGCCGCTACGGCAAAGCCAATGGCCCACGAACTCTGCACGATCGCGATTGCCTTTGCACGGAGTTCGGTCGGCCAAGTCTCCGCCACAAGTGTGGCTCCGGTATTCCATTCGCCGCCCATGCCCAGCCCCAACACAAATCTCGCCGCCGCCAGCATGGCAATGCTCGTCGCCAACCCCGACGCGAACGAGCACACGGAGTAGGTGAGAATGCTCGCCATCAGCGCCCGCTTGCGTCCCATGCGGTCGGCCAGAAAACCAAACATCACCCCACCCAAACCGGATGCCAACAGCGTAAGCGTCCCCAGAAGCCCCGCCGTCGTCTTGCTCATCCCGAAGTCCCGTATCAGCAGTGCCAATACCAGTGCGTAGAGCATGGCGTCGAAGGCATCCAGCCCCCACCCCATCGCCGCCGCCAGCAGCGTCCGTCGCTGACCGGGTGTGGCCTCCCGAATCAGCCGAATGGGACCGATTTCCATGACAGCGGATTGTACGGCGCGGTCGCCAATTGTCAATCGCCGCCAGGAAATTGCTTGTCATTCCGAACAAGCGTTCTTCGCGCCGTGAGGAATCTGGCCGAGCCGCGCGAAGCGTCGCGTTCTTTGCGACGCAAAAATCGCGCGCCTGGCTCGCTTCCTTACCAAACCGAGCGAGTGCTCAGGAAATGCAGCCGGGCAAGCGCCAATCAAATGTTTTCTTCCCAGGTACCTCCCAGCGATTTGACAATGTTTTGACGTACCGCTCGACGATTCTCAATTAGTCTCGTCGTGGGCCCCTCAAACCACATTTCAAGATGGATGTGCTCATGAAACCTCAGCGCCTTGCTGTTCTGTTCGCTTTTGTCCTGACCTTCCTCACTCCCTGCTTCGCCCACCACATGGCGGTCGTGGTCAACAAGGAAAACAATGTTGGCACGGTCACCGCCGCTCACCTTTCTAGGATTTTTCGCTCGGAGGTCAGGAAGTGGGCTGACGGTACCTCCGTAGTTCTGGTCTTGCACAAGAATTCCGAGGGCGAAATCGAAACCCTCGAGCGCTTGAACAAAATGAACGTCGGCGAATGGAAGGCCCTGATCGCCGCCCACAAAGATTCCATCATGGTCACCGACTCCGACGCTGACGTCCTCAAGATCGTCCAATCCACTCCCGGAGCCATCGGCCTCGTAGACGTTCGCTCCGTCGACAGCACCATCAACGTCGTCCGCGTCGACGGCAAATTGCCCATGGAATCAGGCTATCTGCCGCATTAGCGCACCGGAATTCGCGATGCCAGCTCTGAAGCGATTCAGTTGAAGTGAGAATAAATAAAAATCAGGAAGGCAACTACTACGTGGTAACGGCTTCGCCCGACCGCTGCCGGCGAAGTTCTTCTAGAAAATCATCCTCTTGCATGCTGCTCGCCTCGCGCAACAATTCGAGCAGGGGATCCTGCAACTCTTCATCTTCCGAGGTTGCGCTTGCCGCTCCCGGAGCCGGTTCGAACTGGCTCAAGTCTGCAACCAAAGCGCGCGGTGAAACGCTCATTTCCAGCATGGATTGCGGACAGCCCCGCAGAAAGCTGATCAGATTGCCCACCTGCGCCCGTTGCTCCGGCGTGCGCGAAGGAAACTCCACTCCCATCCCGTAGCCGGGATGAGCTACTCGCACCATTCCTTCCGTATGCACCGCCATTTCATCTGTTCGCAGACAGAGATCAACCAGCGCACGCTCCGGGAACGGAGAATCCGTTTCTACATAGCATCCGCCCAGGCTCAAATCAGTGAGCTTGCAATGCGGAACCGTCTCATCCTCGCCCGCCCGCAGCGCCGACGCAGCCGAGTGTATCCATTGCTGAAGTTGCGTCTTGACCGATTCGTCCAAATCCAGAAAGTGGACGCCGGTTTGCCCGTTCGGCTTTGCCCACGCCACTTGCCCGTGAGCGTCAATTTCCAGCGATGCATCCGGCAACGTGAAACGGAATTTCAGCAACGCCGCCGGAACCTGGGTTTCCGCGGTCAGTACATCCATACCAGTCTCGCTTAGATCGAGAAGAATTCCCTCCATCGTGCGTTTGTCCGGCAAGGTCAGCTCCACCGGAGCCTGCACCGGAACCCTGTAGGCGCGCCGGCGTTCGCGGTTCAGCAGAGCACTCACCGCCCGCAATCCGGCCTTCGCTTTTTCTTCTGACAGCGGTTTATACAGAACGAAATGCGCGCCACTGCTCAAAACTTCCCGCACTTTGGCCCGTTCCGCCACCAGTGCCACCGTTACCGGAGCCACTCCCGAATTCAACTTCTGCGCTTCTTCGAACACCTCGGCCGCCGCTTTGGCATCTTCAAAATCGATAATCAGAGCGTCGAACCTCTGCTCCCGAAGACGATCCAGCGCCGTCGCCAGATCGCTGAATCGCTCCATCGCGATCCCGGAGGCCGGCAACACCCGGCCCAGGACCTCGGAAGCCGAATCATCTGTGGAAATCAATAGTGCCAGAAGAGTCATAAAGTGGAATCCCCGCCTAACTCAGGCGAGATTACAGCCCCGAATTACGGCCAACGTGGCGCCGTCGGACGCGCTGCCTTCGCCGCCGCTCCTCCCGATCCTGCCGCTGCCGCTTTTGCCGCCGATGCTTCGGATCCGGGCGCGTCGTCCACTTCCATCAACACAGCATTATCTTCATCATCGTTCTCAGCGAGCAAGGGAGCCACCTCTCGGAGTTTCTCCGCCGCCTGCTGGAGCATCTCTATCTGCTTCCCCAGTTGCGCGTACCTGGTCTGCTTCTGCCGCAACACCTCATGAATATCTTTCATACGACCCCCTGTGGCGAATGTAAAGACGCGCACTCGCCAGCGTCAACGGTAATCCCCCGGGGCTGGTTACTGCGGTAATTGAAGTTTTTTTCGGGAAGCGAATCCGGTAGGGAATTGCGCCTTACGCGCGAAGAGCGCTGACAGCCACTGCAGGAACCAGCACGTTAAAAGCAAAGCGAAAGCCCCGCGGAACGCGAGGCTTTCGTGAGGCGGATTTGAAATGTATTACGCTTTCAGCTTTCGCCGCAACGCACCAGCCAAACCAATCAATCCCGTTCCCAGCAATCCAAGTGTGCCCGGCTCTGGAACGGTGCTGATGTTGGTATCGCCGCTGGAGATCAGTGTGGTTCCGCTGAAATAGCCTTTGCCAGTGTTGATCGTCAGCTGCACGGTTGCGCCATTCACGGTCGCGCCGTTATACCAGGTGCCCTTAATGCTGCCCGTAAGGGTGTAGTTGTGAGTTCCATTGGCCAGCGTTACCAGCGTCCAGGTCACTGGGCCGTTGAATGACCCGTCAAAGATCGTGCCCGTTGGAATGCCGTCCGTCCCGTTGCCACTAATGTCGAAAGCGCCGCTGCCAGCGAAGCTGCCGCCCATCTGCAGAGCGGTGGCTCCGCCTGAGAGCAGTGCGCCGGTCGAAAAGCTTACGCTTCCCAGTCCGCCTGTAACCAAGCCCAGGCCGCCGAGGCCGTTTACGGCAATCAGCTCGGAACCGCTAAGAGTCAGCCCTGCCGTACTGCCCGAAAGGACACCGCTGCTATTGGTGAAGTCAACCGATGAACTGGCGAACATCGCCATCGGCAGTGCCATTGCCAGTAGAGCCATCAAAACAATCCGCTTCATAAACGTCTTTCCTCCTGAACCTGTGTAAACCCGAGTAGTGGTCATTGTGGAGGTCTAAACCCCTCCAGGGGCAGAAGTCCACTGCACCCAGCGTCTAATATGCACCCCGTGTGCCAAACCCTGTGGATTAACAACTCACTGATTACAAACATGTTATTCAGGTATCCCGCCTGCTTCTCCACCGGGATAATGCAAACCGATGCACACTATTACTTTCGTTTTGCGTTTTGCCTTTTCGACGAAACTGTCAAACAACTTCATCAGATTCACCAAAATAGCGTCTGCAGCGGCTCAAAAAAGTCGCTAAACCGCTGATCTTACCCACTAGCATAGAAGTCTATTTCGCAGCTGCAGGCGAAGCAAGTAATCCATTTGGTACGGGGACAGGTTTCAGGCCGGCGACGACGAACTCCAACCGTGCAGTACCCATCCTGACCTTCACCGGGAGCTTCCCGGCTCCAGTCCAAGACCGGACCCGTAGTACTCGGCCAACCCGTGCCTTTCTTGGTCTGTAAGAAGAGAAGAGATCGTTCGCATCTGCACGTTGATGTCGTTGGCGCGACTCCCATTCGCAAATGCTTCGAGCTGGTCCAGAACATAATCGGCGTTCTGGTTGACCAGGGATGGAACCCCAATCTTGTACGCGACCGGCCCGTGGCATGATTGGCAGGGCGGAATACCCCGCTCGCCATCTCCGAACGCAACCAGATGAGAAGCCGCGCCTGCCCGGCTGGGATCAGGCCGCGGCTGCGGAAAATTTCGGTTGTCCTGCAAATCTTCGAACACCGGCAACTTCGCATAATAGGCGACCACATCCTCCACGTCCCGCGGCGAAAGCGAACCCGCAATCCCTTCCATCACTCGCGATTTTCGCTTGTGACTGCGAAAATCCTGCAACTCCTTCCACACCGCCAACCGATTCATACCCGCCAGGTTCGGAGTCATACCCACAGCGCTGAACCCCTCCGCCCCGTGGCAGTGTTCGCAGCGCCTGGCCAGCAGCATTCCACGAAAAGCATCCCCCGCTGAAGCTGCCGCGATGGTCTCCGCCGTCCAGGCCACATAAGAGGGAATTCGTTCCGGCGGATTGTCACTCGCCGCCACCAGCAGCGAACCCGCCGCAACCACCGCGGCCGCAATCCAGATCATTCTCCAGCTCCGAATCCTCCAACTCCGGGACTCTTTACCCCTATTCCGCCGCACAGGTCCCTCTTTCTCCTGCCCGCAAAACCGGGAACTGATCGCGCGGCACTACTTTTAACTTGGATCGCATGGCGTAATGTCCGGCCCCGCAGAATTCAGTGCAAGCAGTCTTGAACTCGCCCGCCCTGGGAAACTGCAGTTCCGCCTCGCTGATCGTCCCCGGCAGAACCTTCACGTTATATTTCGTGCCTTCGAAAGCCAACGAGTGAACCGCGTCCGCACTCGTGATCCGCAGATGAATCGGAACTCCAGCGGGAACTAGAATGCAGTGGGGAACAAACAAATATTGCTGCGCGATCATACGCACCGTCACCGAGCCGTCGCTCCCTTGCTCGGTTCCCAGATTACTCTCCACGAACTCCCCCGCCAGGTGCAGCGAAAGAGGATCCACCGCCAGCGGACCTTTTAAAAACCGTATCAGCGGTTGATCGATCTGGTAATAGCGCGTGGCCGGAATCAGGCTCAGGAAAAAAACGGTAAGCAGAAACGTTCTCAGCTTTCGCCAATTCACAATGTGTTCGATCCCTGTTTCATCGTTTCGAAAGGACGTGATCTCATTCGCGCCGCGACTTTACCTTGCAGGCGTTAACGTTTGCCCCGCCTGGCTTGTAGCATCCGACTTAGCGAAACTAAGGGCGCGTCGGGTTTGTAGCATCTAATCTTAGCGATACCACCCTTAGCGATACCACCGGCATTTGCAGCACCGTGGAAGAGCGGCGCTTCAGCGCCGCGTAAAGCTTCCAAATGATTCGGGCTTCAGCCCCTGAGGTTAGCCTCCGCCAATCTCCCTCAGCACCGCGCTGCACCGCTCACACACCGTCGGATAATTCTTATCCTCGCCCACATGGATCGAATAATTCCAACAGCGCTCGCACTTGGCGCCGTCAGCCTTCTTCACTTCCACATGCACCCCCCCTGTACCATTGCCCGAGCCTCGCGCCAGCGTCACCGCGGAAACAATAAACAGATAGCGCAGCTGATCTGCATGTCGCGACAATACCGAATAAACAGGCTCCGAAGCCGCAACAATAACCTGCGCTTCCAGCCCCGTGCCAATCAACTTATTATTGCGTGCCTCTTCCAGCGCCTTGAGCACTTCGTCGCGGACAGCGCGCAGCGTCGTCCAATCGTCGCCATCACCGCCGTCCTTCACCGAACTCTCGCCCAGGATTTCCTGCGCCGAGGGAAACACCGCCAGATGCACACTCGCCACCCGTCCCGCCGTCTTCGGCAAATAATCCCAAACTTCTTCCGAAGTAAAACTCATGATCGGTGCTAGCAATCGCACCAGCGCCTCGCCAATCCGCCAGATCGCCGTCTGCGCGCTACGCCGTGCCTGAGATTTCGGTTCCGAAATATAAAGCCGATCCTTGAGCACATCAAAATAAAATGCGCTCAGATCGACGATGCAAAAGTGATTCAGCCGGTGATAAATCCTGTGAAACGCGAACTCCTCATAAGACGCCCGCACCTCATCAGCAAACGCCAGCGTCTGCCGCAGCATGTACTGATCCAGCCCCTCCATGCGTTCAAACGGAACCGCGTCCGCCTCCGGATTAAAATCTCCAAGATTTCCCAGCACATAACGGAAAGTATTACGAATCTTGCGGTAATTCTCCGCAATCCGCAGCATCAACTTCTCCGACCCCACCACATCCTCCCGAAAATCAACCGACGCCACCCACAACCGCACCACCTCCGCGCCCAGCCGGTCCGAAATATCCACCGGATCCACATCGTTCCCCCGCGACTTCGACATGGCCTGGCCTTTTTCATCCAGCGTCCATCCCGGCGTCACCACTTCTTTATACGGAGGCGTTCCCCGCGTCCCCATCCCGCACAGCAGGGACGACTGAAACCACCCGCGATATTGATCCCCACCCTCCAAATACAAATCAGAAGGCCAAGGATACGTCGGCTCATCGGAAATCAACGCCAGATAACTCGCGCCCGATTCCAGCCACACATCAAAAATGTCCGTCTCTTTTTCAAACTTACTTCCTCCGCAGTGCGGACACTTCGCCGTCGCCGGAAGAATCGAATCGGACTCAGACGTAAACCACGCATCCGCTCCTAACCGCGCAAACAACTCCACTACCTTGCGATTCACCGCCGGATCGTTCAACGGCTTGCCGCAACCCTCGCAAAGAAATACAGCGATCGGAACTCCCCACACCCGCTGCCGCGAAATACACCAGTCCGGACGCGTGGCAATCATGTTCGATAACCGCTCTTCGCCCCACGCCGGATCCCACCTCACGTGCTTGATCTCTTCCAGCGTCCACTTGCGGAGAGTGTCATTTTCGGAACTTCGACCGCCGCTCTCGCCCGGCATCGGCGTTTCCATCGAAATAAACCACTGCTCCGTCGCCCGAAAAATCACCGGATTATGACACCGCCAGCAATGCGGATAAGAATGTTCCGTCTTCTCCGTATGCAGCAGCGCCCCGCGCTTCTTCAGCAACTCGATGATCGGCTGGTTCGCATCCCATACGCGCAATCCCGTGTACTCCTCAAGCCCGTTGCGCAGAATGCCTTTCTCATCCACATTGCTGGTCGCGTCCAGCCCATACTTCACGCCAGTAACAAAATCCTCAGCTCCATGCGAAGGCGCCGTATGCACCACGCCGGTGCCCGTATCCATGGTGACGTACTCCGCCAGCACGCCAAGAATTTTTCGGTCCAAAAACGGATGCTGAAAATTCAACCGCTCCATCTTGCGCCCAGGAAAACGTGCGATCTCCCGCGCATCAGCGAGCCCGCACTTCTCCGCCACATCCTTCGCCAGCTTCGCCGCCACAATATAAACTTCACCACCGGCTTCCAATGACACATACTCTTCATCCGGATGAAATGCCACCGCCATCGACGCCGGCAGCGTCCACGGAGTCGTCGTCCAGATAATCGTTGAAACTTTTTTCCCCGCCAGCGCCGGATCAACCTTCGCCGGATCATCCAAGAGCGCATACTTCACATAAACCGTCGGGCTGGTGTGATTCTCATACTCCACTTCAGCCTCAGCCAGCGCCGTCTCGTCATGCATACACCAATAAACCGCGCGCAGTCCCTTGTAGACGAATCCATTTTCGTAAAACGAAAAGAACGTCGACAGCACCACCGACTCGTACTGCGGATTCATCGTCGCGTACGGACGATCAAATCTCCCAAACACTCCAATGCGCTTAAACTGCTGCCGCTGCAAATCCAGGAACTTTTGCGCATACTTCCGGCACTCCGCCCGCACATTGAGCGGACGCATCTGCAGCTTCTTGCCGCCCAGCTCCTTATCCACCTTGATTTCAATCGGCAGCCCGTGACAATCCCACCCCGGCACATACGGCGCATCAAATCCCGCCATCGTCTTCGACTTGACGATGAAATCTTTCAGGCACTTATTCAGCGCCGTGCCCATATGGATCGGACCGCTGGTATAAGGCGGCCCATCGTGCAAAACGTAAGTCGGCGCCCCCTTGCGCGCCTCGCGGATGCGCTCGTAGATCCGCGCCTCCTCCCACCGGGCCAGCATTTTCGGCTCATTCTGCGGCAGATTGGCCTTCATCGGAAACGCGGTTTTAGGCAGATTAATAGTAGTTTTCAGTTCGAGCGGCACTCTATCGGCTTCTCCCAAAGGTTTGAATCCTTTTATTATAGGGAGACCCGCACTGAACGTCCACGAACCGCAATCGTTACCCTGTGCCCCCCGGTGTCCCCTGTGTTAAAGATTTTGATTTCCCTCCCGCACGCCGCACTCCGAAATACACTTCGTAAACTACCCAAAGAAGAGGTACAATTTTCCAAACAGGCAAATGGACGTTAAATCTTTGCCCAGTACGGTCGCTAAATTTCACAACCAGCCGTAGCCTTACAGGCAACTCGCTGGAACGACTCTTCATCTGTGTTGAGCAGGGCGTCGGGCCGAGCGCAATGCACTCACCGTCCGACCTGGGAAAGCCGAATCGGGGAACATGTCATCTGTAGAAGTGAATCCGACACCCGCTGAAAGAGAGCCGGAACTAAACCTCCTGCTCGCTCCCGACACCTTCGAGCCGTTGTACAAGTCCCTCTTCCGCGGCTTGGACGACTTCTTTTTCCCCAAGAAACTTCCACCCCTCAAGCTGGAATCGAAGCCCATCCCAGTCAAGGACATCTGGGGTTTCTACAACTACAAGAAAAATGGCGTCCTCGGTTCCACCGCCGCTCACGTCGTAGTCCTCGCGTTAATCATCGGTGGCACAATCCTGGCCCACCGCTGGGTCACTAAAGCCCAAGCCAAGCCGCAGACGGTCACTACTGCGCTCATCGATCCTGGCGACTATTCGCTTAAGCCGGCCAAGACCCAAGCTGGCGGCGGTGGTGGTGGCGGCGACCGCGACGTGCTGCAAGCCTCTCGGGGCAAACTCCCCAAATTCTCCATGCAGCAGATCACCCCGCCCACTGCGGTGATACGAAATTTCAATCCGAAACTGGCGGTTGAACCCACCGTCATCGTTCCGCCCGACATCAAAGTGGCAATGAATAATTTGCCAAACCTCGGCGACCCTAAATCTTCCGCCATCATCCCGTCGAATGGAACCGGCTACGGCTCTGGAATCGGCTCAGGCAGCGGTGGCGGTGTCGGTTCCGGCAACGGCCCGGGCGTAGGCCCCGGCGAGGGCGGTGGCATGGGCGGCGGCGTTTTCCGCCCCGGCCGTGGAGTCACTCCTCCGCGCCCCATCTATTCTCCCGATCCAGAATTTTCCGAAGAGGCCCGCAAAGCCAAGTATCAGGGCACATGCACTCTGATGATCGTCGTCGATACCGACGGCAAACCCACAAATCTCCGCGTAGTAAACTCCCTCGGCATGGGCCTCGACGAAAAGGCTCTCGAAACCGTCAAAACCTGGCGCTTCGAACCAGGTCTGAAAGACGGTCACCCCGTCAAAGTCGAAATGGCCGTCGAAGTCGATTTCCACCTGTACTGAGTTCGAACTCTGCTGAATTCGAGCTTCTCCTAAGTCTGTCATTCCTAAGTCTGCCACTCCGAAGTCTGTCATTCCGAAGTCTGTCATTCCGACCGGAGCCCGAGACGCCAGCGAGGGCGCAGTGGAGGAACCTGCTGTCCGCTTCAGAATCGTAAGAGCGGCATGTTCACGAACGCCCGCGCAACCGTGGAAGAGCGGCGCTTCAGCGCCGTGTAGATGGTCAAAGAAGGATGCAGGGTTTCAGCCTGACTTCTATTCAAACTGTCATTCCGACCGGAGCCCGAGCGCCAGCGAGGGCGCAGCGGAGGAACCCGCTGTCCGCTCCAGCGCCCGCGAAACAGCGCCATCTCCACGAACGCCCGCACAACCGTGGAAGAGCGGCGCTTCAGCGCCGTTTAGATGGTCAAAGAAGGATGCAGGGTTTCAGCCTGACTTCTATTCAAACTGTCATTCCGACCGGAGCCCGAGACGCCAGCGAGGGCGCAGTGGAGGAACCTGCTGTCCGCTTCAGCGCCGCGTCAAGGCTCGGAATGGAAAGGGCTTCAGCCCCCCGGACTACTCCTTCAAATCCACATGCTCCACATTTTCGATCGGATGCCCCAAAAATCTCTCCCCCAACCGCCGAAATTTCTCCACCGAATCCGTCGCAAAAAACTTAATCCGCGGAGCCCTCCGCCGTTCCTCACCCTCCGCAGAAGCCAAAAGCCCTCGCAGTCGCTCCGCCACCACCCGCGCCGTTGACTCCGCCGAATCCACAATACTCACATGCTGCGGCGCCGCCCGCCGCAACACCGCCTTGAGCAACGGATAATGCGTACACCCCAGCACCAGCGCATCCGCATCATGAAATCCGTCGGCAAACGCCTCCGTCAAATAAATCCCCGCAACCTGATCGGTTACCGGATGCTCCACCCATCCCTCCTCCACCAACGGCACCAGCAGCGGACATGCCTTCTCCCGCGCCTCCACCCCCCGCGCCTCCAGCGCCTTCCTGTAAGCATGGCTGCTCACCGTCGCCTCGGTGCCGATCACCACAACTTTTTGATTTCTGCTCACCGCGGCCGCAGCCTCCGCCCCCGGCTCAACCACTCCCACCACCGGCACGTGCGCCGCGCTAACAATTCGATCCAGCGCCAGAGCCGTCGCCGTGTTGCACGCAATCACCAACACCTGCGCCCCATGCGCTTCCAGAAAATGCGCCGCCTCTACCGCATAGCGCCCCACCGTCTCCACCGATTTCGACCCATAAGGCAGCCGCGCCGTATCCCCAAAATAGAGATAATCGGCCTCCGGAATGACCTCAAGCAAAGCTTTAAGAACAGTCAGCCCGCCAAAACCCGAATCAAATACGCCAATAATAGGACGCCCCGCCATCGTCATAGTCGAAACCGATCATAGCAGCGCTCAAGAATGGCAGGGAGGTGGCCGTGGAGGTTACTTCGTCTCACGCAAATGAATTGTCACTAAAATAAACTGTCATTCCGACCGGAGCCCGAGCGCCAGCGAGGGCGCAGTGGAGGGACCTGCTGTGAGCACGAAACCGCGAAAGGGGCCTTTGCACGGATAAAATAGAACCACAGAGGACCAGCGCTTCAGCGCAGCGTAGAGAGAGCAAAGCAGACGAGGGCTTCAGCCCCAAGCACTGTGCCCTACCTAAAATTGTCATTCCGACCGAAGCCCGAGCGCTAGCGAGGGCGCAGCGGAGGAACCTGCTGTCCCGTAACCATCGTCTCCGCAAACTCTGTGCTCCTAGCACAGCACCCTCCCGGAGGAATCGGCGCCCCATGCGGACAAGTCCTGGGATGCCCCAAAAACGCGCAAATCTTATCCGTCGCCTCGGGCGATAAAATATGTTCAAACTTGCAAGCCTGCTGCTCAATCTCCGATTCGCTATCCATCGCCAGACTGTCGGTAAATAACCGCTCCGCCAACCGGTGCCGCCGGATTATGCTCCCCGCCCGCTCCCGCCCGCGCGGCGTCAGTTCGACAATCAACGTCCCATCGCCCACCGATGCCGACACCGGCTTCAGCGCATCATGGCACGGATTCACAAACGGCTTGTGCCCATGCGCCAACGGCGGATGCGGCGCCGAAACCACCAGCCCCATCTGCATCATCTTCTCGATCGCCAGGCTCACCGGCAGCGCACCGTGCACTTCCATGCGCTCCACTTCCGCAATCTCGCCATGCTCGCCCAGCACCCACAACTCCTCAAGCACTTCATCAAACTGTTCTTCATCCGCCATGGCAAAAACTTCCTGCGATTCGATCTTGCCGTGATGAAATTCAATCCGCCGGTCCGCCAGCCGCGCCACCACCGGATCATGCGTCACCATTACAATCGTCCGCCCCTGCTGATGAAACTCCCGCAGCAGCCGCAGAACTAATTCCTCGTTCACCGCATCCAGATTTCCCGTGGGCTCATCCGCCAGAATAATCTTCGGATCATTAATCAAAGCCCGCGCAATGCAAACCCGCTGCTGCTCGCCGCCCGAAAGTTGCGACGGCAAGTGATGCCCGCGATCTCCCAGCCCCACCCGCGTCAGCGCGTCCATCGCCTCCTGTTCATCCGTCATGCTGTGAAAATACTGCGCCAGCATCACGTTCTCCACCGCCGTAAGAAACGGAATCAGATGAAACTGCTGAAAAATAAATCCGATCTTCTCCGCCCGCACTCGATTCAATTCACTCGCCGAGATTCCCGCAACATTTTGCCCATCCAGCCAAATCTCGCCCGAGGTCGGCCGATCCAGGCACCCAATCAGATTCACCAGCGTCGATTTCCCCGACCCCGACGGCCCCATAATCGAAAGCCATTCGCCCTGCGCCACGTGCAGCGAAATATGATCCAGCGCATGAATCGCGCCATTCTCATTGCCAGGGGTGCCCCTCTCCCTTCCTTTGGCAGACGTGGGACCACCGCTCGAAGCCTTGGCAGGGTAGAGCTTGGTCACGTCTTTGATCTGAATCATTTCACTCTCCCCTCAGAATCACCGCCGGCTGCACCCGCCGCAACATTGAAATCGGCAGGATCGCCGATAGCAACGTCACCGCTATGCTACCAGCCAGCACAAAAGGTAGGACGCTAAACCGTGGCGCCACCGCCGCATGAAAATTTACCCTTCCAATCCAGGCCGCAATCCCCAGACCCAAAACAAATCCAATCACCGCCCCGGTCGCCCCCAACGCCGCCGCCTCCGCCGCAAAGAATCCATTCAGCATCCCATCTGACGCGCCCAGCGCCTTCAAAATCGCAAAGTCTCTCCGCCGGTCAAACACCCATCCCATCAACGTAGAGAGCACGCACAGCGCCGCGGTCAAAATAATCAGCGCCGCCGCCGCCAGCAGCGTCGCCCGCGTTTTGCCCAGCACCCGCGCCTCGCCCTCCATAATCTGCCGCACCGGACGCACCTCCGCCGTCGGAATCGCACTTTGCAGTTGCTGCAGAATCGCGCCGATTTCCTCCGGCGAACCGCTCGCCGCAACCTCAATCGTCGAGGGTTGCACTCCCGTCCACGCCACAAAATCCGCCAGCGAAACATACACGCGGCTGTCTTCCGCCGCTCCCGTCTCTACCGTTCCCGCCGGCGTCAGCTGAATCTTATGTCCCTGAAAGCTAAGATCGAAGTTCTGATTTTTCGGCGACACCACCGCCCGCGCCCGCACTCCAACCAGCGCCTGCTGTGAACCTGAAGGCCACGCGCTCACCGACCACCAATGATCCAACTGTCGCACCCGCTCAAAATCCGTACCAGCCACCACTACCGCCTGCCCATCATCGGTTCGCGCCACCACCAATCCAAACGGAGCCACCACCCCACGATTCCCGAGAATCGATTCCACCTGCGCCAAAGCGTTCGCGGGAAGGGAACCGCCGTCCTTACCCACCAGCACAATATTGGCGCCGTAATTACGAAATTCTCGCCGCAGCTTGGCCTGCACATCGACGTAAAGATTCAGCATCGCTGTCGCCACTGCCGCCGCCACCACCATGGCAAACAGCGCGGAGAGTGCCCGTCCCCGCCGCAGCACCGCCGCCCGCACCAGCATCCGCATAAACATCGACGTATGCGGACCCTTCGCCCGGCGCGCGGCAATCTCTCGCGCCGAATGCGATACTTGCCCGTTCACAACTCACCCCGCAGCGCAAACACCGGATCAAGTTCCACCGCCTTGCGAATCGCCGCCGCGCTCCCCGCAAACGTAACCATCACCGCGATCACCAGAATCACCGGCAACAGTACCGGCGCAATCGTAATCTCTGAACCAAAAATCGATCTTCCAATCTGGTGCGCCAGCATTCCGCCAGCGGCAAATCCCACCACGCCGCCGAACAGAGCCAGCAACGTCGCTTCCGCAAAAAAGATCGCTGCAACCGCCACCTTTCCCGCGCCCAGCGCCTTCATCAACCCCACTTCCGCCCGCCGCTCGAAAATCGCCGTAGCCATCGCCGCCGAAACTGCCAGCGCCGAAGCAAACAACGCCGCCAGCGTCACCAGAAAAATCAGTCCTTCAATCCGCGTCAGCACCGCGCCTTCATTCTGTGCCACCTGCCGAATCTGCTCCGCATGCGAATTCGGAATCGCTTCCTGCAACTGAAACGCAATCGACTGCGGATAAGGCGAACAGTACCACCGGTCATAAATCGCGCCCGACAAACTCTTCGGGTCGCGCCTCGCCAGCGCATCCTCTGGCTTGGTCAGCGCGCTCACATAAACTCGCTTCACTGCGCCCGGCCTTCCCAGAATTTCCTGCGCCAGTGCAATCGGCGCAACCACCTGATCGTCTTCCACGCCGCCACTCGAAAGAATTCCGCTAACCCGCAAGCGCCGTCCGGAAAGCGCAATCTCATCGCCCGCCTTCGCCGAAAGCCGCGCCGCCAGCCGTTCTCCCAGCAATACGTCGCGAGACGAATCCTCCGGCCACGCTCCGGAAACTTTCCACCAGGAATTCGTCGAACGTACTCCAGTCGTGAATTCCTCTTTGCCAAAAGAAATCTGCTTGGCGAAATAAGTGCCAAGCAGAGTGACGTTCTCGGTTTTCCCATCGCGCACAAGTGCAGCCTGCACCGGCAACATCGGAGCGAATCCCGTGATGTTGTTATGCCAGAACGTGCCTTTGATCTTGGGCAGATCGGCCTCATTCAGAAACGCTCCATCGCTCGGCGGCTTCAAATTCACTCCGCCAATTTCCACATCCAGCGTATCTTCCTGCGGAGTCACGAGTAGGTTCGCGCCGATCGTCCGCAGTTCGCGATTCATCTTGTCGCCAATGTCAGTCGCCACAGCAATCATCGCTGTCGCTACCGTAACCCCCAGCGTGATCGCCGCCCCCGCCAGCAATTTACGCCGCTTCTGGCGCCGGAACGATTCGTAGACGAGCCGTACGAACATTCCTTATTGTTTCTCGAACACGCGGCTGCCCGCCGCAATGTCCGCCTCCTGAATCACCACCGAATCCGCTGTCTCCGTTGCCTTCAGCGGAATCGGATTACATCCTCCCGTCGTCCCCACCGATTGCCCATTGATCGGCGCCGCGCAATTCTTGCAAACAATCAGGTTACCGGATTTATAAAACCCCACCGCCCCGCAAATCTGGCAGGCATCAAAAACCGTCGCTATCTTTCCGTCCGGCTTCTGATAAAGCCAGAAGCGCACCTCAACCCCGTTCTCCCGCGCCTCGTAGCGATGCAAATCCCCGTCGGAAACCTTCGCCAGCGGGATCGTCACCTTGCCATTCACAAAGCTCACTTCCGTCGCCGGCGACAGCGCACTCTGGCTCTTGGCGTAAACAAACTCTGCCGTCACCATCGAAATAAAAATAAAAGAGAAGACATAAACCGAAGCCATCCACAATCGTTCTTTGCGCGAAGTCCACATCGCCTTGCGCCGCTCCGCCCCTGAGGCAAACTCCGCCACTGGTTGCCGCCGCTTCGCATCAAACAAAATCATCAGCGCTGCCATCGCGATAATCGTCACAAAAAAGAACCATTCGTTGCTCACGATCGGTCCAACAATTGCCATCTCCGTCTTCGACGACGCAATCACTCCGCTCTCCGAAAGTTCATGCAAGCCGGCAATCACCAACTGCGCCGCCACCAGAATCAGAATCGCGCTCGTAATCCGGAAAAATTTCTGCAAATTAATCCGCACGCTGCCTTTCACGAACATCACGCCAAAAGCAATCGCGCCCCCCACGCCCAACAACGTTCCCAGAAAACTCATCAGCTCGGTGGAGTTCAGCGTCACCGCGGAAAGAATCAGCACAGTCTCCGCCCCTTCGCGCAGCACCATCAGAAACACAAAAAAGAACAGCCCGATCCACGCGTCATTCCCCGCCAGCAGCTCAACCTTGCCTTCAATCTGCCCCTTCAGCTTCCGCCCCGTCTTCATCATGAAAATCACCATGGTGACGACGAAGAAAGCAGCCACCAGCATCACCCAGCCCTCAAAAACATCTTCATTCAAATTCAGCTTCGAGAGCAGAATTGCAACCCCAATACTCCCCACAAAAGCCGCCACCAGCGCCGCATACACCGCCTTGCGCAGATCATTGCGCCCAATCTTCGCCAGATAGGCCAGCGTAATACCCACAATCAGCGCCGCCTCAACCCCTTCGCGCAGCGTAATAATGAATGCCTGAAGCATTTAAGAACCATCCACAATCTTGAAAATGAATTTCAATTTCAACTTCAAGGATATGCCGTCCGCGTCAGACGCGTCAATCCGTTCTGTCACAAACCCGCGTGATCCACATCACACGGCGAAATCTGGAATTAAACGGAGTTCGCTGTGCGGAAAGTTGGCGGGTGGCACACCCTTGCGTTTTATGCAAGGGTGGGATTCCCAAATGCGAACACCACAAGATTTTGTTTCTGATCTTTCCATCCCTCTGCCTTCCCCTTCGAATAGAGTGAAAATATACCCGCCGGCCTCAAGCGCTACTCCGGCCACGACTATCTCCACTTTCTCACCTGCAGTTGTTATCATCGCCAGCCCTGGCTGGCCAGCCCGCGCCGACGCGATCTGTTCCTGCAAATCTTCGAGGAGGCCCGCCAGCGCTACCAGTTTGTTGTAGTCGGCTATGTCGTGATGCCCGACCACATTCACCTGCTTATGAGCGAACCAGAACACGGAACGCCCTCAACGATCATGCAGGTGGTGAAGCAACGATTCGCTCGCCGTGTTCTGAATCGCAAGCGGCGCAACCCGCGGCAGGCCACACTCTGGCCCGAACCTCCACACCATGTCTGGCAGAAGCGATTCTACGATTTCCACGTGTGGAGCGAGCGCAAGCGCGTGGAAAAGCTCCGCTACATGCATCGCAACCCGGTCAAGGCCGGGCTTGTGCAGCAACCCGAACAATGGCCCTGGAGCAGCTATCGCAGCTACGCGTATGACGAGGTCGGCATGGTGAAGCTCAATCAGTGGCCAAGGGCGGAGTTGAAGCGGCCTGCAGCGTAACTGGCTGGGTGGCCCACCCTTGCGGTTTGTGCAAGGGTGGGATTCAGAACGCAGACAGTACAGGATTTTGATTTTGCTTATCCCCACTCCACTCGAAGGTCGAAGATGGGTTGAGGCGGCGGCGTGTAGCGTAGCTTCGCTGCTGCCAGCTTATCGGAATCCGAACATTGCAACGCACTGGGTGGCCCACCCTTGCGTTCTGTGCAAGGGTGGGATTCCGGAACGCGAACACTACAGGATTTTGATTTTGCATATCCCCACTGCTCTCGAAGGTCGAAGATGGGTTGAGGCGGCGGCGTGTAGCATAGCTTCGCTGCTGCCAGCTTATCGGAATCCCACCCTTGTAACGTGCGCAAGGGTGGGATTCCCGAACACGAACGCTGCAGGTTTTTGACGTTGATCTTTCCATCCGCCGCTTCGCCCTCGAAACAGTGGAGCTCACAACCTCTTCAAGAACCCCTCCGCCTTTACCCACTCCGGAAACAATTTCTCCTCCGCCTGGAACTCCGCCGAATGCACACACCGCCGGCTCCCGCGCAGCCGCACCGGATGCTTCAAATGCAGCATCTCGTGGTACACAATGTATTCCACCGCGTACCGCGGCACCGCAGGATGATCAAAAATCCGGCTGATGACAATCGCATTATGCGCCGGATCATAATGCCCCAAAATCCGCCGCGTCTTCGTCGGACTCCAACTCATGCGCGGCCGCCCCATCAGCCCATGAAAAAATCGCGCATTCAAATCCTCAAAAACCGCGTCCAGATCGTAAACGTGACCCTGCGGAGAATGCAGCCGCTTCCGTCCCCGCATCTGCCGCACCAGATGCGCCTTCCGCACCACATCATGGCTGCCCACATATTTCCGATACCGCGCCGCCAGCCCGCGATCAATCGGCTTCCGATACATCTTCGCCAGCAGGATGTGCGCAATCGCCCGCACCACCGCCTCCGGCGCGCCCTCCAGTAAGTCCGAAAGTCTTACCAGCAGCCTGCCCTCGCGCAAACGAATGGTATTGTTCACATTCGCGAAAGCAAAAAATTCAATTTTTAGTTCAGGCGTCGCCGTCCCCGGACGCAGTTGTCGGTGTTCTTCCTGGAAAAGTTCGAGCAATCCCTCACGCACAATGAGCCCAGATTAGCACGGACGGGAATGAGTAGGCGTCGAAGGGAACCGGGTGTATAACAAAGCGCACCGCTAACCTGCGCGGTCGTATCACCGGATATTTTCGGCATTGCGGAAAGACGGTTACACTCGACACCGACTTGTACGCCGGCAGCATCGCATGCGCCGGCAGCATCGCATGC
>JBAVQD010000058.1:0-34734 GCA_049693675.1 Candidatus Sulfotelmatobacter sp. | reverse complement strand
AAGCAATTGAAGGTCGGTATCGCCAACCAGCGTCACCCCCGTCACTAGCAGCGAATCTTCTCAGCACAATTCAAGAAACAAGAAAAGAATAGGACTATCAATGGCAGAACAAGGAACAGTAAAGTGGTTTAACGACGCCAAGGGCTATGGGTTTATCAGCCGTCAGAATGGCGAGGACGTCTTCGTGCATTTTTCCGCTATTCAAGCAGGCGGCTTCCGCAGCCTGCAAGAAGGCCAAACCGTGCAGTTCGACGTGACTAAAGGCCCCAAGGGCTGGCAGGCGGAGAACGTTCAGGCTGTCTAAGTGACACCGCTTTCTAAGCGATAACAAAATGCCCGCGATCCGAGAGGATTGCGGGCATTTTTGTTGTAGAGCTTGGGTTGGCTTACCGGTCAGGGCTACTGGCGCGCTTGCTGCACCATCTCGATCAGGACTTTCCGCGTATCGTCCGCGTTCCGTACTTCGCGCAGGAAAGCAATGCGCGCTCCGCGCACCCCGTCGGCGGTTTTAAGCCGCACCTGAAAACCAAGCCGGTCCACCGCAGTCATTGCGGCCTCCAGAGAATCAATCCCGGCGCTCTTGCGGGCTAGCAGAACAAGTGCGTCTTTGTGGTCGGCGTTCATGTGCGCGATGATCCCGGCGGAAACATCGGCCAGCGGATCGGGTTGTGCCTGATCATAATCTGACGCTTTAACCCAGCCCATTACGCCGAAGCCTCCGACGTAATAGACGTCGACCACATCCATCCGGTAAAAGGAGAAATCCTCGAAGTCTACCCAGTATTTGCTGTTGGCGTAACGCTCCAGATAGAGCTTGCGGGCGGCGGCGATTTCAGGTTGAGGGATAGTCTGAACATTTCCGATCAAGGTGACGCGGGATGCGCCCAGCGGATCGCCTTCTCCATCATCCTGCGTAACCAGCAGGCTGGCGCGAGGATCGGCTTGCAGATTCTGAGTGTGCATCGCCATCGTGCTAATGAGAAATATTGGGCGCCCCAGCGCGTCCAATCCGTAAGGCATTACGGATCCAAAGGGAAACCCGGGCTGCTTGCGCGAAAGCGTGGAAAGGCTTCCGATACGTGCCAAATGCACCAAGGTGCGCGCCCGTTCGGAGAACGAAGGCTCCGGAGGCGATGGCTGATTGCTTGCTGTGGCAGTGCCACCGTGATTTCGCGTGGATGAAGTCGTCATAATTTATACTCTGCGTTTATGCTACTCCAGCAGTCTAACGAAATGAGTATCTCGTTCCGGCGGCCGTTGTTTCTCAGGCGTGCGAATGCTAGACTCTGGTTGATAAAAGAGGAAATCAAAAGCTCGTCCTCATTCGAGCGGGAGTAGTTCAGCGGTAGAACGCCAGCTTCCCAAGCTGGATGTCGCCGGTTCGATCCCGGTCTCCCGCTCCATCTTATTCAGTCTAATGCGCTGGTTTGCAGGCAATGGTTGAGCGGTAGCATGTCCCGTCTCGTGTTTCATCTTTCCTTCCATGATCTGGGTTCTGTAGAAGGTTCCTTTTCTGTAAAGCCGTGAGTTAAAGGAATCTGCGTGCTGGAACCTTCTCCTGGCCTGAAGACTAATATGTAGGAAGGGGTGATCTTTTGCGATTGCGTTTCCCAGGCGAATTTCGATGAGCCGTAGCGCGTGCGTAATCGGTGCTGGTCCTAATGGACTGGCTGCAGCCATCGTTCTGGCGCAGGCTGGTGTGCGAGTGGAGGTGCTGGAAGCTGAGTCTACGCTGGGCGGAGGTGTGCGCACCCTCGAACTGACTTTGCCGGGATTTCGTCATGACTTCGGTTCGGCAATTTATCCGCTTGGGGCGGGCTCGCCGTTCTTCTCGTCGCTGCCCTTGAGTGACTACGGATTGGAGTGGATTCATTCCCCGGCCACCTTGGCACATCCATTCGATGACGGGACGGCGGTGATGTTGGAACGTGATCTAGATGAAGCAATCAATTCGTTTGGGGTGGACGGAGCGGCGTGGGACAAGCTGATGCGTCCGTTGGTGGAGCACTGGAGTGAATTTGCTCCGGAGATTTTGCGTCCGGTTTCATTCATGCCGAGGCATCCGTGGCTGATGGCGCGCTTTGGCATGGTTGGGTTGCGGTCGGCGAGAGCCGTTGCCCGGCGGTTTCGCAGTGAACGAACGCGGGCTTTATTCGCGGGGTTGGCGGCACATTCTTTTCTTAGTCTGGACGAACCATTGAGCGCGGCATTCGGGATTCTGATGGCGGTGCCGGCACATGCCGTGGGTTGGCCGATTCCTCGAGGTGGAGCGCAGGCAATTACTCAGGCCCTGTGCGGCGTTCTCTCTGGCCTGGGGGGCACGCTGAAGACTTCATCGCCGGTGCAGAGTCTTTCGGCGTTGGAAGACTACGACTTGATTCTTTGTGACTTGACCCCACGTCAACTCATCGCGATTGGTGGCGAGAAATTGTCTGATGATTACCGGCGGCGGTTGGAAAGATTCCGTTATGGCCCTGGCGCCTTTAAAGTGGATTACGCGCTGAACGCACCCATCCCCTGGAAGGCTGCTGAGTGCCTGCGGGCAGCCAGTGTGCATCTGGGTGGAAGCTTCGAGGAGATTGCCGCCTCCGAGAATTCGGTTCGAAACGGACAGCATGCAGAGCATCCGTTTGTCCTGCTGGCCCAGCCCAGCTTATTCGATAGCTCACGCGCTCCGGCCGGCAAACATACGGCTTGGGCTTATTGTCATGTGCCGAATGGATCGAAAGTGAACATGCTGGAAAAGCTAGAGAATCAAATTGAGCGTTTCGCTCCCGGCTTTCGTGAATGCATTTTGGCGCGCCGGGTATTTTCTCCGGCCGATCTTGAGAGCATGGACGCCAACCTGGTGGGAGGCGATATCGGAGGTGGCGTCATGGACAGTCGTCAGTTTCTGTTTCGACCGACATGGCGGCATTATGCTACCTCGGCTCGGAATATTTACATTTGCTCGGCATCCACTCCGCCAGGCGGTGGAGTGCACGGAATGTGCGGATATAACGCGGCGAAGATGGCATTGTCGAAACTGGGTAGGCGGTTAGAACTCGCGACAAGAAAGTCTGCTTAAGCCCGCATCGTTACGTAGAAGCGTGAGAAGGGAGTGTCGCCTCAGGCTACCTTGATTTTTCAAGTGCGCCGCTGAAAGTAGTTGCGGTGCAAGGCAAGTAGCGTTAGTTTTACGGATGAACGACTGGCGGACGCACTGAGATGCTCGCTTGGAAACCCCATGAGCTACCCCTGCAACATATACGGCATCTAACGATCGATTTCGGCAGGCTGTCATAAGGTGGTATGTGCATCCAGTGAAGTCGCGCTTATTGTTTGCCGCGCTGTTCACCCTCTCCGCCGTTCTTCTGACTAGTTGCGGAGGGGGGGCAGCATCGGTGTCGCAGTCGCAAACGACCGCTGCGTCTATTGGGGTGACCGTCACCGGGCCCGCGGCGGGGGCGGGAATTGTTGTCAGCAGTCCGGCAGGCATCAACTGTCCACCGACGTGCAGCGCTAACTTCGCGCAAAACACACAAGTCGAGTTGAGCGCAACCCCCGGGGACAGTTATTTCTTTGGCGGCTGGAGGGGAGGTTGTTCAGGCATGAGCACCTGCAACCTTAACGTGGTTTCGAAAGAGAACGTTACCGCGATCTTCACACCGGCTAGCAACGGAACGAATGTAGTGGCATACGTTTTCACAGCCGATATCTCCGCGTTGAAATCCTTGGAGTTTGCCCTCCTTGCCGATGGACAGTTACAAGCGACAGGCCGCACTTTCCCGCCGCTCCTAATGACCGGAACCACTCACGGTCTGGTTATGGACTTGCCTGGCGCCGGTGGAGAGCCCACGTCGACTCTGCAGTCCTATGCCGTAAAAGCGAACGGGTCGTTAAGACCGAGAGGGCTTCCCGTGAGCGTAGCGATGAATCAGTCCGTGAATCTGGTCAGCGATCAGACTTTCGTCTATGCCGCGACAGATGTGGGCTTATTTGGGTTTGTGGACGAAAGCGGCGGCTTGAGCCCGTTGCCGCCAATCCAGCAGACGATACCTCCTCCGTCTGCGTGTAGTGCAGCCCAAGAGAGCGCGGATGAATGCCGCAACAGTGAAGTGTTGCAGCTAGCCAACACAAGCGCCTTTCTGTTACAGACCTCCACGGGGCAGTCGAGCCCATCGTATGAGTTAAGCAGCTTCGTTCGATCAGAGGGGCAATTGACCAGCGAGCAGTACTTCGCAGGAAACGTGGTAAGTACGGGCATCTTCGCACCTACGCCGGACGGTAACTTTGTCTATGCGCTGGATGTCGCCAGCAACCGTGTCTTCAGATATGCGATGGGCGGAGATGGATCCTATGTTACGAATGTTCTCTCCAACGGGAAGCCACTGGAGGACGGTTTTGTGCAGCTTATCGTGAGTGGCGATGGGTCTCTGCTTTTCGCCCCGGTATCCGATGCAGCCGAATCACCCCGCATACGAGTCTTCCGCATCGATCCTTCTTCGGGCGATCTCACTGAAGTGAAGGGGTCGCCCTTCCTTACCGGGGAGTACTATCTTGTGGGAGCTACGCTGGATCCCACCGATCACTTCTTGCTCGCCATACACTCATATTGCGTTGGTTCTCCGCCTTGTATAAGTCCCGGCAAACTTGTCGCTATGAGCATAGACGCGTCCAGCGGAGCATTGTCGATTGCAAGCGACGTTGAAGATGGTCAAGATCCTTTTACGGTCACTGCTGTCCCGATTTCCCACTAAGAGAACGTGAGCCGGCCGGCATCGGCGATGACTTTGCCGCACTCGACGATTACGCCAACCCCAAGAAAATGACGGCGAGCATTCACTCGCGCAGAGCGACCGTGGGCCATTCGACGGCACGAATTTCACCTCCTGCTTCGCGCGCGAGTGCCGGGGCGTAGAGTCCCAGATATTGACGGCGCCACCAAAATCCCGTGCTGCGTTTTTCCGACGTCGAGGTGAACCAATATTGCCACAGCACCGCGCGTACCTCGCGCGGTGGTCCATTGGGGAAGGGATTTTTCGCGAAAAGAGCGAGGACGTCTTTGTCATTCGACAGCAGACGCACTTCGGTTCTGGGCACGATGGGATAATCCTGCCACGACCCCAACGAAGCAAACCAGAGGTTCCAATCGAAGCGCGGCTGATATGGCGCGTAAATGCCGGGCGGCTTTACCGGATCCTGCGGCTTATAGCGGAAGGGATATGTGATCCAGTTTTGTCCATCCTCAGAACCCTGGAACTCTATCTCGTAGCGGCCTCGGGTCATGATGCCGAAAAGCCCGTAACGATTGGCGATGCGCAAGGGCTCCAGTGCTTCTACTGGCGCCATTGGCAGGGGGACTGCGGAGAACATCCAGACCAGCTGCGCGGTCGCGGCGTAGAAAATCCAAGCGAGGACAATGCCGGTCAGAGATAGTTGCGCCGATTTGAAGAAGTGAACAAAGCTTCCTGATTTTTGCGCTTGGCTTTGCTCGGTTGCCGAATCCAAAGTAAGAGATTTGCCCCATCTTTGCGGCAGGAATCGCTGCAGAAAGCGATCGTCGAGGAAAAGAAATCCTAAAGACAGAACGAGGTAGTTTAGAAACGTGTAGTTGGCAGTGAGAATAATTCCCAGTTCCCAGGGAGTGACAATCAAGAAACAAATGATGCGCCAGCGGCGCGGAAGAAATAACATCCAAACCAAGACTAACTCAAGCGCAAGAGTTGCGAAGACAGACGCGGCGTGAAACCAGTGTGGCAGGTGTTGCACATACCAACCGATCCATGTGGGCAGCGGACCATTTTGATAATACTCATCCATGGCGGTGAAGTGGCGCCATTCGGGATCTCCTCCGATAATCTTTGCTACACCGGATTCGAAGTAAATGCGGAACCATTCCCATTGCAGCAGAAATAGACTGGCGCGGGCTGGCGGTGACGTCAGCCCCAAGCCGGGGCGGAATCCGCGCGGAGCAAAAAAGAGCGCGATGAATCCCGCTTCCAGAAGCATTCCGTCCGACTGGTAATTGGAGAAATCCTGGGCGGCGCTCACGAAAGAAAGAAAGCAGATGAAACATATCACCAGCATTCCGCGCGGCCATACATTCACCACCAGCAGTAACGACGCGATCATTCCCACCCAGCAAAGTGCGGTGAGCATATGCGGGCCGCTCGAAAGCCAAAGCAGGGTTGGAGCAAACCATAAGCCACGGCTGTAACCCAGTGAATGAACTACGGCTCGAAGATATTCGTTTGCTGGAAGAATTCCATCCGGGCCGATGAGCCCACGGATCTGAAATACCAGAGAGAAAAACGCAGAAAAATAAATGCCGCCCAAGGCGCGCAGAAAAAGCCATCGCGGAGCCATGCGATCGCGAGGGCCTTGCTCCGCGTCAAACAACCAGCGGGTTGCGGAGGCAAGCCGGTGCATGAGCTTGCCTCATTATAGCGATCTGACAAAATTATTCGCGATCTGCCACCCTGGCTTTATCTGTTTGCGCAGGTGAGAACGGGCGATCTGGCAATGCTCGCCCGTTCTTACCGCGCCCACCTCCGATATGTTGCAAGAAAACGCTGAATGCGACTGCGATGCAAGATAGAAAAAAGAGTTTGTACACGGCTGTTCTCCGACCAAGCCTGCGCGCTGGCCGTGAGGCCAACGTTTCTTGCAGGGCTTACATAATTCGATGCGCGCTAGAGGTGGTTTGAGCGTGTCTTTAATCCAAATCCGCAAAGTCAGAATGGGGATTTGTTTGCTTTGGACTGGTTCTTGAACTGCTCGGCGGTTCCAACAAAAAACTCCTCATACTTTCGTTTGCCTGACGCGCCCGCGGTTTCTCCGTTGAGCTTTCCCCAAATCATTGCGGAGGCTCCGGAATCTGGAAGCGAGGGCATGTTCTGGCCGGAGTAGTAATAGTATCGATCGTGCGCCCATCCGTATTGTTCAGCCGAAGATGTTCGCAATACTCCGTCTGCAGGAATTTTAATGGTGTATTCGCCGTGATCGATGGGCAGCGGCGGAGCGCCTTGCACCTCGAACTCCACGCGTACCCAACCCGTATAGCCGTCAGGAATTAAAAACCGCGAGGAGCGCAGGCTTTCATGCCGAGCGCTGAGCCCGAGCCAAATTGAAAGCGCAATCAACGGAGTCAGAACAAGAATTCCAACAACCACTTGTGTCGACCGTTTGGCGGCGTTTGGGAAAATCCAGCTGGGCGGGACGTCCTTTGCTTCCCGAAAGCTCACGATGGCGGAATATATGGTAACGAGCGCGAGAAGAGCCAGAGCTGCAGATGGCAGTAGCATCAGCGAGTGATCGATGGGGTCGTGTCCCACCCATATTCGTGGTTGCAGGAGACCACCTTGTGTCTATGAAACCCATGCCGCACCAGGTTCGCAGTCGCGGGTGCGTAGAAAGACCAGATTAATAGGCAAGCGATTAACGCGACTCTGGCGGCGACATTCGGACGAAAAAGGCTGATCCACGCCGAGATCAAAAGAAGAAGCGATCCCAGCAGAGAAACCAATTCGAGGAGGTTGAGCGGCTCTCCATACCAGGTCAGAGCAAGCAGAGTATAGACGTGAAAGCCAGTAATTACGCCGGTGATGAAGTAAAGGCAAAAGGGAAGCATGTTGAAAAGTCGACAGCGGTGCACCTTGCTGTCAGTCCCAAGCTCAGTCTAGGGCGCGACTCCGATCTCAAAGTTTAACGTTGAAAGGGACAACCGATATTGGTACTCAGCATTCACGTAGCCGATAGCGGCATCCGTCTGCTGCAACTGGGCCTGACTAAGTTCAACAATCGAGCCCAATCCAAGTTGATAGCGGCCCTGGGCGAGAGTCAAGCTAAGGTTGGCTTCTTTGGCGAGTTCGGCAGCCACGCTGACGCGCTGAAACGCCGTGTTTGCGGCCAGCCAGGCGGTGCGAACATCGCGCACGACATTGTCTCGTAAATCTCGAGTATTTTCCTTCGCTGCTTTCGCTCTGTAGCTGGCCTCGGAGGCTTCCGCAGGCAAAAGAAAGCCAGTAAAGATGGGGACATTCATGTTTACCCCGATGGCACCGTACCAACTGGAAATGAAATAGTTGGAGGAGCAGACCGGGCCACCGAAGCAGTCAGGACGGACGGGAGTGACTCCCGCAATGCCGAGAGCGCTGATGGTTGGTAAGAGCTGATCGCGCTGGGCGCGACGGAACTTTTCCGCCGCCTGTTGATTGTAGGTGAGCGCTTGCAGATCGGGACGTTGCTGTAAGGCAGTGTTGATGAGCACGTCGAGATCAGGGGGCGGCGACGGAAGCTGGGTTTCTTCTTCGGTCAATTCATAGTTGATTTGCTTATCAAAACCAAGAATCGCGGTGAGCGCAGCAACCGTGGAATTTACATTATTCTCGGCATCGAGCTGAAGCAGCTTAGCTTGCGACAGGTTCACGTCGGCAAACGACAAGTCCAGAGTGGATTTCAACTTGCTCTTCGTAAGTTCATCGATCTGATGTTGAACCGACCCTCGAGTAGTCACGGTCTGTTGTGCCACCTTGAGCAGGGCTTGGGCTTGCAGTGCGTTGTAAAAGGCCTGATCGGTGGCCAGCACAATATCTTCGGCGCCGGCGAGCGCATTGGCGTTTTGCGCTTTTTCCTGCAGCTTGGCAGAGGACACGAGATTTACGGTTCTGCCAAAGTCCGTGATGAGCTGGCTGAGTACGACTCCGGCGCCTGCATGCTCCAGCAGGCGAGAAGCAGTGAGGGATCCGGCGCCGATGCGGCTGCCTTCATTGCTGTCGACTGCGGTGACCGCGCCATTGAAATTGGGAAGTTCCGCCGCTCTGGTCTCGCGATAGATCTGATGTTGTGCCAGGGCGAGCAAGCGCCCCACACTGATTCGCGGATTGTTCTTGAGGGCTATCTGCTCGGCTTGCGTGCGGGTTAGTTGCATGGGAGCGCCCGGAGCCTCGCCTGCCGGCGGCGTTTGCGGATTGGCGTAGGAACCCGTCTGCGCCGCGGCACCCCGCGGGAAACTGGCAATTAGCGTCGCTTGAGCCTGAGGGCTAACGATACCTGAGTTTTGGGGCAGTTGCGGTTGAGGGGCGGATGGTAATTTTTCCGCTGAGCTGGATTCAGGCGGAGGCGACTGCGCCGCGCTATTTTGAGGCGCAATCGCCCATAAAGGTATGAAGAGGGCACAGAGAATGAAAACATAAGGCCTGGTCATGAGTGGCCTCTCGATCTCCGATATGAGGTCGTCCCTGGATGATTCTGGGAAGCGGATTTTTTCAGCCTCATTCTGCTGGCTCCGTTTGTGGAGTTGCCGCGGTTTGCGGTTTGCGCTTGCCGTATACCAGCAAATAAGCGGCCGGCACGATGAAGACTGTCAACAACACCGAAGAGGTCAATCCACCAATGATGGCGCGAGCCATCGGCGTATATTGCTCGGCGCCCGTTCCTAATTTCAGCGCCAATGGAATCATCCCGATAATGGTTGCCAGTGAAGTCATCAGAATGGGCCGCAAGCGCACGCGGCAGGCGGTGATCACAGCATCGGCCGGAGTCATACCTTGGCTCTCCAGATTGTGAGCAAAATCAACGATCAGAATGCTGTTGGAGTCGGCGATGCCAATCAACATGAGTACGCCCATCAGGGACATTACGTTCAGCGTAGTGTGCGTGAGCGGCAAAATGATCAATACCCCTACGAAGCCCATCGGAATGGCAAGCATGATCAGAAAAGGATCGACGAACGATTTGAATTGCGCGGTCAAAATCAGAAACAGCAAAATAAATGAAATCACAAATCCGAAAGCAAAGCTCTTGAAAGAAGCATCCATGCCTTGCACCATGCCGCGCAAATTCACGCGCACGTTGGAGGGAATCTTTTCGTGCGCAATAATTTTACGGATGGCGTCGGTTACCCGCCCGAGATCCTCGGCTTTCGGGGTAACGTAAATGTCGATCACGCGCTGAATCTGGTAATGGTCGATCTCGGTTGGCGTCAAAATCTGCCGGACGTCAACCACATTCTTGAGGACGGTTGTCGGTGCGCCTTGTCCGGCGCAGGCCCACGCGGAATGGGATTTTCCAGGCTGCGGCGGGGGTGGTCCCGCGGGGCCGCAGCTCACATCGTTACCTCTGCCGGGATCGCGCAACGGTATCTGTCCCAGATCGGTCATGTTATGAATGGAGGGCTCGCCATGTTCGAAATATTGCACGGTGAGGTAATAATCATTGCCGGTCTTGCGATCGACCCAATAATTGGGAGCGATCATGTAGCTGGAGTTCAGTGCCGTAATGACATTATCGACGACATCTTTTTGGGTTAGGCCCATCTCGCCGGCGTGAACCCGGTCTACGTCGAGACGAAGCGCCGGATAGTCCATATCCTGGGGAATAAAGATTTGGCCAACGCCGTTCACTTCGCGAATGCGAGTAGAAAGGTTCTGCGCAATGTTATAGATTTCCTCCAGCTTAGGGCTACTCACTTGCACGTCGATGGGAGCGGGCGTACCGCTATTCAGAATCGCATCCTGGAGGGAGCCACTAGAAAAGAATGTCCGAACATCCGGGAACTGTTTTGTCATCGCCTCTTGAACCCGGTCCATGTAGGCAAAGCTGCTGATCCGGTGCGGTTCGTTGAGTGCGACTTGCACAGTTGCGGTATAGGGGCCGGAGTTGGTGGTATAGAGCGCGGAGAAATCGGGAACTACACCAATGTTAGAGACAATTCGCTTCAGATCTTTGGCATCCACCTGGTGGCGAATCAAGTCTTCTATTCTGGCAACGTAATCATTGCTCACTTCAATGCGAGTACCGGTTGGCACTTTGACATTGATGGTGAACTGCCCGGCATCCGTCTTCGGAAAGAAGGCCAATCCGAGCAGGGGATAAATCGCAAGACTTAATACGAACACGCCAGACAGGGCCAGTACCGTCAACCCAGGACGCTGCAAGGCGCGCCTCACCCAATACTCGTAATAATCCAAGAGCTTGTTAAACATCCGGTTGAAGCGGGCATTGAACCGGTCCATCCAGGAGTGACTCTCTGCTGCGGTCGGCTCAACTTCATACTCATTATCTTTCTTCCCATGCTCCGGGACATGGTGTACCGCCTTCAAGAAACGCGAGCAGAATAGAGGGATTACCGTCATCGCCACCACAAACGAAGCCAGCAGAGACAAGCAAAATGCCAGCGCCAAGGCGGAAAAAAGAAACTTGGCGACACCATAGAGGAAGACGACCGGGAAAAAATCAACCACATCGACCAGCGTGGCAGCGAGAACCGCGAGGTTTACCTCCGCGCCGCCCACCTCTGCAGCGACCATGGGAGCGGCACCGAGTTCAAGATGGCGGTAAATGTTCTCGAGCGAAATGACCGAGTTGTCGATGACTCGGGAGAACGCCAGAGCCATTCCTCCCAGGATCATGGTATTGATGGTCCCACCCATGAGCGCCAGTACGACAAACGCGGCCAGCGCCGAGATCGGGATGGAAAGCAGCACCGCAGATGTCGCCCGAAAGCTCCCCAGGAAGACGAGGATCATCAGGCTGGTGAGTACCAAACCCAGAGCGCCCTCGTGCAGCACTGTATGGATCGCTTCCTTCACGAATACCGACTGATCAAAGACCAGGCTCGTCTTCATCTGCGAGGGAATATCGTAGAGGTGCTTGATCAGCTCACGGACGCCATCCACAACGGCAATGGTGTTGGTATTGCCGCCCTGCTTCATGATCGGGATGTACACCGATTTCTGACCGTCGATGCGCACGATGTTGTACTGAATTTGGTTAGCGTCCTCCGCCTTCCCAACATCGTTCACGGTCACCCACGAATTTCCCTTGACCTTGAGTGGAAGCTCTCCCAGTTGCTTCATGTTGTCCACCAGGCTATTGGAGTACACGAAGTAATCGTAGGGGCCCATCTTTACGTCCCCGGCGGGCAATATGAGGTTCGCGCCGTTGACGGCGCCGACCACGTCCATCAAACTAAGCTGGCGGGATTCAAGCTTGTAAGGATCGACGTAAACCATGATTTGGCGGTATTTGCCACCAAACGGAATCGGGATTTCGGCGCCAGGCACGACCGCGATCTGGTTGCGGATTTGGAATTGTGCGTAGTCGTGAAGCTGGGTTTCTGAGAGCCCTTCGCCTTTTACAGTTACCAGCGCGACGGGCAAGCTGGAAGCGTCAAACTTGAGCACGACCGGAGGCAGGGTGCCAGGAGGCAGCCGCTTTAGATCGGCCAGAGCCAGGTTGGCGAGTTCGCTGGCGTCAGTATCAGGATTAGTGCCGGGCTGAAAGTACACCTTGATAATGCTGACTCCCAGCAGGGAGCGAGACTCCATGTGGTCGATGCCGGATCCCAGCGTAAAGAAGCGCTCGAGAGGATCGGTGATATCGAATTCGATATCCTCCGGGGGCATGCCGCTATAAAACGTAGCGACTACGGCTTCGGGCATGTTGATCGGCGGGAATAAGTCGATTGGCATGCTCGCGATACTGGTCACTCCAATGACCAGCAGCGCGAGGCAGATCACAATGATGAAGTACGGATTGCGGATCGAAAACCCTGGCATAAAGTTTGTCCGGTTGCATTAGAGCCGGCATTCAGCGCCGGCTCTCTGCAGTGTCTAGTGTTGTGCGTTCTCCTCGTGGTACTGCATCAGGGGTACTTCCTGCGGATGAACTTTCTCGCCGGCTCTCAGTCCACTGCGATCGCCTACCACAACCAAATCTCCCGGATTTAACCCCGAGACGATTTCGGCATCGTTAGCGGTCTCAAGTCCTACTTGTACAGCTTGGTCTTGCAGCACGCCGTTCCCGTCGACCACAAAAACCGAAGTCTTTTCACCTTCATGGTTCAGTGTCTGGACGGGAACGGTGGGGACATTGTGTTGTTGCTCAAGATTCAGCTTGGCTTCGGCATAGAGGCCTGGTAGCAGAATGCGCTGCGGATTGGAAACGTCCACTTCGGTGTGCATAGTGCGCGTGTCTTCCCGCACGTCCACAGAGAACCGCGCCACTTTACCGGGAAAAGTTCGATTCAGGGAGGGCACATGAACATCCACAGGATCGCCCACTTTGATGTATTGGACATAAGACTCTGGAACGGGAATCACGAGCCGGAAAAGGTCGTCCTCAGATAAACGGACAATTGGCATTGCCTGTGTGCTCGAATTGGTGCCCGCTTGTACCAAGGTGCCGAGGTTCGCGTAGCGCTCGGTCACCACACCGGTAAAGGGCGCGGCGATTTTCGAATAATCGAATAAGCTCTGGTCATGAACCAGCTTCGCCTTGGCCGCGCCTAACTGGCTCTGAGCCCCTTCCAGAGCCGCTTGGCCAGCATCCACTTGAGCCGATGCCGCGAGATCCTTCCCCTGGGCGTCGTCCACTTCCTGCTGGGCCACAATTCCAGGTTGGCTCTGAAACACTCCATTCAAACGCGTATATTCCAGGTGCAGCGCTTCATACTGGGCTTGATAGCGACTCAGTTCGTGCTGCGCTCGCGTCACCTGGTTTACTGCATTCTTGATCTCCGCCTGATCTTCCTGGAGCTGCGCTTCCAACTCAGGAATCTCAAGAACCGCCATTGCCTGCCCAGCCTTCACGTGAGTTCCGTAGTCAACCATCAACTTTTGTACGTATCCGGGTTCTTTCGCGTAGACATCAATTTCCTGAAAGGGTACTAACTCGGAAGACAGAGTAAGTTCGCGGCCGAGAGTTTTTTTCACCACTTTCGTCACAGCGACCGTGGGGAGGGGGCCACCGGCTTCCGCCTTTTCCTCGCGGCCGCCTGAACAAGACGACAACAGAGCGGTTGCGGCCAGGATGCTCACAAAGAGACAGGAAAACAATGAGATCGAGGTGCGAGCCGGCCTGCGAAGGAATCTAGTGCACGCTTCACTCATCTTATTGTCCTCGCCTCGTTCCGTTTCGCTTCCTCAAGCGTCTTCATGATCTCGCCCAATTTCGCGACGGAAAAATCCTCAGATTGGCAGAAGCGGATTACTTCTTGCTCCGCCTGTTGCATTCGGTTTGCCGCGGCGGGAACCTGCCGCGCAATTTCGGGCGGAACAGTTAGAATGCCGTGCCGGTCGCCGTGCAATAAATCCCCCGGACGCACGTCCATCCCCGCCACCGTGACTCGTGTTCCAATCTCAAAGATATGGGCGTAAGCGTGAGAAACGGCAACGCTCCCGGCGAACATCTGAAATCCTGTTTTGCGCACGGAAGGCAATTCGCGCACCGCGCCATTCGTCACGTAAGCGATGCAACCCAGAGCCCTCAAGATGGCTGCATGCATGTCTCCCACAAAAGCTCCTCGTCCGGGATGAGTATCCATATCCTCCAGGACCAGAATGCGAGGGGCGGGGATTTCGAGAATGCTGTTCCAGAAATCGGCGCGGTCATGGAATGTGCCGCCGCCGATAGGCGGCTCTCCGCTGCGCAGATGGGCGGTTGCCGCGTACCCGACGGTGGGGGCAGCCTCTTTGAAAATGCAGCGGATGCGCGCGTCGGTAAAGCCCGTATTATGGAGCCTCACATTAAACGACTCGATCGCATTCGCGACCATGCAGGTATCGAATTGGCGCAGAGCGTCGAGGTCATCTCCCGTCAACGAAGGCACAGACTGCATAGCATTTCCTTTCTGGAACTGAAACGTCTATCCAATCGGTTTTCTCGGCCCGGCCAATCCAATTCTCGGCGGACCTTGCCTGCCAATTCACGCGCAAGAAGCTGCATGGATGCGGTCCCCGTGGATTTAGGTTACCAAGCCGCAGCGCTAAACTGCGAGCACCAACTCAGCGCGATCGGATGATTAGGAACTTATGAGAAGGAATTAGAAGCGGGAGGAGGCCGATTGTAGAGGCTCGTATCACGGACCAGACTTCGCAGCAGGGGCCGGGTGGAATCAATTCGAGGATGAAAACTGGGGACTTGCGCTACTGCAAAAGAAAATACAGGAGGACTCCAGACGGCGGCGTTTTTGGTAAGGCGCTGCGGTCTCGCATCCGGAACGGCCTGCTTTTGGACGGTGCTGACGGGGCGAGAGGAAGTATCTTGAAGGGAATAGTAGCGCGTCGCCACACTCATCGTCAGCGCGGCCACAGCAATTACAACAACCGCTGCACTCCAAATTTTGCGCTGTTGAGTTATAAGATGGCTTAAAAGTGGCATCTTGCGTAATTTTTGCGACTGGTCGTTTGTACCATAGGAAATTCCACTGTCGCAAGTAACTACCGGTCGTTACCGACTCGTAGCCCTATTATTGGATAACATACTTATGCTATAGGTTGTCCGATCCCTCCCGGTTTGTCGAAAGGGCCGTGCATCGCTGCCGACGCAGCATAAGAGTAAAATCGTCCCACTCAGACGTGACTCCTTTAACAATCTTCGGGCTGTTTGCGGTGACGGCGATGCTTGTCTTTTATGCTTTAGAAGCGCGGAGCCGTTGGTTCATTCTTGCCTTTGCCGGAGCGTGTGTGCTGGGGCCTATCTACGGGTTTTTGCAAGGGGCGTGGCCCTTCGGACTGGTGGAGGCGGTTTGGTCGTTGGTCGCAATACGGCGGTGGGCGGTTGCGGCGCGCTTAAATTAAAACGTTCGCGTGCCCTTTGCGGGAACTTGTTCTCGACGTATTTCTTCCAGCATCGTGGGATCGATATTGCCACCGCTGATGATGGCGACGTTGAATTTGGTTCTCGGGAGTTGAACGCTTCGGAACAAGAAACCGGCCACGGCCACGGCTCCGCTGGGCTCAGCCATGGTCGCGGGATTTGATGCCAGCAACCGGACTGTTTGGCGAATTTCCTCTTCGCTTACGGTGACGATGTCATCGACATAGCGACGGATATGTTCGAAGTTGATGGAGCCGATGCTTTGCGTGCGCAGTCCGTCGGCGATGGTGCGCGAAACTTCCTCGGCCTTAAAGTGAACAATTTTTCCCGCGCGTAAACTTGCCTGGGCATCGCCGGCAAGTTCCGGCTCGACGCCAATTACTTTTACCGATGGTTTGCTCAGCTTGATGGCGGCGGCGACGCCGCTGATCATTCCTCCGCCGCCGACCGGAGCAAAAACCGTCTCCACTTCCGGCAAGTCTTCGAGAATCTCCAATCCCATCGTGCCTTGGCCGGCGATAATCTGCTCGTCATTGTAGGGAGGCACGATCACATAGCCGTGTTGCGTCGCCAGTTCTTCCGCTTTGGTTTGGCGCTCGGCGCTGCCGGGGCCCACGATGACGATCTCTGCGCCCAGCGCCGCCGTGGCATTACGCTTGATTGGTGGCGCATTGTCCGGCATCACGATTACAGCTTTCACTCCAAGCGCACGAGCCGCATAAGCCACGCCTTGCGCGTGGTTGCCGCTGGAGTAGGAAATTACACCGCGCTTGCGATCTTCGGGCGAGAGGGAAGCGATTTTGTTGTAAGCTCCGCGCAGTTTGAAAGCGCCAATGGGCTGCTGGTTCTCTGGCTTGAGAAAAAGCCGACGAGTGTCGGATTCCGGATGATCGAATTCGATGAGGTGGGTGCGGGCGGCGACGCCTTGCAGGCGAGATTGAGCTTTTCGGATGTCGGAAAGGGTGACCATGAGATTTTCATTATCGCTTACCACGAAGACGAAAGAACGCGAGCCTTGACATCATGATGTCTATAATGTTAGCATCATGATGTGCGAACCACCCTTACCCTCGATGACGACGTAGCCGCGCTACTGAACAAGGAGGTCGGCAAATCGGGTCAACCTTTGAAACGCGTCGTCAATCGCCTTTTGCGGCTAGGTTTGACAGCCACGAAACAACCGATCCGAAAGCCATTTGTTGTGAAGCCGATAAAGTTGGGATTGCCTCACTTCGAAAAGGTTGAGGAATTGATCGAGTCTCTCGAAGGCCCGGATCATCGGTGATAGTTGTCGATGCCAACCTGCTTATTTATTCCTACGATACTGATTCAACCCACCATAAGAAAAGCCGCGTCTGGGTGGAGAAGATCTTTTCCGACATAGAATTGGTGGGCTTGCCATGGCAGACCGTGTCTGCTTTTTTACGCGTCATCACCAATCGGAGGCTGCCGGGATCGCGTTTGACAGTTGAGCAGGGCACAGAAATTGTAGAAGCGTGGTTGGAGCAGCCGAATGTACGAATCATTGTCGCAGGCGATGAACACTGGGCTGTGTTGAAGCGAATGATGGTCGAGGGGCAGGCCTCAGGACCACTGGTCAGCGAGGCGGAATTGGCTGCGTTGACGGTTGAATACGGAGGTGTGCTCTATACCGCGGATCGGGACTTCGCGCGGTTTCCGGGACTGCGCTGGAAGAATCCGCTTGCCTAGACTTCCAATATCACCGGCATAATCAGCGGCCGCTTCTGCGTCTGCTTGGAGATGTAGCGCTTCAGATCGGCGCGAATTTTTTCCTTGATCACACCGTAATCGGCTTTTTCCTCTTCGCTAGAGTGCGCCAACGTATCTTCGACGATGCGCCGGGCTCCATCCATCAAACCGTTATCACCGGGGTTGAAACCGCGGGTTACGATCTCGGGCGCGGTCTCTACTCTCCCCGTGAGCTTGTTGATGGCGATGATGGGCAAGACGATACCGTCTTCGCTCAAGTGCCGGCGGTCTTTAATGATTAAATCCTCAACCACGTCGGTGCGAGAACCGGAGTCAATGCAGACGCGACCCACGTTCACCTTGCCGGCTTTGCGGGCGCCGTGTTCGTCGAATTCGAGAACATCACCGCTCTCGATCAGCATAACTTTGCCTACCGAGCTGTGCATCGCACCGGCCATCTCGGCGTGCAGCTTCAATTGCCGATACTCGCCGTGGACGGGAATGAAGTATTTAGGCTTCACCAGATTGATGATCAGCTTCAATTCTTCCTGACTGGCATGTCCGCTGACGTGAATCGGCGGCGAGCTGCCGTCTTCGTAGATAACGTGGGCCTCGCGGCGAAACAAGTGATCGATCATGCGATAGATGGTCTTCTCGTTACCGGGAATGATGCGCGAGGAGAGCACCACCGTATCGCCCTTTTCAATCTTCGCATGCTTGTGATTGTCGACAGCCGCGCGCGATAAGGCGGACATGGGCTCGCCCTGAGTGCCGCTGATCATCACGCAAACTCTTTCCGGCGGAAAATTCTTCATCTCGCCGGGATTGATGACCAGGCCGTCGGGAATTTCGAGGTAGCCGAGATCCTCCGCGATTTCGGCGGAGTTGTTCATCGAACGGCCGATGAATGCCACTTTGCGTCCATGCTGGTGAGCTAACTCAACCGCTAACCGGATGCGGTGAATGGACGAAGAAAAACATGAGATGAATAATCGCCGCTGAGTATGCGCGAAGACCTCGTCAAATTTGCGGCGCACCGCGCGCTCGCTGGGGGTGTAGCCCTTGCGCTCGACGTTGGTCGAATCCTGAAACAGCGCCAGCACGCCTTGTTTTCCGTACTCAGCGAAAGAGTGCAAATCGAAGAGGTGATTATCCGTGGGCGTGGGATCGACTTTGAAGTCGCCGGTGTGGATGATGACGCCGAGCGGTGTGTGAATCGCGAGCGCGACACAATCCACCAAACTGTGGGTTACGCGGATCGGATGAATGGTGAACGCCCCGGCCTTGAAGCGCTCCCCGGCTCGCATCTCGCGCAGGTCAGCGTCTTCGAGCAGTCCGTGCTCGTCGAGTTTGTCTTCCACGTAGGCCAATGTAAACTCTGTGCCCCAGACGGGAACGTTAAGTTCAGAGAGAATCCAGGGCAGCGCGCCAATGTGATCTTCATGGCCGTGGGTGAGAATGATGCCGCGCACCCGATGACGATTCTCGATGAGATAAGAAATGTCGGGAACGACGATGTCCACGCCGAGTAATTCAGCTTCGGGGAACATCAGCCCGGCGTCGATCACAATAATGTCGTCGCCCCAGCGGACGGCCATGCAGTTCATACCGAACTCGCCGAGGCCCCCCAAGGGGACAACTTGCAGTTTTCCAGTTGGCATGGAGTAGTCTTGATGCTAGCAGAGTGTGTCAGGTAGCGTACAGAGCGATTCTGCCGTTCCTACCCGATGGCGGATGGAATTCAGTTGCTTTCTGAGCTAAGGTAGATCAATGGCGGTGGTGGAATCGAAATCGTGGTTGCGCCTGCGTGCCGAGAAGGCCGTTGTAAAAGGGCTGACGCGGGCTTATTCAACAGTGCAAGTCGATCCGCAAAAATTTCTGCTGCAGTTGCGCACGGCCTACCGGCTTCCGGTCAGCGGCTATCATGGGGTGTATTCCCTTGAAGTAGGCGAAATCGACATGGTGGCGGAGGACATTATTCGCGGTGGAATGAAGCTGGCTGCTGCCGAGGGCGCCGGTTTTGGTTTGGGCGGGTTAATCACGATCATTCCCGACCTTGGCATCCTGTCGGCTATCACCATGCGCACGATTCAGAAGCTCAGCCTGGTGTATGGATTCCAGTTCAATACCGACAATGAAATTGCGGAGTTGTGGATTGCCGCAGCCAGCGCGGCTGGAGTCGACATCAGCCGCGAGTTGGTGGAAAAAGAGTTCGTCAACAAATTTGTTCCGCGAGTGATTCAGCGGATCGCTGCCCGGGCTAGTGCTGAAGTTGTCGAGAAATGGGCAGGACGGATGATTCCGCTGGTCAGCTCCGCGTTAGGTGCGGGCTTGAATTACTGGTTTGTAAGGGCCTGGGGCGAGCGCGCCAAGGCCCACTTCCGGCAGCGATATTTGCATGTCCGTCAGCAAAATCAACAGGAAATGCTGTCTGCGGCAGAGCCACGGATTTTACCGACGCCGATTAGTTGAGGGCCGTGGTTGGTACAAAAACAAGAATGAGCAAATTTCGCTGCGCCGCCATCCTGTTTGATCTGGACGGAGTTCTCGTCGATTCCACGGGCTCAGTGGATCGGCAATGGCGGGCGTGGGCGCGCGAGCAGGGAATCAACGAAGATAGCGTAATCGCCATTGCCCATGGCGTCCGTTCCGTGGAAGTAATCCGAGCTGTCGCTCCCCACCTTGATGCGCAAGCCGAAGCTCGAAGGCTGGAGAACCGCGAAGCCTCGGACCGCGGCATCGTTGTGATGCCTGGTGCAATCGATCTCATCCGCTCGATTCCGGAGGACAAATGGGGCGTCGTGACCTCGGGTGCTCGACACTTGGCCAGCGCGCGTCTGAAGCTTGCCGGCGTCCCGTTTCCAAATGTGATGGTGACCGCGGACGACGTGATTAATGGAAAGCCGCACCCGGAGCCGTATCTGAAGGGTGCTGAGTTGTTGGGAGTGAATCCGGCAGACTGTTTGGTGATTGAAGACGCGCCCGCCGGCATCCGCGCGGCACACGCGGGTGGGATGAAAGCGATTGGGTTGACCAGCACTTATCCTGCGGCCGCATTGAGCAACGCTGATTGGGTGGTACAGAAGCTGGCGCAAATTCAGGTTAGTCTCGATGGAGCCGGGGAACTTGCGGTTACTGTTATCTAGAGCGTATGGGGTTTATATTTCGATTCGATATTTCGAATCAGCGCAGCCAGTCTTCCAGTTCAATTCCTCGATCCGTCTTCTCGTCGCGGTACTTCACAATCACCGGTGTATATAACGAGATTCCTAACTCAGCCGCCGCGCCTTTCTTCACTGCGCGCGATCCCGGAACCACCACAGCGCCTTCGGGAACTTCCAGCGGTGCTTCCGGCGTGGCTCGGTGAACTTCGCCTCGCACCAGATCATACAAGGGAGTGGATCGCGTCAAAATTGTTCCCGCGCCAAGCACTGCACGTGCCCGCACCAGCGTGCCTTCATAAATGCCGCAGTTGCCGCCGATCAGTACATCGTCTTCAATGATGACTGGCGCGGCATTCACGGGTTCGAGCACTCCTCCGATTTGCGCTGCAGCGCTGACGTGCACGCGCTTGCCGACTTGCGCGCAGGAGCCAACCAGCGCGTGGGAATCGATCATCGTACCCTCATCCACGTAAGCCCCCACGTTGATGAACATAGGCGGCATGCAGATGACCGACGGTGCTACGTACGCGCCCAGGCGCACTGAGGAGCCACCGGGCACGATCCGCACGCGGTCGGCGATAGAAAAGTGCCGGGCAGGGAAGGTGTCTTTGTCGACGAAGGAGAGTGAGCCCGCACTCGTCTCCGAAAGTTCACCCAGCCGAAAGCCCAGCAGAATGCCGTGTTTCACCCAGGTGTTCACGATCCAGCGGCCGTCGAGTTTCTCGGCGGCGCGGATCTTTCCGTGGGTTAAAGCATCACGGAATTCGAAAAACGCCGGACGGACCTCGGGATTATGTTCGACCTCGCCCAGCGCAGCCAGGCGCTCGATAGAAAGTTTCAGGGATTGCATGAAGTATAGGAATTGTTGATTTTTGATTGCTGATTGAAACCTCGACAGAATCTTTTGAATCAGCAATCAGCAATCAGCAATTGTTCATATGCACTTGCACTCGCTACGAATCAGCACGCCCGTCATCCCATGCGCGACTTCGCGTCCTTGGTGCAGCGTGGGGTATGGTCCGTGCCAGCGCGCGTGGTTGGCATCGTGGCCAGCGGGACGGCCTTTGCCCTGGTTGCACTGTCCGCAGGATCCGCGATGCAGCACGATCTTATGCGGACCCGCCACCCAATTTTCGTAAATATAAAATTCAGCTGCCTCCGGTCCCGGCGTTGCTGGCTTGGCGACAAGTCCAATTTCCGTCACTACTCGCTGCAACTTTGAGCGCGTATCGCGGCGCATAGGCAACAAAGGCAAACGGTAGTTCTCCTCTATCTTCCCCATCATTGCTAGCACCGCCTTCACCGGAAGCGGACTGGACTCGATAAAGTTCGCCTGCATCAAGGGAAGATACTTGCGATGGATGCTGCGTGCTGCAACCCAGTCATTGTTGAGTGCAGCCCGAGTCATGGTAGCCATCTCGCGCGGAATCTCATTGGACGCTACCGAGATGACTCCCACGCCGCCCAGCGCGATCACCGGCAGCGTGACTGCGTCATCTCCCGAGAGAACTAGAAATGTTTCCGGGACCGAATTGATAGCCTCGGCAATCTGCGTCATGTTGCCGCAGGCTTCTTTCACGCCGATGATGTTCGGAATTTCGGCGAGGCGCGCCAGGGTTGCGGGTTCCAGGTTCGATCCGGTGCGGCCGGGCACGTTGTAAAGAATGATCGGTTTGTCGATGACGGCTTCCGCGATCGCTTTGAAATGCCGGTACTGGCCCTCCTGCGTTGGCTTGTTGTAGTAGGGAGAAGCCGTGAGAATGGCGTCAACTCCGGGCCGCGCAGCAACTTCTTTCGCTTTTTCTACAGCTTCGTGCGTGGAGTTCGAGGTCGCGCCGGCAACGATGGGAACGCGCCCCGCCACCACTTCAATGGTGGTATCAATCACGTGTAGCCACTCGTCATGGTTCAGCGTGGGGGTCTCGCCGGTGGTTCCGCAGGGAACCAGAAAGTCTATGCCGGATTCCACCTGCCACGCCACCAGGTTGCGCAGAGCGGAGTCGTCGATCGCGCCATCTTGATGAAAAGGAGTGACCAGCGCGGTACCACATCCACGAAGTTGCATGACAATAAGATAGCGCGAATAGGCTTGTGTGGGAACGGCGAGCTACTTTACATCTGTCGCCATATATCCTTGAAATCGTAGAAGCCCTTTTTGCCGGCAATCCATTCCGCTGTGCGCACTGCGCCCTCGGCGAAGCCCTGACGGGACTTGGCATCGTGACAGAGATAGATTCTGTCGGCTGCCGATTCGAGCACAATCTCGTGCATACCGACGACTTCGCCTTCGCGAAAGGAAATGACTTCCAGATCTTCATCTTGGCCGCTGGCTTCGCGGATTATGTGCTGCAGGGCGATGGCCGTGCCCGAGGGCGCATCTTTCTTGCTCGCGTGGTGCCGCTCGAAGATCTGTCCGGTATAGTCGTGACGCAAGGCGGCGGCCGAGGCTCGCGCGACTTCCAGAAAGAGATTCACTCCCAGCGAAAAGTTGGCCGCATAAACGAACCCGGTATTGCAGCTCTCAACTAAACTCTTGATCCGATCTTTCTCGGCATACCAGCCAGTGGTGCCGACCACCATGTTCTTGCCTGCCTTGACACAGGTTTCGATGTGCGAGAGAACGCAATGCCGTGCGGTAAAATCAATCACTACGTCGATGTCGCGTAGTTTGTCCGCTGAGAGGGCTGCTCCTCCGGCGTTTTCTGTGGCCCCGGCGACCGCAACGTGATGTCGGCGGCTGCTGGCGACTTCCGCCACCAGTAACCCCGTTTTTCCACGGCCTAGCAAGAGGATGTTCATGAAAAATCCTTAGCGCGAAGATCGCAGGGAACTGCCGCGGAGGTCACGGAGAAAATAGCTGTCTCACCTGCGTTCTCTGCGGGTCTTTCTTAGTGAGTCTCTGCGATAAAAGCTCCTATGCGAAGACTTCTGGGTCCAAGTCCTGAAAAAATGTTTTGTGCAAACGCCTGATGACATCGGGCACTTCGTCTTCCTCGATGACGAAAGTCAGATTAATTTCTGAAGCGCCCTGCGAGATCATACGAATCTTCTTATCAGCCAGCTCACCAAAGACCAGCGCGGCAACCCCAGGCTTATCACGCAGGCTTTCGCCCACGAGGCAGACGATCGCTTTGCGGCCTTCGTACTTTACGTCAGCTAGCTTGGCCAAATCGGCGGCCAGCGCGGGGATCGCCTGATTCGAATCCACCGTGAGTGAAACGCTGACTTCCGACGTAGATACGACATCGACCGCAACCTTGTGCCGGTCGAAGGCTTCGAAGATAGCACGCAGAAAGCCGTGAGCCAAAAGCATGCGGGGCGCAGCCACGTCCACAATAGTGATGCGTTTCTTAGCTGCAATGGCTTTAAAAATGTTTTTCACCTGCGGGGCCCGGGTGGTAATCTTCGTCCCTTCGCAGGACGGGTTCAGCGAATTCAGAACGTAAACAGGAATATTCTTCTGGATCGCCGGCAATACGGTCGCCGGATGCAGGACCTTGGCGCCGAAGTAGGCCAACTCGGCCGCCTCGTCGAAGCTGATCACCTTGATGCGGCGCGCTTCCTTGCAGATTCGCGGATCAGTGGTAAGAATTCCGTCGACGTCCGTCCAGATTTCGATGCGCTCCGCGCTCAATCCTGCGCCCACAATGGCCGCGGAAAAATCAGAGCCGCCGCGTCCGATGGTCGTCGTGATTCCGGCGCGGCTTGCTCCGACAAATCCACCCATCACTGGAACCTGCCCAGCATCGAGTAACGGTTTTACTTTGGTTTGCAACCGTTCGTTGGTTTCTTCCTGCTGGGGAACGGCTTGCATATAGCTACTATCGGTTACCAGAACTTCGCGCGCATCCACAAACTCGCTGTTCAGGCCTCGCGCGGAAAATGCCGCTGCCACAATCTTGCTGGAGAGGACCTCGCCGAAGGCCGCCACATGATCGGTAGTTCGCGGGGTTAATTCGCCGACCGCAGAAATTCCGCGTAGCAATTCATCGAGCGATTCAAAATCGCTTCCCAGCTCTGAATGGAAGTCGGTAAAGAGCGCCGTGCCCAGCAGTTCGCTGGCGGTATTGTAGTGGCGCTCTTGCAGCGAACGGCAAAGTTTCAGCGCGGTTTTGCGTTCGCCGGCTCCCGCTGCGCGAGCCATAGTGAGCAGCGTGTCGGTGACTCTGGCCATGGCGCTGACCACAACCACGGGGTGCTGCGGCAGGCGTTCTTTGACAATTGCAGCTACACGCTCGATAGCCCGGGCATCTTCCACAGAAGTGCCGCCGAATTTCATTACGATCATCGGCGTAACTTCCTGACGAAATTATGAGAGTGCAGCTCGATTTTCATTCGGGAGCGGCGAGGTAGCCTTTGGCCCTGAGCAGTTCAGCGTTCAGCACGGCGGCGCCTGCCGCTCCGCGAATCGTGTTGTGGGAAAGAACGGTAAATTTCCACTCGAGTACGCCGCAGGGGCGCAATCGCCCCACGGCGGTTGTCATGCCGGCGCCTAAATCCACGTCGAATCGTGGCTGCGGACGATCCGCCGCTTCCATGTAGACCACGGGAAGCTCGGGTGCGCTGGGAAGTTTCAATAGCTGGGGCTCGCTGCGATAGTCGTTCCAGGCGGCAATGATCTCTTCGCGCTTGGCCTTGGTTTTCAAACGCACTGAAACTGATTCCGTGTGGCCGTCTTCCACGGCAACACGGTTGCACTGGGCGCTCATGGCAAATGCCGCGGGAATGATTTTTGTTCCGTTGACTTGCCCTAGAAGTTTAAGGGTTTCCTCTTCCATTTTTTCTTCTTCGTTGCGGATGTAAGGAATCACATTGCCCAGAATGTCGAGCGAGGCAACGCCGGGATATCCCGCGCCGCTCACGGCTTGCATAGTGACAGCCATCACGGCTTCGAGCCCGAAGCGTTGGTGCAGAGGAGCCAAGGCGAGAACCAAGCCAATCGCCGAGCAGTTGGGATTGGTCACCACGTAGCCGCCGGATTTCTTCCGCCAGGCCTGGACATCGATCAGCCTGATGTGTCCAGCATTGACTTCGGGAATCACCAGCGGCACGTCGGATTGCATCCGCAGTGCGCTGGAATTCGAAACTACTGCGCAACCGGCATCGGCAAAGCGAGGCTCCATCTCAGCGGCGATGGCGGCATCGAGCGCAGCAAAAATAACCTTGGGAGCGCCCTCGGGAGTGGCCGGTGAAACTTTCATGGCGGCCACGTTCGCCGGAATTGCGGTTTTCAGGCGCCAGCGTGCGGCGTCCGAATAAGTCTTCCCTTCGGAGCGGTCAGAGGCAGCCAGCCAGGCTACTTCGAACCAGGGATGATGTTCCAGCATCTGGATAAATCTTTGCCCGACGACACCGGTGGCGCCCAGAATTCCAATGGGAATCTTTCTGCTCATATGTTTTGGGTCATAAAACGATATTGGAATTCTACATCAGGCGATGCTGGGATCGATTTTCCGAAAGTAACCGGCATTCTCTTTAAACCAGCCCACATATTGCGGCCCGGAGGTTGCTGCAGTTTTTTCTTCACGCGCCGATAGAAAGACAGAGGACCAACATGCCTGAGCTACGCCAGAATTTCTTCACCAAAGAATGGGTCATTATTGCCACCGAGCGCGCCAACCGTCCGGAGGAGTTAGCTACCCATCGGGCAGCGCAAATCATGCCGGCCTTTGTGGAGACTTGCCCGTTCTGTTCCGGAAACGAAAGTAAGACACCCCCGGAGGTGACGCGCTTTCCCGCAGATAAAGGGGAGCCCTGGGCGGTGCGAGTGATTCCCAATAAATTCGCCGCGCTCTCTAGTGAAGTGCAACCGACCCGCAACTTGCAACATTTGCGGCGCCGCATCGATGGTTTTGGCTTTCACGAAGTGATTATTGACGGGCCTGACCACTCCTGTTGCATGGCTCTCTTGCCGGACGAGCACGTGGGCAAGATTTTGCGAGTCTACAAGGAACGATACAACGCGCTCAGCGCCGACCAGCGGGTCAACCACGTCACCATTTTCAAAAATCACGGCGCGGATGCTGAGGCCAGCCTGCAGCATCCGCATTCCCAGCTGATCGCCACTCCGGTAATCCCGAGTCAGGTGCGTCATCGACTGGTTGAGGCTCTGCGTCATTTCGATGATGCGGGAGAATGCATGTTCTGCCATATGGTGGAGAGTGAAATCGAAGACCAGTCGCGCATCGTGCTCAAGAGCGACCTGTTCGTGGCCATGGAGGTATTCGCTTCCGCAACTCCATTCGCTACTCACATATTTCCGCTGCGCCACATGGCGAGCTTCGGCGAAATAACCTCCGCGGAGATCGCTGACCTTGCCCACGTCTTGCGCAGCTTGCTGGCCAAGATTTACGTCGGGCTGGAGAATCCCGACCTGAATTTTACGATCCGGAGCGGACCTTCCGATTACGTTCGTGCCCGGCATTTTCACTGGTATGTCAGTGTGATTCCACGTCTCACGTCGCCGGATTCGAACTGGGCTCAGGAATGTTTATCAACACCGTGCTGCCTGAGGCGGCTGCGGAATTCCTTCGAAATGTGAGCGTCGAGAAATCAGTGGGAGCGGTGGGTTGAGTATCTCCGGCCGGAAATATGGGATGTGCTCAATATTCAGAAGGGAAGGCAGGTTAGCACAGCGAGCCAGCCGCCGCTGGCTGGCTCACTTTTTGGCTCTGACTTGGCCGTCGATCACATACTCATCAAGCGGGCCGAACTTGCGTTTCTCGGCATAGAGCCGCCAGCGCCGGAAAACAATGCGCAGGCTCGCCATCACTGGAATCGAAAGGAAAATTCCTAAGATGCCGGCGACCTCGCCCCCCGCCATCACTCCGAAAATTGCCGCCAGAGGATGCAGTTCCACACTCTGACCCATGATGCGTGGTGAGGTTACATAATCCTGAATCAGCCGCCATACGCCCAGGAAAATTATCAGCCCGAGCCAGTGCGGAAAACCGACCAGCAACGATACGCTTACGATGACGAGCGCAGCCACCAGCGGCCCAATCACCGGAATGAATTCGAGCAATCCGCCCAACGTTCCCAGGACCAAGGCATAGGGCATCCCCATTATGCTTAAGACGGCGGAATACATGCCCAGCGTAAGCGCGGCCAGAATGAGTTGGGCGCGAATGAAATGCGCCAGCATCTGGTTCAGATCATTGAGCACGCCCTGCAATAGTTCGCGCTGCGGCCTGGACTGTACCAGATCGAGCAGAACCTGGCTGAAAGATCGCCCGTCTTTCAGGAAGAAAATCGACAACAGGGGGACTATCACCAGTAGCCACGCCTGTTTTGCCACATCCGCCACCCAGAGTCCGACGGCCTGTGCGAGCTTCGTGATTTCATCGCTGTGGCTGGCCAGATAATTCTGCGCGACTTCCACCAGGCGCGTATTCCAACCATGTTCCTGTCCCAATTGTTGCGCGATCTGTCCAGAGCTCAAGCGGGAAAGAGCGGGGAGCGATTGACCTAAGCGCGCGCTTTCCCGGCCAATGCGCGGTCCCGTGGAGACGAAGAACAAGACCACCAGCCCCAGCAAGAGCACGTAGATTAAGGCGATGGCGCGTCCCCGGCCGTGCAGCAGTTTCTCCAGGTGGGAAACCAGAGGGCTCATCAGGTAGGCAAAGAAGATCGCAAACAGGAAGGCGATCAGGGTCTGGCGGGCGGCGTAGAGAAATCCCAGGCCCAGCGCGAAGAGCAGCACTGTGATGATAACCCGGGCCGTACGTCCATCTGCCAGCGGCAACTAGTTTCTCCAATCAATCCCAAGTCGACCCCAGTGCGTGACGGCAACATCATTAATCCCGCACCACCTCAGTATTATCGTCCAGGATCTGAACTCGCATAAGTTTGAACTGATCCTTGTCATCTACCCAAAGATTCCAGCTGAAGGCTTCGCCTTTCAGGTTGAGTCGGAGGAGTTCATGCTCAGTCCCGCGGATCATGACCTTCTCTCTGCCTATCAGTTCCATGCGAACCGGCATGGACGTGCGGTCTTGCGGCACCAGCACACCGAACTCCACCGGCCCTTGCCGGCATTTTAGAGTACCGTTATCGGTGTGGCAGTTGGTTGCCAGGTAACGCCAGGCCAGTACTTCGCGCTGAACAAAGAAGTTGTTATCGAGAATCGCCGAGGTGTTGGGCATCAGAAACGGCTGTTCAGCCGGTTTGGATGCCCCCACAGTTGTAATCTTTTCCAGGAGGAATTCATTCTTCGGCGTGACTACCAGCGAACTGTTGCCATCATTCCAGTCGTAACGAATCAGTTCTCCACTCCCGGTCATTTGGAGTTCGGAGGTTTGGCCCGCGTTCGAATTGCCGGCTTCCTGCAGATGGGATTTGACCGTGCTGGCGCCGTTATCTTGCTGCACGCTGAAGCTCTCAGTCATTACCCGCTGGCCCCTGACGAAAACGCCGAACGCGCCGGAATCGACCATTTGTGAAGCCGGCGGCTTCGCATTGACTTTTTTGTCGGCGGCCTGACCTGCGACCCCGCAAGCCAAAAGCGCCACCATTCCCCACCGTGTGTGTGCGATCCGTGTCACTTCATCTTCTCCTGGTCTCCGGCGTTATCAAGTTCTCCGCTGCCGGGCAGACCTAAAGCCTGAATCAAGTTTGTCACGATTTCCTGAACCTTTTTCCCCTCTGTATCCTGCCTGAATCTGGCTCGCAAATAGTGGGATCGCCGGTTCTCGTAGAGCTGCCGGAAGTGGTCCGGAGTCCCCAGCAACGGGCGCTCCACGGCTTGCGTTTCCGACTGCCGCCGACAACGCGCTAAAAGTTCCTCGACACTCGCATCCAGAAAGACCGTGGGAAGGTTCGCCGCGTCAAGCAAGTTGATGTTGGACTGCTGGACGAAGGCCCCACCACCGAAGGCTATTACCTTTCCAGAGCCGCTGCGGAGTCCCGCCAGCAATTCTTTCAGAGCTTCGTGCTCAGCTCGACGAAATTCGGCTTCCCCGGCATTACCGAAGATTTCTGCTACGGTTTGCTTTTCGCGCAATTCAATCCGGTCGTCGAGATCCTCAAACGTCCAACCCAGGCGCTCGGCGAGCGCGCGGCCGACCGTGCTTTTTCCGGCGCCCATGAATCCAACCAGGATGATGGCGTGCATCTTCTGCGGACGGCGGCTGGTCATATCGGGTCCGCGACCAGATAAATCGATACCTGCGATTTGGCCGACCTCCAGGACGCCGCTTTCGCTGTTCAGGTTTTCTTTGTTATTGGTTATCGGCGCGTTTTCTGAGATGAATTTTACCACTGAAGGTTCGCAACACTACCGTGGATGAGACCGCCACGCGGCCCACCGTACCTGCGAAGGCACGTCCCTTGTCGAGGGTAAAGTAGGTATGACTCTTGGGCTGAAGAGGGATGTCGTCGTGTACTTCGCCGCGGACGGAACGGGCGCTCACGTCGGCGGAGGTCCATTCGGGAATGGTGGCGTCAATATCGCCGCTGTGGCTGGTCAACCGGTATTCGCCGCTGTTGCCAAAATCGCCGATGTAGTTGATCCTGCCGCTGGTTGAGACCACCTGCACCAGCGAACCATTCACTTCATTCAAAGTGACTTCTCCACTCAGCGAGTCGACCTCGACGTGCCCATTCTTGATATTGTCCAGATTGACCGCACCGTTCATGGTCTTTACATGCACATGGGCGTTGGAGATGTCCCGAACATCTACATTTGCCCCTGGACCTTCCAGATTGACGTCTCCGTGCAGCTTTTCGGCATGCAGAGTTCCGGTACTGGAATGCAAAGTGATGCTGGCATCGGGCGGGACCAGGATTTCGTAGTCTACGCGTCCGGAGTTAGCGTCTGCGCCAGGCAGCAAGTGCGATTGAATATCGACTCGATTCCCGCTCTGGTTGTTATCCACTTCAACTTTGTCGGAGTGCAGAATGGCGGTTACCATCACCGTGTTCCCCAAAGAGGGTTTCACTGAAATTGAGCCGTACGGATTAATCACTGATATGCCGGCGCGCGGTCCGACCGTGAAATGAAGCTCCTTTTTGCTCTCGGCCACCAGCGAGCCCAACAGAACGATGGTGACCGTGGCCAGCCCTGCCGCGCGTTTACTCAACATAGGTGACTTCCCCCACGCTAGGTGCTTTTGACTTTGCGGTAAATGCTTCACGAAAAGTTCCATCATCAAGGCCGATCCGTCTAACGCCGATGCATCTAAGGCCGGTCCATCGCCATTTCGAACAACATCGATTTCTGCTGATAGGCGTCCATCAGGGCACGCCGCGCGTCTTCATCATTCGGGCTTTCGTTGACCGCGATCTGGTCTTCCCGAATGGAATCATTCACCCGCCGTAAATTTTCTTCATATTGACTTCGCACGGTGGGAGGATTGTCGGACACTTCCTGCAAAAGGTCCTCATCATTCAGCCCGGATTGGTTCATGACCGGTGCTACCAGCGCGGCTTGCTGACGTGGCCGCTCGGGCTGGGATTGCCGCCGTTCGCGGATTCCCACAGTAAGAAGGAGGAGCGCTGCCGCCGGTACAAGCCACCGCGCCCAACCCCAGCGGGCGGCAAAAGGCGCCAGGTCGAATCGGCCGCCTGCAGGTTGTGGACGGATCAGGCCTTCCTGCCGCAACGCAATTTCAATGGAATTCCAAATTCTTGGGCTGGGTTCATCGCTGCCCTGTAATTTACTCGCGGTGGCGACGATCGACTTAAGTTCTTCCAATAACTCGAAACAAGCTGGACACGTTCGCAGATGAATACTTTGTTCCGGAGTGCTTCCGTCTTCCACTTCCGCCAAGCTTTGCTGCAGCTCAACGCAATTCATACGACATCTCCCCGAGTTTACTGCGATTCAGACTTTCACCGCAGTTCTAGCGCCCCTGCCGAGGTTACCAATGTTCCTCGTTACTTAATCTTTTATTTTTTGCTTCGCTACTAACCTGCTCGAGACTTGACGGCCTTTTCGGCTCTATTCATCTTGAGCAGGTCGCGCAACTTCATGCGCGCCTTGTGCAATTGTGACTTGCTGTTACCGATCGAGCATCCCACCAGTCGCGCGATTTCATTATGCTCGTATCCTTCCACATCGTGAAGGACAAAAATCGTTCTGTAGCCGGGGGGCAGGTCGTTCACTGCCCTCTGTAACTGCAACCGGTCGATCGATCCCGCCAACGCCACGTCATCCGCCCCAAAATCTTTCTTGGGTAAATCATCCTCGCTACCCTGCGTGGCTTCTTCCAGCGAAACCACCGGAAGGCTTTTCTTCCTTAAATGCATCAGCACGACATTCACCGACAGCCGATGCAGCCAAGTGGAAAAAGCAGACTCTCCGCGAAATGTTCCAATCTTGCGGTAGAGCTGCAGAAACGCTTCCTGCGCCAAGTCTTCCGCCTCAGCCGTATTCGCCGTCATTCTAAGACAGAGTGAATACACACGACGCTTATGCTTGTCATAGAGCACCTGAAACGCTTCCGCGTCCCCCTGCTTGGCCCGCTCGATGGCTTCAGCCTCGCTGAGTTCAGTGCTGGATTTCTGTCGTGGGTCGGTCAAATAGTCTTTTCCGGCCGCACTCATTGGGATGCGGCATAAGTAGTTTATGTTGTATCGTTTGCGTCCCTTCGCGAAATCAGCAAGGAGCTCCCGCAGTTCCAGAATATCAGAGTATTTCTACCGAGTTTAGGAGCGTTTTTGCCGAGCATTCACGGAATGAACACAGTTTCGCAAAGCCTTTGCGTTAGCAGGTTTGGATGCCGGATCCTCCCTAAGCTGCAAACCCTAAGCCACCACAAGAGTAGCGATTGTGTGGAAAATGGTAGAGTTCGCAGGGGAAGGAAGTGCCATCGAGCCTCTCGGAGGTCCGGTTTTTCGCGGTAATCCGCGATCAGTACTTCACAATCGCCGCGAATGATTTTGGATCGAGTGATGCGCCACCCACCAGCGCGCCATCGATTTCTTCCTGCGCCATCAGCGCGGAAGCGTTGTCGGCTTTGACCGAGCCACCGTAGAGGATGCGGAGCTTGGCCGCGAACTCCTCGCCAAAGATTTCCGTGGCTTCGCGGCGGATCACGGCGTGCGCCTCCGCGGCCAGTTCGGGGGTGGCTGTTTTACCTGTGCCAATCGCCCATACCGGCTCATAGGCGACCACCATATTCGCCGCTTTCTTGGCGGAAATCGCATGGAATGCCCGCACGCACTGCCGGCGCAGCACATCGTCGGTTAATCCCGCTTCACGTTCTTCGAGCACTTCACCGACGCAACAGATTGGCTTGAGACCGGCTTCCAGCGCCGCCTTCAGGCGAAGATTCACCGTGTCGTCGGTCTCGCAGAAATACTGCCGCCGCTCGGAATGGCCGATGATGACATGCGTTACTCCAATTGCCAGCAGCATGGCCGCGGAAGTTTCTCCCGTAAACGCCCCCTCAGATTTCCAATGGACATTCTGTCCGCCTATGGCCACGTTCGAGGCCTTTGTTGCTTCCACTGCGGCTGACAGATCTATATCAGGAGGGCAGACCACGATCTCATCGCGGTCATGGCCGCTTACCAGCGGCAAGAAGTTCTGGAAGAACTCTCGAGTTTGATCAGGAGTTTTGTACATCTTCCAATTGGCGGCAATTACTTTCTTTCTGTTCATTTATTACTTCCTATCAGGAATTCGTATGCCTTACCCGAATCTGGTCTGCGTTGGGCGAGTGCGACCGTCGCGAAGGTGTCGAACGTGGGTTGGTCAAACAGCACGAAAGATACCAAGACGATGTGTCGGGCTGACTTCAAGCTCGCAACCACCGTCGGAACAGCCACCCAGGCAGCTTGTTCGACCGGATATCCGAAAATGCCGGTGGAGATTGCGGGGAATGCGATGCTTACCAGCTTAAACTCGTCGGCGATACGGAAGGATTCGTGGTAGCAACTAGAAAGCATTCCCGTCTCTCCTTGATCTCCCCCGTGCCAGACGGGACCGACTGCGTGGATCACAAACTTAGCCCCGAGGCTTCCCGCCGTGGTCGCGACCGCTTGACCAGGCGACAGCGGCCCGCGTTCTGAACGAATGCGGCGACACTCTTCCGCGATCCCTGGACCCCCTGCACGATGAATCGCGCCGCACACGCCACCACCTGGCAGCAATTCAGGGTTGGCGGCGTTTACAATCGCATCTGATGGGTACTTCGTAATATCGCCACGCACCAAGCGGACTTCCTCGGGATCACCCACCCTCATGATTGCGAAATCCTGATCACGTGGCAGGTCCATTGGATAGACCGACATCACTTTTTGTCCGTCAGTGCCTCAACCCCGGGCAGCCTCTTGCCTTCCAAAAATTCCAGCGACGCTCCGCCACCGGTAGAAATGTGGGTGATCTTGTCGGCGACTTCGGCGGCATGTACCGCCGCCACAGTATCGCCGCCGCCAACGATAGAGATTGCGCCCACATTTTCCGCAACCGCATGAGCGACCTTGAACGTTCCGCGCGAAAAGCCCGGAATTTCGAATACTCCCATCGGCCCGTTCCATACAATTGTGCGAGCTCGAGAGATTTCCTCAGAGAATAGTTCGATCGTCTTCGGACCAATATCCAGAGCCATGCGGTCGGCGGGAATCGGCTGGCCCTCGCCGATCTGCTGCACCACCGCGTTGGCCTCAGGTTTCATGGCTACCACGTGATCAATCGGAAGAAGAATGCTCACCTTTCGTTGCTTCGCTTCCTCCAGCAGTTGCCGCGCGAGATCGACTTTGTCGGCCTCCAGCAGAGATTTTCCAATCTCTTGTCCCTTGGCCTTGAGGAAGGTATAAGCCATGCCGCCGCCGATGATCAGCGAATCGACCTTGTCCATGAGATGGCGGATCACGCCAATTTTGTCGCTGACCTTCGCCCCGCCGAGAATGGCGATGAAAGGCGGTTCTGGATGTTCCAGCGCCTTGCCCAGATACTGCAGCTCTTTCTCCATCAGTAAACCGGCTGCCGATTTCGACACGAACTTCGTAATCCCTACCGTAGATGCGTGCGCGCGATGCGCGGTACCAAATGCGTCGTTCACATAAAAATCGGCCAAGCTCGCAAGCTGCTTGGAAAACTTTTCATCGTTGGCTTCTTCTTCGGCGTGAAAGCGTAGATTCTCCAAAAGCAAGGTCTGGCCTTTTTCCAGTTGCATGGCAACTTCTTCGGCTTCTGGACCGACGCAATCCGGGCAGAATCCGACGTTCTCGCCGCGGGCCAACTCCTTGTCGAGCGCCATGCGGAGGCGCTCAGCCACTGGCTTCAGGCTCATCTTCGGATTGGGCTTGCCCTTGGGGCGGCCCAAGTGCGAGG
>JBAVQD010000057.1:0-2624 GCA_049693675.1 Candidatus Sulfotelmatobacter sp. | reverse complement strand
CTTTGCAATCCCTCGCCGGCGAACTTGCCTTCCATGGTGAGAGCCACGAGAAGCTTCTTCCCCATGAGACGCAAACAGGAAGTCTGCATGGTCCCCTCAGAGCAAAGGAACTTCACGCGCACGGGCCGTCGTTGCCCGATCCTCCAGGACCGGCGGCTGGCTTGCCGTAACGTGTGTAGCGAATATCCAGACTCGTAGAAGATGATGGTCGGGAAGTCCAACAAGTCCAGACCTGTTTCTACCAACTTGGGATGGCAGATCACGACCTGGACTCCATCTTTGACCTGTCTGGCGTACCAAGCTTCGCGCTTCGAGGTGTCCACACTCGCGCGCAACACTGCTGTCCGAAGCCCTTCGTTACTCAGAATTCGTTGCAGCCGGGCTGTAACGTCGTGCTTCTGCGTGTACACGGCAAAGACTTGACACCGCCGTCCTTCCGCCAGCTCTTTCCTGATCTCTTCGATCAGCCTGCGTTCTTTGGAATAGATATGGTCCTCGGGAAGGTCGCGGGGTTCTGCAATGACGAATCTCACTCTGCACTTGAGTTCCGGATCGAACTCAGTACCGTACAGCGTTCCAATCCCGTATGGGTGATCGGGATACAGCAACAGGGTGTTCAGCATCGTGCTCAAGACCGAACGGTTGCCCCTGTGGGCTTTCAGCGCCTTCCGCATGTCATCTTCGAGCTCGCCGTACGCCTCCCGCATGGGCGCGTCCATCGGCACGCTTAGGTAGGTTTCCTCGTACGGCGGAAGTTCTCCCGAGATATCTTCCAAGAACACAAAGGCGCATAACTGCATGAGGAACTCGCCGAACAACAGCGGTGATGCTCCGGGCTTGCGCCGGACCGTGCTAGTCGCTTTCGCCTTGGAGCAGGCATTGTTGGCGGGTTCGACCTTGGTGATGGTTTCGAGGACCCCGTAATCCTGAATGAAGGAACTGCGTCCCGTTGTGCCCCATTCGTAGCCGTGCTCCTTCATCCTTCTCGCTTCGAGCCGGAACAAAGTGTTAAACAGATCATCTGCATAGCCGCCCAGCAGTGTTCCGGTCAGCCCGACGATCCGGTCCGTGCATGAGGCCAGAGTGCCCAGGGCATTTCCTTGCGCGGTATCACCGGCCAGTTGGTGAATCTCATCACAAATCGCATAGTCAAACCATTCCGGCATGTAGCGCCCGATGAACTCAATCGGTGCCATGCGGCGGATCTTGTCCGCGTCCGCCTGCCAGAGCGGGCTGTGCAGTGGTCGGCAATACTTCCCTTCCCTGGTTTCGATGGTCTCGGCGATTTTGATCTTGTCGAACTCACCCGCCGTGAGTCGGCTATCGTCTACGATCACCGGCTTGCCCGTATCCGAATTCACCACGCAGCCAACGTATGGGCCAGAGTGTGGTACCCGGTAAGCATGGCGCCAGAAGTAACCGAGCTTGGCTCGCTCACGTCCGACGATAAATAGAGATGGTCTCCCGCAAAGCGACAGCCACCTTTTCCGGGAACTCCGAGAATCCTTGCGCAGCCGCAACTCGCTCAACGTCGTCTGCAATCCTTCCCGCACGATACCCTGCCTCAACCGCACCTCGTTCACTCCGTGGGCTTTGTTCTCGTCACCGCCATTTCGCAAATCGTCGATCAGGAACACGCGTATTCCCGGCAATGTCAGAAACGCTTCCCGCGCCCACTTTCCGACCAGGTGTGGTGGAACCATGGCTAAGGCGGTGAACGGACTCCCATCGCTGTGGACGTGAATCGCTCCCAGCGAGATCAGTGTCTTGCCGGTGCCGCATTCTGCGACCACCATGGCGGTTCGCGCCTTCTGCCAGCGTTTAGCGACGCCCATAATGGCGATGGTCTGTGCTGGAAAAGGCGTTCGCAGCAATCCTTCAATCCGAGGGGAAACCGGATCGTCGAATTGGTGCAGAGCTGGATACTCGCGCAGAATGCGCTCTCCCAAAAGTGCCGCATGGCGTCTCATGTAGTCGTAGATCGTGGACAGTTCTGGCATAGAAGTGCTCCGAGAGAAGCGGAAGGAGCGGGAAAAACAAGAAAGGAAAACGAAGAGGAAGTGCGGCGATTACACTCACGCTACCGGCCCGGTCACGGCGTCAGGCGCTACGCCAGGTTCTTGACTTTTCGTTGCTCGCAATCCACCCAGAAATTGATCCCAAATGCGGAGATCACTTCCGACAAGCGCGTTTTGTCATTACCTATGTGGTTCTTCATGGCCGTTCTCACACAATCCTGATCGCCGACGCGCCAATTTACATCCCGGTTGCCAAGACTAGGATTCCAGCAGCGCCCGTAACTTATAAGCGTATCTCCGGCTCGACGTGATCACCGTTCCTCCAGCCAGTACGATGCCATAAACCCCATCGAACATCGGACGAATCTCGCTAATGCAGGCACCGTTCACGATGGCCGACTTCCGCACGCGGATGAAGTGGTGTGGCGCGAGCTTCTCTTCCAGGCGCGCCAGGGTTTCACGCAACAGGTGACTGTCGCTGGCGGTGTGTATGCAGGCGTAGTTTCCCGTGGCTTCGATCCATAGCACGTTGGAAACGGGGACAAAGAAAATCCGCTTCTTGTCCTTCACCACAAAGCGTTCCAACGGGCGGAGACTACGGAGGGA
>JBAVQD010000056.1:0-15824 GCA_049693675.1 Candidatus Sulfotelmatobacter sp. | reverse complement strand
GTCCGAGGCAGCGAAAGTTCGCTTATACGCATCGCATGCTAGAGGAAGCATCGAAGCAACTCTCGGCGCTTTGGGTGAATCCTTATTGCGCCCTGATTAATCTTAAATATCGTCTGCGCTGCTTCGCTAAGTTGCATTAATCTCCTCGATTCTTATGGCAAGATCAACAATGGCGAGATCAACAGCAGAGTCGTCGAAGCCCTACCCTTCTCAGGCGCAACTGCGACTTCCCGGTTTATTTCTTAACGCGATCAACGCGGCGATCATCGCGACCGACCTGTCTGGAACTGTGATCTATTGGAATCCATTTGCTCAGCAGTTATATGGCTGGTCGCCGGAAGAGGTGATGGGCCGCAACATCATGGAAATCACCGTCAGCTCGGAAACTGAGGAAGAGGCCAGGAAGTCCATGGCATCTGTGCTGGCGGGAAATAGTTGGGCGGGAGAGTTTCAAGTCCGCTCCAGGAACGGAAGTTTCGTCAGCGCACTGGTCACGCTCTCACTGGTAAGGGACGAAGACGGAGAACCCGTGGCCGTAGTCGGAGTGAGCCAGGATATAAAAGGGCTGAAAGAGATCGAAGGCGCCCTCCGGCGTAGCGAAGAGCAATTTCAGGCGTTTGCTAATTCGGTGCCGGAACTCTGCTGGATGGCGCATAGCGACGGCCAGGTCTTCTGGCGCAACGAAAGATGGTACGAGTACACGGGATCAACGCCTCAGGAAATGGAAGGCTTGGGTGGACAATCCGCACACGATCCCAAGATTCTGCCCTCGATTCTCGAGCGCTGGAAAGCGTCGATCGAGAGTGGAGATACATTTGAGATGGAGTTTCCTCTGCGTAGTGCGGACGGCGTGTTCCGATGGTTTCTAACCCGGATCAGGCCGGTTCGAGACCAGGCAGGAAATATTACCCGCTGGTATGGCACTGCGACCAATATCGATGAGCAGCGGCAATTGCTGGAGTCGTTGAGCGAGGCCCGCGACGAACTGGAAAAACGCGTGCAGGAACGCACTGCGGAGTTGCACATCGCCACCGAAAGCCTGCGCGATTTATCGGCGCGCCTGCTGCGCATGCGCGATGACGAGCAGAGGCGTCTCGCCCGCGAACTGCATGACAGCGTCGGCCAGCTGCTGGCGGCAATCGGCATGAACAACGCAGTCGTATCGGTGGAAGCCGGCCGGCTCACTCCTGCAACCGCCAGGTGCCTTGCTGAAAATGCCGATTTAGTCGACGAGGTCAGCCGCGAGATTCGCACCATCTCGCATCTACTGCATCCTCCATTGCTCGACGAAGCCGGACTCGCTTCCGCATTGCGCTGGTACACCGAAGGATTTGCCAAGCGCAGCCGCATCGATGTGAATCTTGAAATACCTCCCGACATGGGAAGGATGCCGAATGATGCTGAAATCGCCATGTTTCGCGTGGTGCAGGAATGTCTCACGAACATTCACCGTCATTCCGAAAGCTCCACCGCGACCATACGGATTCAGCGCCAGGCCAACCGCGTGCTTCTGCAAGTACAGGATCACGGGAAAGGCATCACCCAGGAAAAGCTGGAAAAATTTACCCGTACCGGTCGCATCGGCGTGGGCTTCGGCGGCATGCGGGAACGGCTAAGGCAATTGGGAGGCACCCTGGAAATTCAATCCGGTGAACGGGGAACCCTGGTGAGCGCAACGCTGCCCCTGGGTGGGACAGATTCTACAAGTTCGTAAGAAAGTTTATGCCGCGGCGGCAGCCAGGGTGAAGTACGTCCCGCCATGGAGAACCGCATCGATTGCCGCGAACAAAGAGCGCAGGTCAGATTTCTTGCACAGTCCCTTGATACCCGCTTTTTGAGCTTCCTGCTCCAGTTGGCGCGAGGGATCGATCGTAACCATGAGAACCGGCGTTTCCGGGTGCTGTTGCGTCAGCCGCCGCCCGGCTTCCAGACCATCCATCTCAGGCATCACAAAATCTATGAGCGTCAGGCTCGGACTATGTTCGCCCCAATGTTCCAAAGCACGGCGGCCATCTTCGGCCTCGCCTACCACTACCCAATCATCCTGCTTTTCGAGCGCAGTCCTCAGTTGGCAGCGGATCATCGCGTTATCGTCGACCAGGAAAATTCGGACCACGCCACTCCTTTTCGAGGAATGAGACAAATAGGGCTTAGCCCTTTCGCCCACCGATAGTGCAAAGCTACTGCACTGGCAGTGCGAAGGCTATACAGCGGGAACCCGATGATGGCAAAAGATTTCCGTTGTTGGGTGGGGTGAAAAACATGAGTTTTATACAAGCCGCTCGGTCTAACCGCGAACGCTGATTTTAGAAAACGAAAGCACCGCGCGCGAAGAGATCGGATGTCCCATCGACATCGCCGGCCGAAACGTAGTGAAGATCAGCATTCTTTTAACCTGGGGCAGCAACTCCTGAGACGCCCCCGGATCAGAAAGGATCTTGTAGTCGTCTACTCGTCCGTGCGAATCCACATAAGCCTCGATCACCAGCGACTCGGCATTGATCGAACTCATGGTGCCAAACGCGCTCTGCTGCAATTCCGGTCCCGTATTCAATACCAGAGGCACATCCTCATTGTTAGCCTGCAGTTGCGGAGGAATAGCGAGAATTGCCGCCACTACGCCGAAAATCAGTACGGCGCACACCAATCCCACTGTGGCCGGCACCATGAAGGCGTTCACCGTGTTTTCCAGCCGGACGCGCAGTCCTTCAAAGCGCGGACGCCGGCTCTCCGCCGCCTCGCGCGATATAGCCAGTCGAAGCTTAAGTCCAAGATCGGCAGGCACCTGGGGACGGCCTGCGTTCGCTAGCAACTGTTGTGTCTGCCGCAATAACGAAAATTCCCGCGAACACGCCGAGCAGCCGTCCAGATGTTGCCGCACCGCCTGCATCTCCGTGCCCGTAACAGCGCCATCCAGATAAGGCGATAGCAGTCCCTGGACAATCTTGCAATTCATCTTCGAGTTCGCCGCTTTCGACAGCAGCTTTGCCATATCGTTCATGGCATCACCTCAACCCTTCTACCCCCTCCAGCAACCTGACGCCGCCCATCGCCGGCATCTTCTTCTTCAGGTAGGGTGAGCCCCATTTCTTCACCCACCTCGCGCACATACGGCGCCAGACGCTTTTTCAACATCTGCCGTCCGCGCGTGATTCTTGATTTCACCGTGCCCAGCGAGATCTGCAAAATTTCCGCAATCTCTTCATAAGACATTTCTTCCAGATCGCGCAGAATCAGCGAGGTTCGGTAAGGCTCCGCCACCCGGCGTAATTCCGTCTCCACCACCCGTTGCAACTCGTGCTGCGCCACATGATCGAAAGGCGACTCGTGCCGGTCGGTGAGCGCCGTCTGCATCGCTTCATCGCCGTTCGACATTCCTTCCGATTCCGCCGGCTCGATCGACGTCTCCTGCGCCTTGTGGCGGAACCACCAGCGTTTTCGGTTCGCCGCTTCATGCAGCGCGATGCGGTAAATCCATGTCTTCAGGCTGGATTCACCATGAAAGTGTTTCATGCCGCGAAACACCTTCAGGAAAACTTCCTGCGTGGTGTCGGCCGCGTCCGCCGGATCGCTGACGACGCGGTACACCAGTCCGTACACCGGACGCTGAAACTCGCCTACCAGCCAGGCGTAGGCCACTTCCGAGCCGGCTTTCAGATCCGCCACAATCGCGGCTTCTTCCGCCCGTGCTCCGATCGCGCTTACCAAATCTCCCAAGGTGGTTGCTCCCGCCATAATGCAGGCGTCCTCTGATTATAGGATTTTCCACCCCATCCTGAACCGAAAAATTAGCTCCGCCGACCGGTAAGCTGCTTGCAAGCTCAATTTCGTAAACCCAATTTCGCCTGCTTAATAAGGATAGACTCCAGCCATGAGCGCTAAGTTCCCGGAACTGATTCATACTAGTAACCAGAAGGGGTGACTAAAGGTCGGACTCTTGCTCTCGCTTGGAAGCGAACTACGTGCTGTTATCCCGATTCGTTTCTTTAGCCGGCAGCCTAGCAGTTGACAGGAGGAGCGAACCGCGCCGTATCTGTCTTCAGATCACACCTGGGGCAAACCGGTAAAGGGAGGGTCCAGATTTTCCCGCCCAGCGACAGGAACGTCGTTTCCAGAAACATCAATTCAGACCCGCATTTATGGCACTGCGTGGGGGAGGGCTCTGCCGCCAAAGAGTCGAAAAGGTTTTCGACGGCGTTATAAAGTTTTGGGGGATCCATATTCTCACCTGGTCGCGATCCTAACCCCCAGGCCAAAACAGTACTGTTCCATATTGCTCACGGAGTGGGGATCGTACATACGAATGTCCTTTCGCGTTTTATCGAGCCCGCCCCATTGGGAGATGTCGTGGAAAGTCTGCACCCTATATTCAAGCGGTGGTTCTTCGGGCCTGTAGCGAGGGAAGCTCCTCGAGAATCCCCTCCAGTGCGGTCAGCAGTTTTGCCGATCCTTTATCAAGTTCGAGGGCGGATTTTTCCAGGAACGCAATCGCTCCATCCTCCCGCAGCCGGGCGGCATTCTTTTCTGACATGCCCGTCATGACGACCACAGGAATACCCTTGGTCGCGGGATCCAGCTTCAGCGCCTTCAGCACGTCCGGCCCACTCATCTTCGGCAATAGCATGTCGAGCAGGATCAAGTCAGGCAGATTCGTTTGTGCCAGCCGCAAAGCTTCGTCGCCATCGCTCGCACTACTGAGTTGGTAGCCCGCCCGGGTCAGAGCGCGCTCGGTCGCAAGTCTGAGGAACTTGCTGTCCTCAACCAGCAGAATACGGATCGTCTTGTCAGGAACTTTCGCAATTTCCGGCATAGATACGGTTGCCAGAGCTTTGAAAAGATGTGAGCATCGCTGGCTAACATCTCTATCGGCAAATGCATCCAGAATAGGAGCGCGGTCAGGTTACTTTAGAACTTTATTAGACCAGCATTAAGGCCGCTCGTCATCGACACTCCCGCCGTCACGGCAAAAGCCAATGATGATAATTGTGGGGACAGCCGCCCCCCCCCGGCTGTCCGCCGGGCAAAGCCCGGTACTCGCAGTTGAAAAAACTAGGGTTTTCTGTGTATTGTCGCCAGCAAGCTTCTCAATTACCTTTTTCCCTAGAGATCGTGAGGGTAAAGAACCCTCGAAGGCGGTCATGGGTTAGTGTCAGTGGACATTCGGACCCTCACGACCGCCTAATTTTTTGCCCCGAACGAAGTCAGACATCATCCAGTTCGCAGACGGGACGCTGGCGCCCGCTCCTGTAATTCTTCCAAATTGCCATTATCATAGGCTGCGGACCAGTCTCCGCTCGAGATTGCCCGATTATGGAAGACCAATTCCCCCTCGCCGAAGCCGCTGCGCAATTTATCCTGCAACACACCTCGCTACGCCCGCGCATTGGCTTGGTTCTCGGATCAGGCCTGGGCGGATTCGCCGACTCCTTAACCGACGCCGCCCGAATCCCTTTTCGCGAAATCCCCGCCTTCCCGCGCTCCACCGCCATCGGCCATGCCGGACAAATGGTAATCGGCAACGCAGGCACGGTTCCTGTAGCCGTAATGCAAGGCCGCGTTCATCTCTATGAAGGATACTCGCCGCAGCAAGTCGCCTTCCCCATGCGCGTCTTCGGACGCATGGGCATCCGCTCCGTCATCCTCACCAACGCCGCCGGCGGCATCAATTTAAGTTATCAGCAAGGCGCGCTGGTCCTCATTCGCGACCACATCAATCTGCAGGGAACCAATCCGTTGGTCGGCCCGAACGATGACCGCTTCGGCGTCCGCTTTCCCGACATGACTCACGCCTACCCAAAAGACTTTCGCGCATTCGCCAAAGAAGAAGCAGCCAAACTTGGAATGAATCTGCATGAAGGCGTCTACGCCGCCCTGCTCGGCCCCAGCTACGAAACCCCCGCCGAAATAAATTATCTGCGGATCATCGGCGCCGACCTGGTCGGCATGTCAACCGCCTTCGAAGTGATCGCCGCGCGTCACCTGGGAATAAAAGTCTTGGCCATCTCCTGTGTCACAAATATGGCCGCCGGCATCCTCGACCAGCCGCTGTCACATCAGGAAGTGATGGAAACCGGCGAACGCGTCAAGTCAAGCTTCGAAGCCCTACTGCGAGCAGTGTTACCGCGAATTCAGACCGACCCAGAAATCGCTGTCTAAACTAATTGCTGTCATCCCGAGCGACGCGAGGGACCTTGGTGTTCGCAGTCAGCGTCGCCACGGATGGCACGAGCAAACACCAGGATCCCTCGCTTCGCTCGTGATGACAAACGTGAGCGTGCTCATTTCCCAACCCGCGCAATACTAAACTCCACCGGCGGCTTCACCCCATACACCGCCGCAAAACTCCCCTGATTCACCGCCATCGCAAACCGTCCCCTCGAATCGATATACAAAAGCGGCTGCCCCAGCGCCACGTCGCTGAATGTCTTCACGAACTTAATCTTCATTTCTTTACCGCCAATCCTCACCGGAATTTCCTGCCCCCGCTGGTAGCCAAGCTTCAAAAAATCCTCCGCCGCCAGATTCGTCACCAGATTTCCAAACGGACCATCCGTCGCAATCACCTCCGCCGAGGCTCCACGCTCATCCACCCGCGCTGCATTCAACTCCAACCGCACCAACGAGGCCACCGGCATCTCCGGCCCCGCCTTCGTCCAATCGTCGCCCCGCGCCACATGCGCCCCCGCCGGAGAAAAAATATCGCGTCCATGAAATGTCGATGACATCTTCGTGCCAATCATCCAATCCGGATTCGTGATCTCATGCACCCCCTCGATCCCGTCGCGCTGCTCCACCAGCGTGAGCAGTCCGTTATCCGGCAGCACAAAATATTGCCCGCGCTTCGACTTGGCCACAATCGCCTTGCGCGTGCTGCCCACCGTCGGATCGATCACCACCACAAACACCGTTCCCGCGGGAAAATAAGGCGTCGCTCCATATAAAAACCGTGCTCCATCAAGAATCGAAAACGGCGTGACCTCATGCGTCAGATCGACAATGCGCACCTGCGGCACGATCGAATACATCACCCCCTTGCACAGCGCCACCGAATCATCCACCACCCCAAAGTCGGTCATAAAAACAATCGTCTGCGGATAGTTCGCCTGCGCCTGAGCTTGTAATGGGAAGACAAATGAAAAGATAAACGCAATTGCCAGCAAAAGGCCGGCCATGACAATAGCGGAAAGGGCAAAGCCCTTAGTCGTGGCGCAGATGCCCCGGAGGGGCGGATGATAATAGCCCGGCGCTCTTAGCGCCGGGGAAAGTGGACGATGGAAACGCGTCCCGGAGGGACACCTGATTTCTTCACCACTACCCTTTAGCTCCATAACGTGCCTCCCGCAATGCCGCGCCCAGGCCTCATTCCAATTCTCCTCTCGGGATAAAACATTCATGCGAATCGTCCTCGTCTCTGGCCACTTATCGCTGACCGTGCTCGCCAAATCCTGCAAGAATACTGACATTCCCCGCAGGCGACAACCCGCATCTATAATGTCCTGTTGCTTCATCGCACGACCGCCAGGAGGCCTAATGCCCGAAACCATCCCCGAAAAATATCGCGACCTGTTCACGAAACGTGCCTTCGCCAGCCTCGGCACCCTCATGCCCGATGGCCGGCCGCAAGTCACCCCGGTCTGGGTCGACTACGATGGCGAACACGTCATCTTCAACTCCGCCAAAGGACGCCAGAAAGATAAAAACGTTCGCCGCGATCCGCGCGTGGCCCTCGCACTTATGGATCCCGAAAATCCCTACCGCTATCTGGAAATTCGCGGCCGCGTCGTCGAAATCACCGAAGACGGAGCCAGCGCTCATATCGACAAGATGGCCAAGAAATATCTCGGCGTCGATAAATATCCCTACAGCCATCCCGGCGAAGTCCGCGTGCTCTACAAAATAAAACCCGAACACACCACCGTAATGGGTTAGCTCGGCAAGGATTATTCTGAGAGAGTGCGCCCCCCCAGAAACAGCTTTGAAAGACGCGTTCACCTCAGCGCAATAGTGAAGGGCGCGGCTTCAGCCGCGCCGTAAAGTTGATTCGTATTAGGGCACGCCTTCAGGCGTGCCATTTGCGGCGACAATCGGACGCGCCTTTAGGCGCTGCGGCGAGCTCAACCGCACCGTTGTAAAAACCTGCACCACGAAAGCATGCAGCACCGTGGAAGAGCGGCGCTTCAGCGCCGCGTCTGCGGCCAAAATTGAGTGGGCTTTAGCCCCTGAGGGGACCCGTATTCACACCTACAACCTCTGCTTCCTCGGCTTCGGCAACGTCAACCGCACGCTCCTGCAACTCCTGCTCGACCAGGAACAGGAACTCCGCGACCGCCACGGAATCTCCTTCCGCATCACCGGAATCGCCAGCCGCCGCCAGGGATGGATCGCCAATCCCGAAGGCCTAGACATCCCAGATTGTGTGGAGCGCGCGCCCTCGCGCGCTAAGCACCCCGGGCCCGGCGCAGAACTAACAAACGTCCGCACCTGGCTCTCCGCCGCCCGCGCCGATGTCTTATTCGAAGCCACGTCCCTCAACGTGGAAAACGGCCAGCCCGCCATCGATCACATCCGCGCCGCCCTAACTCACGGAGCCCACGCCGTCACCGCCAACAAAGGACCCATCGTCCACGCCTACCGCGAACTCCGTGATCTCGCCGCATCCCAAAACAAACGCTTCCTCTTCGAATCCACCGTAATGGATGGCGTTCCCATCTTTTCTTTTTTCGACCAACTTCCCGCAATTCAGCTGCGCGGATTTCACGGCATCCTGAATTCCACCACCAACGTCATCCTCACCGAAATGGAAAGCGGCCTCACCTTCGACGAAGCGTTAAAGAAAGCGCAAGCGCTGGGCATCGCCGAAACCGACGCCACCCACGACATCGACGGCTGGGACGCCGCCGTAAAAACCGCCGCGCTGATAACCGTCCTGATGGATGTTCCAATCAAGTTAGAAGAAATCACTCGCGAAGGAATTCGCACCTTGAGCGCCGAAGCCGTCCGCGCCGCAAAAAAAGAAGGAAAGCCCTACAAACTAATCTGCCGCGCCAAAAAAACAGAGCAGGGAATCGAAGCCAGCGTGCGCCCCGAACAAATCCCGCCAACCGATCCCATGGCGCAAATCACCGGCACCTCGTCGTACGTTTATTTCGAAACGGACATCTTCCCCGGCCTGGCCCTCACCGAAGAAAATCCCGGCCTCTACGCAACCGCCTACGGCATGCTCGCAGATTTCGTCCGCGCCGCAACAAAGTAGCGCGGCACCCCGGTTGTCGTAAGTACATCCGCTCGCGATTGCCTTTGGGTGGCGCAGCGCTTCAGCGCTGCGATAAAGTTTTAAGAATCTAACTGGCCTTTAGGCCCTGCGATCCCGGCGTCATCCTGAAGCAGCCGCTCTTCCAACGATGTTGTCATCCTGAACGCAGCCGTTCTTCAGGCGGAGTGAAGGATATCCCCCCGGCCGCGTCTCGCTCGACGACCCATCGCCGTTAAGTGCGCTGCCTCGCGTCCGCAGGACGCCCGACAATAGCCCGGCGTTTCAACGCCGGGTAGGCCAAACGAGAAGGAACCGCGTCCCGTAGGGATGCCTGAATTTGCCAACGAACGATCTCGAAAAAACCGCGCCCGAACTCTATGTTTCAAACGTCCCTACGGGACGTCACTGCGCGCCCCGGTCAACACCCGGCGTTGAAACGCCGGGCTATCGTCAAACGTCCTCCGGACGTTCCTTCCGTGATAAAACTGAATCGAACCCATGCCCACGACTGAAACTGCCGCCCCCGCCATCCTCGACCTAACCCAAATCCGCGCCCAATTCCCGTCACTATCCCAAACCATCAACAACCACCCCGCCGTATTCCTCGACGGCCCCGGCGGAACGCAAGTTCCGCAGCGCGTCATCGACGCCATCTCCGACTACTTGCGTCGCAACAACGCCAATACCGGCGGAGCCTACGCCACCAGCCGCAACACCGACGCCATGCTCGCCGATGCCCGCGCCGCCATGGCCGACTTCCTAAACTGCGCCGCTGACGAAATCGTCTTCGGCCCCAACATGACCACGCTTACCTACGCGATGTCGCGCTCGATTGGCCGCGACCTCGGACCCGGCGATGAAATCCTGGTCACCCGCCTCGATCACGACGCCAACGTTTCCCCCTGGCTCGCGCTCGATGAACAGGGCGCCACCATCCGCTGGGCCGAAATTCACGAAGAAGATTGCACCCTCAATCTCGATGACGTTGCCAGCAAAATAAATTCACGCACCAAACTCGTCGCCATCGGCTACGCCTCGAACGCCGTCGGCACCATCAATCCAGTCAAGAAAATCGTAAGCCTCGCCCACGCCGTCGGCGCCCTCGCCTACGTCGACGCCGTCCACTACGGCCCGCACGGCCTCATCGACGTCGCCGATCTCGATTGCGATTTCCTCGTCTGCTCCACTTACAAATTTTTCGGACCGCACATGGGAGTGCTCTACGGCAAGCGCGAGCACCTGCAGCGCCTGCATCCTTACAAAGTTCGCCCGCTCACGAACGCCGTCCCCAACCGCTGGGAGTGGGGCACCCTCAACCATGAATGCATCGCCGGCATCACCGCCTGCGTGGATTACATCGCCGGCCTCGGTCGCCACGCAATGACACATGTGGGGACAGCCGCCCTCGGCTGTCCATCGAGCGAAGCTCGACCCTCCCCCCGCCGAGCCGCCATTGAAGCCGCCTTCGAAGCCATCCACCGCCACGAGCGCAGCTTGATGGAACGCCTCATCACCGGCTTAAAAAAAATTCCAAACCTGAAAATCTACGGCATCACCGATCCCGCCCGCTTCAACGAACGCTGTCCCACCCTAGCCATTCGCGTCGAAAATCAAACCCCAGAACAAACTCCCCTGGCCCTCGCCACGAAACTCGGCGAGCAGGGCTTCTTCACCTGGGACGGAAACTATTACGCCCTAAACCTCACCGAGCGCCTCGACGTGGAAAAGTCCGGAGGCTTCCTCCGCATCGGCCTCGTGCATTACAACACGGCCGAAGAAGTGGACCGACTGCTGGCAGCATTAACAAAGATTGTGAAGCAGAGTTGATCGAAAAGAATCATCGACCGAGAATGACAGCGAGAATCGCGTAGCTAGAAGAATCGTCGGCCTGAGATAAGAAAGATAAAGATCAAGATAAGAAAGATAAAGATCGAGATAAGAAAGATAAAGATCAAGATAAGAAAGATAAAGATAAAGATAAGAAAGATAAAGATAAAAAAGATAAAGATAAAAGAGATCGGGAAGGGCACGACTTCAGTCGTGCCACTTAGAGCCAAAAACAGATGGGCTTTAGCCCCCGACGCAGGCTAAAGAATAGAAGGGCGCCTGCTTCCTACGGCCAGCGCTTGGCCGTCTCGTCCCATCCCGCCGCGCGCACGGGCTGCGCAGCAGCCACCACGGGCGGCGATGGAATGCGCAACGGCGCCTGTGGCCCGTTCACCGCGGTAGGCAGGGCCGATTTTCCCATCTCGGCGTTCATTTCCTTTTCTTCGGAGAGCAACGGGGCCACCAGCCGCAACGCCTCTACCTCTTTCTCCAGCCGGGTCAACTCCATTTCCTTCTGCCGCAGAACCTCATAAACATTCTTCATAACCTTGGGCACCTTGCGAATCGTTTGTTTGTGCAGCTTTTCTCGAACTTTAGCAGACTTACATGCATTGTCAAGCCATTAAACGCTCGGGATCTTATCCTCTTGGGCGCGTCTGTTGGCCTCAATCTGTGGCGAAATCCCTTGCCCACCAAGACTCTGATCAGTTTTTCACAGTCTGGCCAGCCACCGAAACTTTTCCTCACGCCGGATCCGCGACTCTACGATCAGCCTAAAACGCCCGTCCAGCGCGGCATCTCCGCAGATTGCTTTTCGCTCTGCACAAAATCCTGTCACCCGCCTGTGAACGCCCTGCACTCGATTGAAAACAAATCACATAAACTCGCCATCTTTTCGTTGACGCAAATCTTAAAAGGAGTACAACAGGATCGTTCTTTGACAGTTTCTTAAGTTTTTCCGGTTGGTGCGGCGTCCGGGGCTCAAGCGAAGTCACTCTCCCATTGAAAAATGAGGCAGAGAAGGCAAGCAAGGGTCTATAGCAAAGCGCTGGTCGAGGAGAACGAGAAGCCCAGTCGAAGGCAGGATAGAGTTCCGAGGCGTTGAGTAGGTTTATCCGGTTGGCGGTAAGCCCGGAGCCCAAGCGAAGATCGCAGGCAGCGCGCCCGCAAGGGAAAGCAGCACAGCAGGTCAAGCAAGGGTCTAACGCGAGCTACTGGCCGAGACGAATGGACTCAACACCACCTCGGAACTCTTAATTTTTTTGCCCCGCCAACATCTCGGGTCTACCCATCCCTCAATCGCCCAAGATATCGCGGTTCGCGGCCAGCAGCGCTTCTATTCTGGGTCGAACTGCTAGCCGTTTGACCTGGGCATACAGCTGCGCAGATCGCCACAAAACCAGTACCGGCAATGAGGGGCAAATGTTTCACGCAGAATTCTCTCTACAATGTTACGCGTGGCTTCCGCATCGGAGCGCAGTTCCTCATACGAACGACTCCGCTCGGTTGGGCCAATTGCAGTCCGATCCAACACCCCGATTCACTTCTTACTCAGCATTCGTATCTGCTCAACCAGTCTGTTGATTTCTTCCGGCGTTAGCTTGCCTTCGAACTTCGGCATTCTGTGTTTGCCGTTGCTGATGATGTTGCGCAAGTCATCGGCGGAAGTGTCCGTTACCTTTTCAGACACAAGCGATGGCCCGCCAAAGTGGCGGCCTTCCGCGGTCTTACCGTGGCACTTCGCGCAATTCTGTTGAAAGACAGGGTTCGCCGCGAGGCCTTCGGCAGATGATGTCTGCGCGGAGAGCCCAACCGGCGCCGCCAGCAGGCAGCACACAACAAACTTGAATCCAATGGTTTTCAAACCAGACCTCGGACGCGTCGATAGACGGGCAAAACTTTTGATGCACTGCAATGGCCCAGGGTGTCCTGCGCGATCTACCTATATTTTCCGCAGAACGTCCTAATCCACGTGCTCTCCCACCTCGAACCCTTCATCGCTCATCGGCAGCACATCCCGCTCCCGCGCCACCCAAACATAAAGCGTCGGCAATAAAAAGACGCTCATAATCAGCGCCGCGATCAGACCTCCCACAATCACAATCGCAAACGGCCTCTGCGAATCTGAACCAATCGCGTGCGACAAAGCCGCCGGCAGCAATCCCAACGTCGCCACCAGCATCGTCATCATAATCGGCCGCAGTCTCAACACCGCTCCCTCCACCGCCGCGTCCTCAACCGTGAATCGCCGCGCGCGAAGCTGGTTGATGTATTCCAGCATGATCACTCCGGTTTGCACCGAAACGCCGAACAGCGCCAGAAATCCCACGCCGGAGGAAACGCTGAAATTCGTTCCCGTGAACCATAGCGCCAGCAATCCTCCAATAGGCGCGATCGCAATGTTCACCATGATCAACCCCGCCCATTTGAATGATTTGAACATCGTATAAAGAAGAATAAAGATAATAAGAATCGTGATCGGCAACACGATCAGCAGCCGCGCATTCGCCCGCTTCTGGCTGGCGTATTCCCCCTCCCAGTCGATGTTGTAGCCGGTGGGCAATTTCACCTGCTCGTTCACCTTCTTGATTGCTTCTTCCACCGTGCTGCCCAGGTCGCGGCCGCGCACGCTGTACTTAATCGCCACATAACGCCGGTTGCCTTCGCGATAAACTTCGGAAGCTCCATCCGTCACGCTGATCTTGCACAACTGCGCCAGCGATACTCGCTCGCCGCTCGGCGAGAGCAGTCGAATATTCTCGATCGCTTCTTCCGTATTCCTGTATTGCGGCAGATAGCGCAACGTCAGGTCGTACCGCGCCTCGCCCTTCAGCACCTGCGTGAGCGCGTTCCCCCCCACCGCGGTCTGCACCGCATCCTGCACATCAGAGACGTTGATCTGATACCGCGCGCACGCCGCCCGGTCTACGGTCACATTCAAATTCGGCTGCCCCAGCACGCGGAAGACGCCAAGATCCTCAACCCCTCTGATTCCGCGCATGATGTTGACGACCTCATCGCTCTTGGCCTCCAGCACTTTCAAATCGTCGCCATAAATCTTCGTGGCCAGCGCGCCCTTAACTCCGCTCACCGCCTCTTCCATGTTGTCTTCAATCGGCTGCGAGAATCCCCACGTCACGCCGGGAATTTTATCCAGCTCGCGTTGCATGGCAGCAATCAATTCATCCTTATTCTCATGAAACACTGCCCGCCAATTCTCTTTCTGCTTCAGATCGACGAAAAATTCGGTATTGAAAAATCCCGTGGTATCGGTTCCGTCATCCGGCCGCCCCACTTGGCTGGTACATTGCGGAACTTCGGGAAACGAACAAAGAATGATCCGCGCCTGATTCGCCACTCGTATGCCTTCGTCCGGACCAGTGCTGGGTGCGAGCGTGCCCCGCACCCACAGCGCGCCTTCATCCAGATGCGGCAAAAATTCCGAACCGATGGCTCCGCCGAAGGCGAGATAATTTCCCACCGCGACCATGATCAAGACCACGCCAATCGTGACCGCACGATGACGAATCGCCCAGCGAACCGCAACTCGATACCGGTCAATCACAAACGCCATCACCGGGTTATGCCACTCGCTTGCTCCCTTCTGGAATGCAAAACTCGCCAGCACCGGCGCAATCACAATCGAAAAGATCAGCGCCCCCAGCAGCGCAAACGCAACCGTCCACGCCATGGGATGGAACAGCCTGCCCTCCACCCGCTGCAGCGTGAAGATGGGCAAGTAAGCAGTAATGATGATTGCGATGGCATAAAACACCGGCCGCTGCACTTCGTGCGACGCCTCGCTGATTCTTTCACTGGGAGTTTTTCCGTTTTCGCTTTTGTGTCCCAAATGGCGGACGATGTTTTCCACCATCACCACCGCCCCATCCACCACCATGCCAAAATCGAGCGCTCCCAACGACAACAGGTTTGCCGGAATATGCCGTAAATCCAAACAGATCGACGCAAACAATAATGAAAACGGAATCGTCGCCGCTACGATGAGCGCGCCGCGAATATTTCCCAGAAACAAAAACAGAATGATCGAGACCAGGATCATTCCTTCCGTCAGATTGTGCAGCACCGTATGGCTGGTGAAGTGAACCAGATCGCTGCGATCGATAAACGGCACCACCTTCACGCCCGGCGGCAGAATATGATCGTTCAGTTCCTCCACTTCTTTATGAATCCCTTGCAGCGCGTTGTCCGCCGGTGCGCCTTTGCGCAACAACACGATGCCTGAAACCACATCGTCGTTGTCGATAATTTTTCCATCTTCGCGATGAATCGCTCGGGCAAACTGCCCCAGCCGAATCTTCGGACCTTGCGATACCACGGCAATGTCCTTCACCCGCAGCGGCGTGCCGTTCTTGGTCAGGATCACCGTCTCCGCAATATCCTGCGACCGGTCAACCATTCCCACAGCGCGCACGTTAATCTGTTGCAGTCCTTCCTGAATAAAACTTCCGCCCGCGTTAGCGTTGTTGTTGGTGAGTTGCTGCTCGATCTGCGCCAGGCTCAGGCCGTAAGCGATCAGCTTGTTGGGATCGACGCGCACCTGATACTCGCGCGTGGGCCCGCCGAAGCTGGAAACATCCACCACATCCGGTACCGACTTAAAACTTTTTTCCACGACCCAATCTTCCAGAGATTTCAGTTCCATCGGGTCATACGCCGGATTCGTGCTATGCAGCGTAAAAAAATAAATCTGCCCTACCGGGCTCCAATCCGTTCCCATCTGCGG